>JBEAQE010000024.1:0-97507 GCA_041164065.1 Bacteroidota bacterium | reverse complement strand
ACTGCAAGTGTCAAGCCGTTTGGCTTTGTTGCCACCGCTCAGGATGTAGATAACTACGCCCGATTATGGTCGCGCGACAGTGCCATTGCCTCGCTAGCGATTTTGGCACATGAGCACAAGGCGCTGTATCCAGCCGTTGAGGCGTCTATCGAAAATTTGTTGAATGCTGTAGGGGATCACGGTGTTTTTCCTTCCAATGTGAGTTTTTCAGAGAGTGGCGCAATGGAAACGGTGAGCTATGGCGGTCCTGTAGGCCGTACTGACAGCCCTTTCTGGTGGGCCATCACAGCATTGAGCTATTTGGAGCAGGTGGATCGACCAGAACTGAAAAAGCGGGTGGAGCACCAACTTGAAATTATCGAATACCGCGCCCATGCATGGGAGTTTAACAATAAGCATTTAATGTACACTCCGGCGTCCAGCAACTGGGCTGACGAATACCCTGTGGAAGGGTACATTCTGTTAAATAATGTTTTGCGCTACTGGATGCTTCAGAAGGCTGGGCGTCTGCTCAACCACAACGGGTACCGCAAGAAAGCAGTGGATATTTTGTTGAGCGTCAAAGCTCATTTCTTTGGCGAGCCCGCGGATGCTGTAAGCCTCTTTACTTCGCGTCAAAATGATGCACTGGCTAAGGCCGAAGGGGGCGATCGATTACTTATGAGTTTTACGCCGGGTGCCTTGAACAATCGTGTGGACGCATTGGGGTGGTCCATCGCTTTTTTGGTAGGTGCTGCCTCAAAAATCACCATGAATAAAGCCTTTGAGCGCTGGATGGACGGCCCGCTGAGGAGCGGTTTGGCACCGGCACATTGGCCCATAATTGACGAGCAAGACCCTTTGTGGGAGAGTATTCAGTCGAACTTCGCTTACGAATTTAAAAACCACCCGGGCCGGTTCCATAACGGCGGGGTTTGGGGGTTGACGCAAGGTTTTTCGGCAGCAATGACAGAAGAATTGGACCGCGCTGAGTTGGGGTTGCTGGACCGTTTTGAAACCCTTCTCTCAACCAATCACGAGACCCACCCGTTTGCTGAATTTTACGATTACTACAACCTAAAGCCAGGCGGGGTGCAGAATTTGTGTTTTTCTGCCGCAGGGTATTTGTTGGCTTTGGCTGCGAAAGCGAAGAAACCAGGCTTTAAGCAAGTATTCGAGCGTCCACAAGAGGATTCACGGGAGATGGTGGTTCGGATTGCACGCGGTCTGGCACGTGAGATCTTCGACCAACGTCCTGCGAAGGTCTATAAAATCAGCGGAGAAAGTGGTTGTGGAAAGACGACGCTAGCAAAGGCCATGGTACAGTTGCTCGAAGAAGAGGGCAAGAAGGTGTTGCTGCTTTCTCAGGACGATTTCTTTCACTTGCCGCCACGGAAGAATCACAATAAGAGGGTAGAGGATTTTGAATGGATTGGTCCTCAGGAAGTGGACTTTGAGCTGTTGAACGGATGTATAGATACAGCGATCCATGAGGTGGCTCAGACCCAGAAAATTCCGGTGATGAACTGGGAATTGGACCGTAAAGAATGGGTGGATATCAATATTGAAGGTGTCGATGCCATTATTGTGGAGGGCACCTACGTTTTGAAGGAGTTGCGCGATGATGAAGTCGGCGTCTTTTTCACGCACACCTATGAAGATACGCGTGAAGCGCGCATTGCCCGTAACCGCGAGGTGGTGGATGATTTCATCCAACGCGTGTTAGCCCGAGAGCATGAGCTTATAGCTCCCCTGGGTGCAAATGCGAAGTTTCAGATTAGCAAAGATTATAGACTGATAAAACCTGAATGATGAAGAAGATTGTAGCAGTGTTTGCCGCCTTGAGTTTGGCGGCATGTAGTGCACCGAATACCTGGCACGTGGTGAGTCCCGATGGCGAGGTGAACGTGGAAATAAGCCTTGACGAGGTGGGGGCTATTGCCTATTCCGTGGATTTCAAGGACAAGGAAGTTGTGGGCGAGAGCGGTTTGGGCTTTGATTTCGCGAATGCGGAAGATATGCTGGACGGCTTTACGTTGCTCTCGGCTGAAGAAAACATCATCGACGAGGAATACACCATGCAATGGGGTGCGAACGAGCAGGTTCACGCCCGTCATAATGAGTTGGTGTTGACCTTTGAACAAGCGAAAACAGGTCGCTCGTTGGGTATTGCCTTCCGTGCGGCAAATGATGGCTATGCGTTCCGTTATTTGATTCCAGAGCAGGAAGAAGGGGAATTGGTTGTGGCGAATGAACACAGTGAGTTTAACCTCGTTGAAGATCCTATGGCGCACTGGATTCCGGGCGATTGGGAGATCTATGAGCACGTATTCAATCACACGCGTGTAAGTGAAATAGACGGTCTTAGCAAAGCTAACCATCCGGATCTTGCTGCTACCCATGTGGTAGAGAATAGTGTAAGTACGCCAGTGACCTTCGTTTATGATGATGGTACTCATATGAGTATTCACGAAGCGGCCCTTGTCAACTATAGCGGAATGACGTTGAAGAAAACGGGGGAGACCTCTTTTGTGAGCAGCTTGGTAGGGCGTGAGGACGGCAACAAGGCGACCATTCCGACGCCGTTCAAAACACCTTGGCGTATGGCCATCATCGGAGATGAGGCGACCGATCTTTTGGCCTCTCATCTGATGTATGATTTGAACGAACCAAACGTGCTGGGTGACATCACGAGCTGGTTCAAGCCGCACAAATACGTGGGTATTTGGTGGGAGATGCACATGGGCGTGAGCACCTGGGATTATGGCATGACTCAAGATATGTCGACCTTCTTTGAGAAGGGAAAAAAGGAAACGAAGCACGGGGCGACCAATGAGAACACCCGTCGGTACATCGATTTTGCTGCTGAGCACGGTTTCAGCGGCGTTTTGGTGGAAGGGTGGAACACGGGTTGGGAGCACTGGATCGGCTTTGACGATCGCGAAGGTGTTTTTGATTTTGTGACGGAATACCCGGATTACGACCTTGACGCCCTACAGGACTATGCCAAATCTAAAGGGGTAAGCTTGGTGATGCACCATGAAACATCGGCGGCACCACGCACCTACGATCAGCAAATGGACACGGCATATAAGCTTATGCAGGCCAACGACATCCATTTGGTGAAATCAGGCTATGTAGGGCCGCTATTGCCAAAAGGCGAGTACCACCATGGCCAATGGATGGTGAACCATTACAACGGCGCGGTGATTAAAGGAGCAGACTATGAGGTGGCGGTGAATACCCATGAACCGATCAAAGGAACCGGTTTGGAGCGTACCTACCCGAACTGGGTAGCCCGTGAAGGAGCACGTGGTCAGGAGTTCAACGCGTGGTCTCAGGAAGGTGGTAACCCGGTGGATCACATTGCTACGATGGCCTATACGCGTTTCTTGAGCGGCCCTATGGACTACACGCCGGGGGTGTTTAAGCTGGAGACAAAGAAGAATGGCGACCTGCAGAACCGCGTGCGCAGTACGATCGGTCAGCAGTTGGGGCTTTACGTGGTCATCCCATCGCCCATTCAGATGGCTTGTGACCTGCCCGAAAATTATGAGGCGCATTTGGATTGGTTCCAATTCATCAAAGACGTCGCTGTGGATTGGGAGACCAGCATTCCGGTAGCCGGTGAGGTCGGTGAGTATGTGGCCTGGGCACGTACACCGAAGGAAAATGAGAATTGGTATATCGGAGCAGTGAACGCAGAGCAGGCGCGTAGTTTGGAGATTGAACTTGACTTCCTAGAAGAAGGAGCCACCTATACAGCGACTGTTTACCGCGACGGGGATGACGCCCATTGGGAAAGTAATCCGTACAGCGTTGCCATTGAAGAAATGACTTTTGCGAAAGGCGATACATTCGCTGTGAACCTCGCTTCTGGCGGTGGTTTCGGAGCGATTTTTGTGAAGCAGTAAGCAAATTTTGCATGACTTTAACACAGACCCCAGCGCGAAGCGCTGGGGTTTTTTCGTTAAATTCCAATATGGAAAAAAAGTTAAATCAAAGCTTTATGTTTTGGCCGGTGGCGGTGACCCTAGGGGTTTTGGCCATCCCGTTTGTGGGTAGTTTGATTACCAGTGAGGTGAATTGGTCTGTAAGAGACTATATCCTTGGAGGTGTTGTGCTGTTCGCATTTAGTACGGCAATTACCGCAGTGCTCCGCTCTGTGAGAATTGGTCGTAAAGGTGTTGTAATCGCGCTAATGGCACTTTTGTTTGTCCTTTTGTGGACAGAAATGGCAGTGGGGATCTTCGGTTCGCCTATTGCGGGAAACTAAGTTTATTTATCGCTTAGGATTGACGCGTACTTAGAAAGTCTTTTAGCGCTAGATAAACCCCGTTTGTCCACCCGAAGCCGTCCTGGAGTTCGTACTCGCCACCGCCGGTTAGGTTTTCCGGCTCATAGACATTGTATTTCTCCACAAACTTACCTTCACGTTCGTAGATGGTATCACAGGTCTTGATCCAACGTTCAGCGATTTCTTCGGCTAGTGCATCGTGACCGTAATTCACGAGCCCCTGAACAGCGATCCATTGCAAAGGCGCCCAACCGTTGGGAGCGTCCCATTGTTGACCGGTTTTTTCAATAGTTGTCGCAAGACCTCCGGGTTGCAGAAGCGTGTGGCGCACTACCTGCGCGACCACATTGGCTTGCAGTTCAGTGGCGGCATTAACGAATAGAGGAAACAACATGGCCGCCGAAATCACGGGCGTTTTTTGACGCTTTATGTGATTATAATCGTGGAAGCCACTATCGACGTCGAAAAAGAGTGTCTGGAGCGATTTCAAACGCTGCTGTGCCATCGAAGAGAACGTTTGACTACCCGTCATTTCAAAGAGCCAATTCTCATAGAAGTACAACAAGCTGTTCAAATCCACCGGCAAGATGTCGCAAGTCTCAGCCGTACTAAGGTCGTTGGGATCGGCCAACCATCGAGAGGAGAAATCCCAACCACTTTCACAGGCAGCACGAAGGTGCTGGAATAAAAGAGGATTGGCTTTTTGTTTCTCCATCATGTTGAGATCAGTCCCAAACATCTCCACTCGAGGTGAATTTAATGCATCATGGTAGTGGGCCAAACCTTTTTTCAGGCGGTTTGGACGTGTCCAAAAATTATATTCCGCTAGTATGTGGTCGAAATACTTGTTACGAATACGCTTGCCATCGTTCGAATTCTGGGCGAAATTCTCGACCATAAGGGCAAAAAATGGCGGTTGTGATCGGCTCAGGAAATAGGTCCTATTCCCGTTTGGAATGTGGCCGAAGCGGTCTATGAGGAAGGCAAAATTATCCAACATATCTTCTACCCAGTCCATTTTACCGGACAGAATAAGACCCAATTGTGTGAAGTAGGAATCCCAGTAATAGATCTCTTGAAAACGGCCGCCGGGCACAACATAGGGCTTTGGCAGTGGAATTCTAGTAGAGCGTTCCGGCGCGTCACTTTCCCTGCGTAAGTAGGGCCAAAGCGCATCGATATGTTCTTCCGGAGATCGCTTTTTATCCGCTTTAAAGATACTCGAAGGGTCTTCAGGCTTTTCAAAGTGGGTTTCATAGAAGACTTTTAAATCAAAGTCTTTATCCTCCTTTACCGCATTGTAATCCTCTAAAATAGCTTTCGCTGGCTTGCGTAAGATGGAATCTGATATTGCCTTTTCATCCGCCCAGAGGCCGCTCTGGTGCAGATCAATGAAAAGAGTTTTAAGGCTTTGTTCAATGGATTCCAAAGGACCGATTTATTTAAATATCGCGTTGTGTCAATTTACGCAACAAAAACACACTTATGAGTAATAAACTTAATGGGATTAAAGGAAAGTAAAATGCCTTCCCTCCAAAGAGTTCAAAGAAGTATGCTGTGATGCGTGAACCTAGGGTTCCTCCAACGGCGGAGAACAGGACAATCAATCCGGTCATCGGCCCGTGAAGCTTCTTTGGAAGGGCGCTTAAAACTACGCTGTTCAACAACGGATATATGGGTGCAATAAAAAGCCCTACTAGCGGAAAAACAAAGGCCAACAGTGG
This sequence comes from Bacteroidota bacterium, assembly GCA_041164065.1. Lineage (GTDB taxonomy): Bacteria > Bacteroidota > Bacteroidia > Flavobacteriales > Schleiferiaceae > UBA10364. The sequence goes on along the minus strand of JBEAQE010000024.1, from coordinate 91,507 downwards.
CAGGCCAAAGATTTTTGTGGCGCCCTCACTAACCTGAGAATCAAGGGCTTGTGGAAGGACTAACCAGACCAGAAGCATGGCGGCGGCGATACTCATGACAATAACCCATGACCAGTGTATTTTTTCACTGAGTTTACCGCCGAGAATACGCCCTACACCTAGGCTTATAGCAAGAATACTGGCCATGCGAATACTGTTGTCCTCACTCAGGTGAAGTACTTTTTCATTGAATGTGGGCAACCAGGTCATGATGCCTTGTTCGATCATGACATACAAGAAAGCGGACAAGACAAAAACAACAACGAGCAGTTTAGCGATCAGGCCAATCATAGCGCGAAACTCTTCGGCGAGCGGAGTGGAACTATCAGCCTTTTGAAGTTCGGGAATGCGGGCAATGAACCCTGTGGTGATCAGAACAAGGCCGGTGAGCAATAGATAGACATTCAGCCAAGCGTCTGGGTCATTAGGACTGTTGAAGGCCGGGAATAGAAAATACGCCAAGGCGATTCCAAACATGAACATCCCTTCGACAGAGCTCATAAGGGAGTTATGGTCTTTTTCATCTTCCGTCACCAATCCGATGGAGCCATAAACGCTGACCTTGATGAGCGCAAAGGAGCTTCCCACTATGGCGAATAGAATGCGTGCCGAAGTAAAGCTATTTCCCGCCCACATTTGGACAAGCCCTACGGTAACCACACCTAGCCCGATAAGCATGGTTTTTTTGTAACCGATGCGTGGGATAAAACTGGCCAGAAGGAAGCTTATGATGGCTACGGGAAGGTCTTTGAAGAGCTCTAACGTACTGGCGGTAACTTCTGAAACCCCATAGTTGTTGATGCTTTTTAGAATGACTATTCCGACACTATTCAAGAGAATAGCAAATACGAAAAAGTTGATGTGCAGCGCAATCCTAAAGGCGTTCTTCATGGTCTAACGGTGTAAATACGTAACCAAGGTAGTGTCGAGGTGCGCTCCAAGAGCGCGGCCTTGTTTTACACCCAACTCAATTGCGGGCATGTAGTGAATACCACCGTACAAGCGACTTATTGCAGCCTCGTCTGAAGCAGCGGTAAAGCTGGTGTAGGAACGGTCTGGGAGACCATAAACACGCTCGGTAGAATCTTGGAAGGCAAAATTTTCTCCGAACACCCCCGTGAGCATTACGCCTGCCGCACCTGAAATTACGCTGTGGCCCGAGGTGTACTCTGGGAACGGCGGCGTTTGCAATAACGGCAACCATTCCTGGTCGAAGTGTTCGTTTATTACAGTTTCGGGACGAACAAGCTCGGAGCGGTATTTCTCATCCCAACATGAAATGAAACCATCGAAAAGACCTGTTGAGGCGCGGAGGTAAGCATCCACCGTGCGGTTGAAATCGAGTCCGGCTTTACGACAAGCGATGCCGGTGATGCCCATCCAGTGACCTCCCGGCGTGATTTTTTTCGTAGCAAGCATGACATGGCCGTGGTGTACGCTTACGTAAGGGTTACAATCCCAGAATTTAGCTATGGCTTCTTGCTCGGGTGTAAGGTTATTTACGGCATGATAGACTTCCATTACATCTTCCCAGAACTCGCTTGTGGTGTCCAGCGAGGGTACAGGTGGTGGAACAGGTTTGAACATTTGTGAACTGTCCATAACCAAGGTGCGGATGTTGCGCCAGTGTGGCTCAATACCATCCATATAATCTGGTGGGGTTGGTTTCCAGCGTAAGGGGTCATCGTTGATTTCGTACTTCGTGAAGGTGCGACTCTGGTTGTAATTATCACCTTGGGCCCAATCCAAAAGGCTGCTGGCTACCTGGTTTCCATAGGCGCGAGAAGCAGCGATTTGCGATTCATTGAAGTGCTCGGCCAATTTTGCCATGAGCGCATTCTGGTGCTCCTCCAATCGGTCTTCCGAAAAGATTAAGGCCTTTGCTACAATACCAGATGCCTCTAAAGCGGCGATTTCTGGTACGATGTCTTCCAGTGGCGTTGGTACGATAGGAAAATCAGAGAATTGGCCGTGTAGACTGCGGTAGCTGTCGTTTGTTTGGGCAATGACCTCGTAAGCTGCTGCAGTACTGTAGGCGTAGACGCGGGCGGCAACTGGTGGTGAGAAGATGTCGTGGACAAGAATGTCGGTGACTGCTTTGTTTTGTGCTTGAAAGTCGCGCGAAAAGTCGTCGTAGGGTTCGCTAGGGCCAGCGCATTGGGTGAACGCTAGGGCTAGCATGGGGGCGAAAAGTGCGGTAATTTTTTTCATGGTTTAAGGCGGATTAACAATCACAGAAATAGCGGGCTATCCCGGTTTCGAACGTGATGGTGTCGGTATTGTAGGTTGTTGGGATTAGGACCCAATTAAAGCTAAAGTTGTCGCACAACAGGTCGTTGCACTGCGTCTGATCGACTAATTTCAACGAGTAGCGAAGCCCATCCGGGGTCTGACTTACTTTGATGAAATTTATCGCTTGGCAATTGATCTCGGTCGAGAAGCCCACGAGAACGTATTTGGCAAAGTCGATTTCGGGGTAGTTGCAGTAGTTGCAGCCCTCGTCTTTTGAGAATTGGAGGAGTTCTTTGTAGGCGCTATCCGTGCGGATAATGTATTCCTTCGCGATCCCTAGGCTAGGGTCAAACTCTGGGCCCATAAGGATGATGTCGCGTTGCTCGAGGCTGTCGAGGACGGAATAGGTCTCGAACTCTGGGTACATGTCTTCCCAGGTGCATTCCGGATCGAGGGTGCACGAGGCGGTGATGAGCGCCGCGAGGGCCAGGGTTAAGAAGGATTTCAATGGTGTTGTCATGATGTGTTAAAAATAGGAATTGGTGACCAATTCCGCCCTAGGGCATCAAAAGTACCGGTCCGTCGTTCATAATCGCGATCGTACCATGGGATGTGCGTACGAAAGTTGCTACCGAACCGCGCAATACCGGCACTCCTTTCGTGCGGTGCTGCAGGGTTTCTCCGTCCCAAATCAGCATCCCGCCGCAATAGCTTTCCTGGGTTCCAAGTGCGGTGTTTACGGCATCCGAACCGCCGCCGAGCAAAACGCCCGTATCCGTTTCTAAGGCAGCCTTAATGGGGCCTAATTGGGCTCCAGCGGGCAACTTGTAGGCTCTAAGCGCCCCTTCGCTATTGATCAGTGCCAAACTGCCGGTCGTGCCGACCTCTAATTTCTGTGCGTCATCAAGCGAATTTCCGAACAATTCCGTGATGGTCTTGCCCGAAAAATCCCGGTTTTTCAAATACTCCTTGCGGTACTTGACACTTTCCTTAATCAGCTCGTCGCGGCCGAAAAGAGGGTATTGACTGCCCTGGTTGTAGTATCCGTACACAAAATCGCGGTCTCCATTGCCGTCCAAATCTTTGATCCATAAGGTCAGCGGCGCTGCCGCGCTCAGCCCGATGCCGTGGTTCTCGCCGAAGCCTCCCGCAAGAAGGTCGAGCTGCCCATCACTGTTCAGATCAACGGCCGCCAAATATCGCCACAATCCCGTTTCCGTGATGGCTTCTACTGCTGTTTCGTCGGCGTTCTGCCCCGTAAAACGTACCCGATACACGGGCCCCCAATCGCTCGCCACGTACAATTCCTTTTTGCCGTCCCCGTCCAGGTCGGCGGCCGTAGCGTCCACGACCATGCCCAAAGTCGATGTCCAGCTTCTGTTTTCCACGGGGTGCCACGCAAAACTTCCATCCGCCTGACCGAGGTAGAATCCATGGTCCGGCGCGGCGCCGTAGTCATCCCACACGGCGCGCTCGCCTATGAAGAGGTCTTCAATACCGTCGCCGTTCATATCAAGGGTAGCCACACACGAGGCGTTCGTACCATGCTCACTCAATACTGTTCCAGCCTGACCCTTTTTCACGTAAATGCGGTCGCGTTGCTGTAGGCTTTGTGCGGGCATTTGGCTGCTGCCGCTCACCACGACCAAAGCCGATGTACCGTTTGCTAACGCCACCGTAGCAGCATCCACATCCTCGTAAACGGCATCGGCCGCCACGATGGTCGTGTCCCACCCGTCGGCCGTTTTCACTAGCCAAGTCGGGCCTTGGTAGAAACTGCCCCCAAGGAACAACGCATCATCGAACCAAGCCGCCGCTGGGCCCATTTCATCAATGCCCTCGAGTAGCAACGGGGTCTTTACGAAGCTAGTGTAGGTGTTTTCGACGTGGCGCGCGATGAGCGTGTCAGGGATGGGGAATACGGGATTGTTAGTAGTGGTTGGTTCAAGGGCTATACCGCTGCCAGGCACGAGCGTGTTGGTTTCCCCCGGGAATAAGGTGAAGGCCTCTTCGGAGCCGTCGGGCCATTGGATGATTACGCTGCCGCCGAAGCTTTCCGCACTGAATTTGTGGGTGCTGTAGCTCAACCAGCTGCGAACGCCGTGGTTGGTTTGCCAAGGGGCGTCAGTGCGTTTTTTATAGCGGACTACCGTGCCCGGGTCCACCAAGGTTTGTGGCGTGCCGAGCGTGTTGCGGTAGAGTAGGGCGGGGCCGTCGAGGTTGTTTACGACGATGTCCAGGCGGCCATCATTGTCGAAATCGGCCACTGCCGAACCGTTGCTGGTCCCGACGTAGTCCAAGCCCCAGGATGCGGAAGTTTCTTTTAGGGAAGGGTTGTCGCCGTCGACCAGTTGTTGTTTGAACGCGCGGTTGGCGCATTGGCCGGGGGGCATTTTTCCGTAGATCTGTGCGTCCGTGGCGGCGGCACCGCCGCCGCCAGAAAGGAATTGGATATAGTCTAAATCATTGGGGCGGCGCTTGATACCATTGGTCACGAAGATGTCGGTAGCGCCATCGCCGTCAAAGTCTTCCATCAGTACGCCCCACGACCAGTCGGTACTTTCCGCACCGAGTAGGGGAGCCCAATCTTCGAAAACAGGGATTTGGCCCGAGGCTGTTTTGAGGTTGCCGCGCCACAAGTGGAGGGCGTTGCGAGGGAACTGCTCCACATAGCCTTGGGTGCGCTTGTATTTGTGGATGTGAAAGGGTTCGGCGCCGAGGGCGTTTTTCCGTTCTACCTCATCCCAAGGCTTCATATCCAGGGTAAAGAGGTCGGGGCGGCCGTCGTTGTTGAAATCCGTGGCATCACTACCCATGGTGAACTTGCTGTTTGTTTGGAAGCTCTCGCTGGTGCTCAAGGTGAAGCCTTGACCGCCGTTGTTTATATAGAGGTAGTCGTTCTCGTGAAAGTCGTTGGCTACGTAAATATCGAGGTAGCCGTCGCCGTTGAAGTCTTCGGTGAGCGCGCTCAGACCATAGCCGAGGGCGGAACTGAGGATGCCGCTCTGCTGGGTTTGGTCTTCAAAAACGGGTTCTTGTGGGGTTCCCGTGTTGCGGAAGAAGCGATCCCCGGCCATAAGGTCGCGGTTGTCGCGTTGGCTGGCGCGGTTGAAGCTCCCGGAGGGGTGCACGCTGTGCCGCAGGAGGTATAGGTCCACATCGCCATCGTTGTCGAAATCGGCAAAGAGCGCCTGTTGCCCGTAACCGTTGAGGTCAAGCCCATATTGCGCACTAACTTCGGTAAAGGTCCCATCACCATTGTTGCGGTAGAGTTCGTTATACCCAGACCAATTCAGGTAATTCACCGCGCTGATGTAGACATCCGGATAGCCGTCCCCATTAAAATCCACAATGCTCACGCCGCTTTGAAAATCCGCTTTACCGGACATTCCTGCGGCATCCGTACCCTCTTCGAATTGCCAGTTCCCCTTGTTCCAGAATAGGGCGTTTGGACCGTTGTTGCGGATGAAGTAGAGGTCTTCGAAGCCGTTTAGATCGAAATCCGCCACTGCCACCCCGGCTCCGTTGTAGAAATAGAGGTAGTCGACAATGTTTTGGTCTTCGTTTTCAACGAGATCATTACGGAATTGGACCCCAGAAGAGATGGCCACCTCCTCGAAAAGCGTGGGTTCCTTTTGCGGCGCTCCACATCCGAAGAGTAGCAGCGCCAGCAGGCTCATATGTGGAATAAACCGCATTATTGGGCGATTTCGTATTCTTCCATCGGGCCGTTGAGCTTGCTGAAGAGCACATAGTTCTTCCCATCGCGTTCATAGCTGATGATGTCGCGAACTTCGCCTTCAATATTCAGGCCGCTTTCCTGCACACTCATCGGTGTAAAGCTCCGTGGACCATTGGACAACAAAACGGTTCCTCGTGATGCATCATAGCGACCCCATTCGGGTTGCACTGCGTGAAGGTTACCACCCAAGATTAAATCCTTGAAGCCGTCACCATTTATATCCACACACTCAATGCCGTATACCGGTGCAATTTGTGCCTGCAAAGGCAATGGAGCGGATTCAAAAATGCCCCCGCCGTTGTTATAGTAAACGGCTGTACGCAGGGTTTGCACCTGGAGTAGGGCACTGCGCTCGAGCTGGAGGGTATCAAAGACTTCGAACACGCTTTTTCCTGCGTAGTCGGCATATTTCAAGTTCTCTTTTTTCAAATAAGGCAATTGGCCGATCAGGTTGTGGCGAAGCACACGCGGGAACAAGGTGTCTCCGTGATATGAACAAAGTATGGGGTCAACAAAACCGTTGCCGTCAAAATCGTTCACGAACATGACCATAGGCTTCTCCGCACTAGCTTCAAGGCGACAGTTCTCACCTAAATTACCTGCTACGATGTCCAAATCGCCGTCGTCATCCAAATCGCTCACTTCAATGGTGTTCCAAAGTCCTTGGCTGTGATCGAAACCGGCTTGAAGCGTTTGCTCCGAGAATTGGCCACGCTCATTCAGCCAAAGGCGAATTCCTTGCCAATCACCAACGCCCAAAAGGTCAGGGTCCCCATCGCCGTCCACGTCCGCCACAGCTACATCGGTCATCATGCCGATGCGCTCAAAACCGCGTGTAGTACGACGTTCGTTGCGCAGCCCTTGCGGACCATAGTTTTTTAGGAACAAGCTGTTTGCTGGCATGCCGTAACGCCCCTTAACACCTCGAACGGCTACAAAGACATCAATCAGGCCGTCTCCGTCAAAGTCCGCCGCAGCTATTGACGAGGTGTGTAAACCGAGTTTCGGCAGCGCTTGCTCATCGTAAACGAAATTTCCGCGACCGTCATTCAGGTACAGGCGGTCAACTAATTCTTCTGCGCCCGCCTCGAATTGCATCGACCCACAAGCCACATACAAATCCAAATCACCATCACCATCGTAATCGAAAAATGCGGCATCAGTCTCTTCCGAGGTGCTGTGGGCATCAAAAACCTGTTTGGCATCGGATTCAAAACCATACCAATCGCTTCCAAAGAACAACTTGCCTGGCTCGCCTGCGCCACCGCATTGGTACACATCTACGTAGCCGTCGCCATTGACATCGCCTTTGGCCAATCGCGCCCCTTCGGTGGTGGTCATTTGCGGGATTAGTCGCTCTTCATTGAATTGGCTGTAAGACGCCTCTTCCCGCCCGCCATAACTGGCGTTCATGCGCAATAGACCCTCTTTTTTCTCCGGACCAATTCCCTTCAGCGCCACTATTTCAGTCGCCCCATAGTCAATCGCGTACGCACTATCTGCCGCCAATCCGGCCCATTTCTGCTCCTGTCCCGGCGCCCAAATTACCACGAGACTATCCACAGTCGTGTGCGCACCCAAACCGAGGTGAATTCGTGGATCTACCGAGCTTTGAAACCCTTTCATGGGCACATTCTCGGCAAAGTACATATCACCGCCCGCGAAGGCATAGATTTTAGCCCCAATGGCCGACCCGTCCGGTTTGTTGAGCGCCACCGTAATGCTATGATTCTCTGGGTGAATGAGCTCTGCGTTGTTGCGGAAGACAAAAGGCTCCATATTCACGTTGTTCACGATCAAATCGAGATCACCGTCGTTGTCCACATCCGCATAGACCGAGCCATTGCTATGGCTTGGAATGCTCAATCCCCATTCTTTAGCCTGATCCACAAACTTGTACCCCTTCGCCACATTGCGGAAGGCGTAGTTAGAAATCTTTGTAGAAGGCATCAAATCGATCAATTCCTTGTAATTCACGCCCTCATCTGTCACAATAGAACGCATGACCTCATCATTAGAGATATAGTTGATATAATCCTGGTCCGTCAAATCACGCGCAATCCCGTTCGAAATATAGATATCGCGCCATCCGTCATTATCGAGATCCGCAATGAGGGCTCCCCAAGACCAATCCGTGGCTTCCACGCCGCTAAGCTGACCGATTTCCATAAAATCACCTTCAGCCGTGTTGAGGTGGAGCATGTTGCGGTTGAATTGGTGATAGTAACCCCACTTAAGCTTGTTTTGGTACACGTCCCAATTCTCAAACGTCGTGGTTTGATTCAATCGCTGCACCCCTTGCGGAAGCATGTCCGTCACGAAAATATCCGGGCTCGCGTCGTTGTTGATATCGGCCATATCCGCACCCATCGAAGCAAACGATGTATGCCTTAGATGCTGTTCCAATTCCTCACTGAATGTCCCGTCTCCCTTGTTGATGTACAAGTAATCTTTCTCAAAGAAGTCGTTAGAAATGTAAATATCGAGCCATCCGTCGCCATTCACATCCCCAACGGTCGTACCGAGACCAAAACCGATCTCACTCCCAAGAATACCTGCTTCCTCACTTACGTCTTTAAACCGATCGCCTTCATTGCGGTACAGCTTATCGCCACCCTCTGCATCACGCACTTCGCGCGTGCTCTTCTCTAGGTTAAAGCTACCAATTGCCCTGTAGCTGTTGTTCAAGACATACAGGTCCAAATCACCGTCATGGTCGTAATCAAAAAAGACCCCGTGCGTACTCAATCCCTGGTCGGCAACACCCCAAAGCTCAGCCTCTTCCGCAAACGTACCATCACCCTTGTTGATGAACAGCTCGTTCGCACGACTATCGCCTTCGATGTCTCCTGAGTTACTCACGTAAATATCTAACCACCCGTCGCCATTCACATCCGCCATAGCCACACCGGTAGACCACGCCTGCGACCCCGCCACACCGGCCTGATCAGTCACGTCGCTGAAGGTCCAGTCACCGTTATTTAAATAGAGCTTGTTCGGCTTCTGATTCGCGGTAAAATACAGGTCAACAAAGCCATCGCCATTCACATCTCCCACGGCAACACCACCGCCGTTATAGAAGTTGCGGTAGTTAAAAACATTGAAGTCTTTATCGTAGCTGAGGTCATTTTGAAAACCAATTCCGATCTCCTCAAGATCCATCTGCGTAAACAACGTCGTCACGGCCTCCTTACGGGCACACGAAGCCAATATAATTCCAGAAAAAGCCAGGCGGAAAAAGATCTTCATAAGCGGGTTTTGTTGGGCTTCAATATAAAAAAGAAAGCCGGCACTTTCGTGCCGGCTCTCATGCAAAACATATCGAATCAGGTACTTTTTCTTAGTATCCTGCGTTCTGTACAATTTTTGGGTTTGCACCGATCGCTGCAGTAGGTACAGGAAGAAGCTTCACGTGATCAGAACCGTAAACGGCCTCTGGGTTAGATGAATCTTTCAATTCCCACTGATCAGTGAATTTACCAAAGCGGATCAAATCCAAACGACGTACTGCTTCCCAAGCCAATTCGAATCCGCGCTCAGCGAGGATATCGTCAAGGGTAACTGCAGCCAAAGGTGTAGCACCGGCACGGTTGCGGATGTCGTTAACAATAGTCAACGCAGTCGCATCGTCACCTTGACGCAATGCAGCCTCAGCTTTCATCAACAATACATCAGCGTAGCGGATGATAGCGTAGTCGTTACCAGCTTCGCCACCTGCGTTGTTTTGATCTGGTTCCCATTTGATGACGCGGATACCGTTGGTTTCAGAGGCACCAGTGATGCCTGGAAGATCCGGTGTAAAATCAAGCGGGTTACCCTGACGGTCGCTCAACGCATCACCTGTTACGAAGTCGTACTGCTGACCTACAAGGAAGATTTCTGAACGAACATCATTCGCAGTATCGAATGAGTTGTAGAAATCAGCCAACGTACAGAAACCGTTCCACGGAGAAGAAGGCAACTGGTTGTAGTGCAACGTACGCATCGCAATAGTTAGACCTAGACCACCAGCCTGGATGTTTGGTACTACAAACACACCTTCACTGTTGCCTTGGTTCTCAACAAGGAAGTTGTCGTGGAAATTAGCTTCCAAAGAGAACTCGCCGCTGTTGATGATTGCATCAGCGTGAGCTTCAGCATCAGCCCAACGTGCTGTTCCAGTGAACTCCTCAGCGTTCATGTACATACGAGCCAGAAGACCATGAGCAGTCCATGAAGTTACACGACCGTACTGATCAGAAGAATGAGAATCCTTCAGATCCGGAAGTGCCGCCTTCAATTCACTTTCGATGTACGTAAATACCTCGGCACGTGGCGTACGTTCTGGCAAGTTAGCAGCATCCAATGCTGGACCGTCCATGATGACTACATCACCGAAGAAGTCCATCAACTGGAAGTAGTAGTAAGCGCGCAGAACGCGTGCTTCTGCCATCATTGTAGCCTTGCTGTATACAGAGAAGATAGATGGATCAGCAGCTTCCAAATCGTAGATGAATTGGTTCGTCTGAGCAACACCTTTGTTAGCATCGTTCCACATACCTACAATGTGACCATTGGTAGGAGAGAAGTTGTGCTGGTGCAATTCGCGCCATACACCACCATCACCCCAGTCACCCCCGCGGGTAGGAACAATAGTCTCGTCTGAAGTTACTTGCGAAATGTTGTAGTAGTTCCACAACCATGGACGCAAGTTTCCGTAAGCGTTCACCATTACTGAGTAGTAATCGCCTTCGCTTGAGAAGAAGTTATCTGCGGTAATATCCTCGTAGATGTTTTCTTCTAGATCAGTACAGCTCTGGAATGTCACTGTCGAAACAGCGGCGGCTGCGATCAATGCGATTTTTGAAAATCTCTTCATTGTGTTGATCTATTTAAAATTATTTCAAGTTAAATGCAACGTTCACTGCTATTGTGCGTGGACGTGGGTAGTTCATGTAGTCAACACCGATTGAAGGCGCTCCGTTTGCAGAAGCATCCGTGTTAACTTCAGGATCGTAACCAGTGTAGCCGGTGAGCAACAACAAGTTTTGACCACTCAAACCTACTACAGCAGAGTTCAACCATTTAGAACCGTCAACATCGATGTTGTAGTTCACGTTCAAGTTATCCAAACGCAAGAAGCTTGCATTTTCGACCCACTGAGAAGAGTACGTTGGAGTTGAAGTAATCATCGCGTCTGGGAAGTCTAGTGCAGGCTTCAACAAGTTGATGTTTGTGTTCAAGTTATCCAAAGTAGTGTACTCCATTGCGGTGTTGTTGAATACATCACCACCTGATTGACCACGGAAGAAGATGTTCGCAGATAGTTTACCCATGCGGAAGCTGTTCATCCAACCGTAAGTGAAATCTGGTTGAGCGATACCGATGATTTGAGATTCGCTGCTGTAAGAGTTGTCAGCGCTGTTGTATACCAAACCGTAGAAAGTACCGTAAGCTTCACCCACAACAAGTTTCTGAGAGTATGCACCGGATTGACCAGCACCACCAATAGGACCTGTTAAGATTTCGCTGTTTGTACCGAGGTCTTCAACCATCAAACGTGAGCGAGAGATGTTCAAGCCCATGTCCCAACCAAAGTCAGCAGTACTCACTAGGCTGTAGTTCAATTGAAGATCGAAACCTTGGTTAGAAGTAGCACCTACGTTAGCCAACATTGTTGGAGCAACAGAAGGAGCTGGTGCAGGTACAGTCAACAATAGGTCTGAAGTATTCTTCTGGAACACGTCAAACGAACCGTAGAACTTACCACCGTTGATTTCCCAGTCGATACCTACGTTGGTTGAAGCTGTAGTTTCCCACTTCAAGTTAGGGTTAGCAGCGTTTAAGTAACCAGTACCTGAAGTTGCAGATCCACCGATAACGGCATTCGAACCAGTACCGATACGAGCGATGCTCTGGTACTCACCGATTGCTTCGTTACCTACAACACCCCAACCAGCACGTAGCTTAAGGTCAGAGAACATCTCAGGAACAAATGCTTCCTCGCTCAAACGCCATGCAACAGCTGCAGAAGGGAATACCCCCCACTTGTTGTTGGTACCGAACTTAGAAGAACCATCCTGACGCACAGTCGCAGTCAACATGTATTTACCAGCGATATCGTAGTTCGCACGACCGAAGAATGAGATCAAGCGAGACTGGCCACGGTAAGAGTACTTATCGCCCAATTCTGCCAAACCACCACCATCAAGGTTGTTGAAGCTGTAGTTATCCGTTACGAACTGCTTAGCGCGAGCACCGAAGCCTTCGTAGTTGTTTTCTTGCCAAGAGTAACCTGCCATTACGTTCATCATGTTACCAGCCAATTCACGATCTAGGTTCGCGAAAGTCTCGATAACTTTAGAAGAAACAGCACCGTACTTCTGAGCAGCAATACCGTTGTCGGCAACACCGTAAGGGGTTGACTTCGGTAAGTAAGTCTTACGTACTGTACCGTATTGATCGTAACCTACGTTAGTAGTGTAGCTCAAACCTTCCACTACGTCACCTAGATCCAAGCGAGCAGATCCGTTCATAGTCACTGAGTTTGTGCGAGCAATGTCATCAATCTCCATAGCCGCTTGAACTGGGTTACGGATTGCGTTAGATACGAAGGTGTAATTACCGTCCGCATCGTAAACAGGAAGCGTTGGGTTCATTTTCAACATGTTAGTGAAGATACCACCGGTAAAACCACCTACTTGTTGGTAAGGAGTCAAGTTGTCGTCTTGCTGGCTCACGTTTACGTTACCTGCCAAAGTCAACTTGCCGTCCAAAGTTTTTTGGTTCATGCTCAAACGGCTAGTCACGCGCGACGTACCAGAGTTGATCACGATACCATCTTGGTCAAGGTAACCGATAGACAAACGGTAAGAACCGTCAGCGTTACCACCATTCAAGCTCAAGTTGTGTTGTTGTGCGATACCTGTTTGGAACATTTCGTCTTGCCAATCCGTATCTGCATTACCCAACGTGTTGTTCAAACCAAAACGAGCAACAGCTTGCTTGTACTCTGCAGCATTAAGCAAAGGCAGTTTCTTAGCCAAAACAGATGCGCTCATTTGGTAGTTGTAATCAACACTCATGCGTCCTGAAGTACCTTTCTTGGTTGTGATCAGTACAACACCGTTCGCACCACGAGCACCGTAGATAGCGGTAGCTGATGCATCCTTCAATACCGTGATAGACTCGATATCGTTAGGGTTCAAACGAGAAAGAGGGTTACGCTGAGAACCAGAAGTCTCACCTTCACCGCCAGGAAGCGTATTACCGGTTTGAACAGGCATACCGTCGATCACGTACAATGGGTCGTTGCCCGAAGAGATCGAAGTACCACCACGTACACGTACACTAACACCACCACCAGGTTCACCGTTGGTTGGCGTAATAGTGATACCGGCAGCTTTACCCTGGATCAACATCTCAGGAGAAGTAACAACACCACCATTGAAGTCTTCAGCGCTTACTTGAGCAGAAGAACCGGTGAGGTCTTTCTTCTTTTGTGTACCGTAACCGATAACTACTACTTCTTCGAGTTGCTGACGATCAGCTTTCAAAGAAATATTAACGGTAGATCCAGTAACTTCAGCTACCTGGGTTTGGTAACCGAAAAGTGAGAACATTAGGCTCTGACCTTCAGAAGCACCAATGGAGTACTTGCCCATCATATCGGTAACTGTACCCGTTGCAGTTCCTTGGATAGTTACAGATACTCCTGGCAACAATTCACCGTTTGAAGCATCCGAAACAGAACCAGAAACGTTCTGAGCCATCGCTTGAGATCCAAGCAACAGCACCGAGCACCATACCGCCGCAGATGAGAAAACACGACGTAGATTTTGATTCATAATAATTTGTGTTAACGATTAGTTCACAATTATAAAAAGAATATTCGAATAGTGTACTCTTTACACTTATAAGCTTTTGAAAAGGGGTGTTTAACACATAAACCATTGAAAAACAGGGTTTAACAAATGTATTTGTGTGTATTAGTTAAAAAGTAGTTGTGACATAAAATGTCATAGATGAGATTTTTAAGCATTTATAAATGTCATTTTGATCATAATATAGGGTCTATAGCTTAAAATTCTTGTAGTCTGCGAAAGCCCGTCAACACTCTTGTTTGAGACAAAGTGTCGGATGGACAATTTTTTATTTCCCAAATCCTTTTGGGTAATGAAAACTTAACCTAATTTAGTGGGACTTAAGAGTAGCTTAGGTTTATTGGTTTGGTTAAGACCCTGGCGAGAGCCGGGGTCTTTTTTTTTGCCCATGCCTAAGGCTTAATCGCGTATGGTGAAGACTCTTGAGATGTTGAAACCCAGGTACAACTGACCAGCGGTGGGATTGTACGGATTTCGGGTGAGCCAATACGGATCGCTCATGGAACGAACATTTCCAAGGTGGAATTGGAACACATGACCCCCTGTTTCGACATCGATTCCTACAGAAATCGGATTAAAATGAAGTGTCTCGTTTGAGACCCCTGTGTTTGTAGAGATAGAATACTCGCTGGTCAATGCCATGCGGTTTGTGAGCTTGTAACGCCCTCCGAATGAGATAACACCGATGGTGTTTTGATCTTGAGGGGAGGGTACTAAGTTCCAATGAACGGCGCCGATGGCGGCCTGTAGACTTAGTTTTTGATTGAATTTACGACCTAAGATGGCCAGGTTCGAGTAGGATAGTCGGTCGGAGTTGTGATGGTTGAAGCCGTCTGTGTAATCTGCCCCGCGGTAATTGACGCTGCTGTTTAAGGTTAGGCTGAAGGGAAATGAGTTGGCCCCTGTTTTTTGACGCAGGAGGCGGTACTTAATAAAAGCGTCGCTGACTTTTAAAACAGAGGATCTACCGGCACCTATGTTAAGTCGGTCGGTGATACCGTAATCCATTTGCATCCGGATTTGAGCGTTATCGAGCCCCATGAAGTTGTAGAAGTAGCGGTCTGAGAAACTTCCGAAACGGTGGGATATGATGTATTGCGCTACACCGCCGCCTGGAGTTTCCAAAGTTTGGCCGTTAATCAGACGCGTTCCTTTAAAAGTGGCGTAGACAAGTTCTGTGGGTTTCTCGCTGTCCTCAAAGAGGTCGAAAAGATCTTCTTGCGCGCTTGCGGTCAAGGCCGTTATAAACAGGACAAAGGCGAGGAGCTTCCGGTACATTATTATAAGGCTTTAAGATTCGCGCTCACTTTGATGTTTGCGGATTTCGCGACTTTATCTTTAACAACGGAAGGAATTTCGATGCCGTAATCAGCGGTAAGCACTGAGAAAGCTGCGGTGAGAGTAGCGTTGCCGCTGTCGATGGTTAATTCGCCAGGGACTTCGATGCTTTTGGTGATGCCGTGTATGGTGAGGTCGCCGCTGATCGTGCCGTTGTTGTAGGTTCCTTTGAAGGAGGCTTTGGGGAATTTTTCACTTTCGACATAGTTTTCGAGGAAGTGCTCGCGCATGAGTTTCTTCTCGAATTGGAATGTGGTCATTAGGACCTGGAAAGCGATTTGGCTATTGCTTTCATCATATGCTGCGGATGCTGCATTGGTGATCGCTTCAATGGGTTCGAGGCCTGTGCCGGCTTCAAATTCTATGGTTGCCTCACGGGACATGTACCGCTGAGCCATCATGGATGTGCTAAGGGCTAAAAGGATGAAGGTGGTAAAGAGTCTCATGGTAAAATAGATTTAATTATTTGGGGCACCTTCGGAAATCCATTGGCGCAGTTTTTCTTGTTCGCAGTCACTTAGTGGTCCATTAGGAGGCATGAGAAGGGCGTCGCCAGCGTTGCGTTGGACGCGATTCATCAATGAACCGCTTAGGGCGGATGCTGAGGCGTTGGTGTGCCCTTCGAGGTTGAGTCCGCCGGAAGTACCTGCGCTACCGTGACACGCGGTGCAGTGAGTTTGCAGGATTAGGGAAACGTCCTCGGAGTAGGTGGTTACAGAGCTCTGGCAGGAATTGGTGCCATAAACATTTTCGACGTTGTCGTAGTAGCAACTTGAGAACAGTAGGGCGCTAATGGCGAAGAGGATGAGCGATTTAATTGTTTGGCATTCCATCGGCGATCCACTTTTTGATTTTATTAATGTCACAGTCGGCCATAGCGGCGGCTGGTGGCATTGGCTTTCCTGTACGGTCAATTGCAGCAATAAGGTTGTCGTTGTTCACAGCGTCTACGACGCCATTGTGTGTTGAGAGGTCTACACCGCCGCTGGTGTTATTCCCGCTGTGGCAAGACGTACACTGGCCGCCCATGATGCTTGAAATAGTCTGGGAAAATGTTACCCCTGAGGTATCGCAGTCTGCACAGCTATTATTTAGTGCACCTTGCTGAATCCAGGTACGGATTTTCCATTGAGCCGTGCTGTCTAGAGGTGATGCGGGTGGTGGAGGCATGAGGTCATTACCCGTGTCGAAGAGAACGGTATATACTTCGCTATCGAAAGGATCCCCGGCTGTAACCTCGTCCATGATTCCTTCATAGGAGGTGAGCGAAAGACCCTCTGCCGGCCAATTGTCGTCATGACACGAGCTCGAGGCACAATTGGCCACAAATAAAGGAAGCACATCATTCACAAAGTAGACCGTATCTGGATCGCAGGCGCCGGCATTTGGGGTAGGCTCCGAGTCTGGATTGATGGGGTCGTGGGTACAGGAAAAAATAGTCAGTCCAAGTACGGCGGCAATGGTTAGTGGAAGGTGCTTCATAATATTAAAGGTATAACAATTCTCCATCTACAGCGCTAAAATCATGCCTCAATGCTTCTTTGTACCGTTCGAGCTGTTCGCGGTACTTCGGTTTTTCGTGCCCGGTTTTATAGTCGATGACCATGCAACGAGTGCCTTGTAGTAGGATAAGGTCTGGTCTAAGGGTGCCGTGTTCAGGGTCGCCTATAGAACGTTCCGTGTAAATTATGGTATTTGGGTCGTTGAGGTCGCTCAGTGCCGCATGGTTTTCCATTTCGATAAGAAGTTGGGCGGCGCGTTCCTGTAGGGCAGAAGAGAATTGGCCCGTGCGGTGGAGGCGCAGAAGGGCGGTTGGACGGACTTCCTGTGGAATTTGAAGGATGCGGTGCATGGCACTTCCCCATTTGGCGGCGTCTGTATGGCCCTGGAACCAGCCTTCGGGGGCGGTGTTCGCCATTCGAAGGTGTGAGGGATGAAACGCTGCTGGGTTGGGTGTGTTTTGCACTGCGATGGCCCCTTTAGCTTCATGAGCAGGAGCAATGGCAGTGCCCTTGCGCCATATGGTGGCTGATGAGTCGAGCCCGAGGTGTTCCCTAACGGCCTTGCCTAGGGTATCGGGATTATCGCCGTTGAAGAACAAGTGAAGGCCAGCGACGGGACGTGTGAGGGCAACATACACCATATTCATCCAATCGAAATAGGACTCGTTTTCTATGGCGTTCCATTGTGCGTCATTGAATAGGTCTCGATTGTCGTTTGTCTTAGAGATGGGGAATCGGCCCAATTCCGCATGCAAATCCACATCGATCCAATGCTCGGATGTTTTCTCGAAATCCGAAATGCTAAATGGAATCAATACATGCTCGAATTCGAGACCCTTGCTTTTGTGGATGGTCATGACCTTGATCGCGGGCATATTCTCTGGGGCAGGAACACTCCGGTTTGCCGTTTCTTCCGTCCACCATTGTGGGAGGTTGGAGAATGAGCCGCCTTTGTTTTGGAAGGTATAGAGCAGGTCGAGACAGGCGTCGACCATGGCGTTGGGTTCAAGCAAAAGATCAAAGGCGTGGAAGACCTGGGCCCCGAAACTGTATAGACTGCTTTGGGGTTGCAGGAGTTTGGCTGCTAGTGGGTAGTGTTTGATGGCGGCGCGAAGGCCGTTGTGTACGACGTTGTATTGGAAGGTGAACGGGTCGGTGCTGACGGGAGCCTTGCCTAGTTTGCCTAAGGCATAGGCAAGTTCGAAGAGGCTCTCGCGGTGGTTTGGCTGGAGATGAAGCTGGGCACAGGCGACTAAGATCTTGCTCTCATAGCTTTGGCCTACGATTAGACTGTCGCCGGAGAGGACGGGGTAGCCGTTGGTGACTAGGAATTGGGCAACCTTCTTACCCTCCTTGTTGCCGCGAGTTAAGATGGCAATGTCACTGAAGCCCCAGCCTTTGTTGCGCAGTTCATCGATGCGGGCTTTGGTTTGCTCCAGGATGACGGGTTCGATGTCCTCCTTTTTACTTTTTTCCTTACCCGAAAGCAGGAAGTCGACGCGTACTTCGCCGCGGTCCTCGTCTTTGTGGGGGTGCTGGAACACGCCTTCAGCGCTGTAGGCTGCGCGGTGTTGTGGGTCGGTGAGCCCTTTAGCGAGGTCGGGGAAAAATCGGTTGTTGAAATCAACGATGGCCCCGTGGGTGCGGAAGTTGCGCCCAAGTTTCACTGTTTCGCGCGGGTAAAGTTCGTGGCCGTCCGGATGCCCCTGGTAGCGGTTGATGGGGTGCGTATTCTGAACCAATTCCAAAAACTGTTCAGCCCGTCCACCCCGCCAGCGGTAGATGCTCTGTTTCGCATCGCCCACAATGAGCGCGCTGTTTTTCTGCTCGTCTTTCGTGAGCGAGTGTTCGATCAGGGGGTGCAGGTTGTTGAATTGGATCTCGGAGGTATCTTGAAACTCGTCGATGTAGAAGTGCCAGTACTTTTCCCCGAGACGGGCGTAAATGAACCCTGCCGGCTCCTTTTGAAGCTCTTCGAAAATGAGTCGGTTGAAGGCACTGAGCGGCATGGTGTTCTGGTCGCGCTGCAGCTCATTGAATTTTTCGAGTAGGGCGCGGGTGGCGCTGAGGTTCTGAAGCTTTTCGGTTGCCTGCTTGAGCAATGGAAGCTGGAGGGTATAGGCCTCTTTGAAGGCGTAGGCACGTGACATGAGTGCGTCAAATTCCGGGTATGCACCATCCGTATGGGCTTTCCACGTCTTTACGCCGTCGGTGAATTTGCTGCCGCGCAGGTTGGCAAAGGTCCCGACCACATTTTTTTCCACCAGGTCGAGGTTTTTGATGTCGTTCTTCGTGAAGGAGCCGGTCTTTAGGAAAGCCTTGAAGGCATCGCTGATGGCTTTTCCTTCGGCGATAATACGGTCCAATTTTTCGTTGAGCTCCACCTCTATTTCCGCCATGCGTTCTGGGCTGGGGAGGTTGCGGAGTTCTCGCCAAGTCTGCTCTTCGAATGCGTTTTTACCTTCGGTTTTGAGATCAAAATCGGGGTTGAAGCCCTTGTCTCGACGCATGCGGTCTTGCACGAGGTTGACTAGGGAAGCGCGGAGTTGCGGGTCTTCAGAGAGGGCGCTGTAGAGCAGGTCTAGGGCTTCGGCAACCATGGCGTCGAGGTCGAGACTCACTTCGAAGTTGTCGTCGAGGTCGAGGTCGCGGGTGAAGGTGCGGACCAGGCGATGGGTGAATTGGTCAATGGTACCGACACTCAGGGCGCTGTAGTTGTGCAGCATATGTGAGGCGGTGCGGCGGGCGCGTTGTTGAAGGGCTTCTGGGGCGATGTTGAGAAGCTCCCAGATTGGTTTGAAGAAGTCACTCTCGGCAGGCTTTGAAAGCTCCATAAAGGCGACTAATTGGCTCAACAAACGTGCTTTCATCTCTTCGGCGGCGTTGTTTGTGAACGTGATGGCCAGGACCTTTTGGTAGGCGTTGGGCATGGTCTCTGTTCGCAGGGCATTCAGGAGAATGTGCTGGACGAGAGAGTAGGTTTTTCCTGAGCCGGCGGAGGCGTCGAGGACGAGGAAATCGGAATTGGCCCCAAGAGGAGAAGCGTTAGACATAGGTTCTATCGATGAAGAGATAAGGGTAAGTTAAAACCTTTGAGCGGATTTTCCGTTACTTTTACGGAAGCAAATAACTCAAACTAAATACGAAGTTTTATGGCATTTGAATTACCAAAATTGGCTTACGCATACGATGCATTGGAGCCGCATATTGACGCTCGCACGATGGAAATCCATCACAGCAAGCACCACGCAGGATACACTAACAACCTCAACGCAGCCGTTGCTGGAACAGAGATGGAAGGCAAATCGATCGAAGCGTTGTTGGCAGAGCATAGCGATGTTCCTGCAGTGCGCAACAACGGTGGTGGTTTCTGGAACCACACCTTGTTCTGGGAAGTAATGAGCCCGAACGGCGGCGGCAACCCTGCAGGGGAATTGGCTGCAGCCATTGATGAAGCTTTCGGCAGCTTTGATGCGTTCAAAGAAGCATTCGCGAAAGCAGCAGCAACCCGTTTCGGTTCAGGATGGGCTTGGTTGTGCGTAAATGGTGGAAAATTGGAAATCTGCTCTTCTGCAAACCAGGACAACCCATTGATGCCAGGCGTTGGCTGTGGCGGTCATCCGATCATGGGCTTGGATGTATGGGAGCACGCATATTACCTCAACTACCAAAACCGTCGTCCAGATTACATCACTGCTTTCTGGAACGTAGTAGATTGGTCAGTAGTTGCAGACAAGTTCGCTGCTGCTAAATAAGCAGATCGAAAACGATTAGAAGCAAAAACCCCCCGGCGCATCGCGCCGGGGGGTTTTTTTTGGCCGAAATCCGCGTTCGCGGGCTTCGTACGTGATAGCATCTTAAATAGCGTCATCAATCTTTTTTACGGCGGCCTTTACGTCAAAGTAGTATCGGGCACCGATGGCAAAATTCGTTACCAAATTCGGGGCGGGGAGGACGGCGATCCCGGGTGCAAATTCGAAGAAGACGTCCAGCGGGAGGTCATTCATTTCGTACGCAACACCTAGTGGTACGCGAGCGTAGAGCATGTTGTTGGCGTTGTTGCCTACGGCCAGGTGCACACCGCCACCGTAGTAGAAGGGAATGCTGCCTTTTTCGGCCGTGATGAAGTCGTAGGTGTGCAGGAGGTAGTCCACCCCGAAATTCACGCGTTCTTGCCCGCTGATCAGGTTGTAGCCGAGGGTATATTGAAAGGCTTCTGCTCGGTTGTTGAATTTCTTCACGCTAAATCCTGAGGGCTCACCCAGGGCCAACCCGACGCCGTAGTGGCCTTTGTATTCCTGTGCTGCCGCGCCCAGTCCGGCAAAAATGAATAGGGCTAAAAGTGCTTTTCTCATGCGTTATAGGTAAAGGTGTTTAAGGTCAATTCCGTTCCGTCCCAATGCGCGTACGAATCCAAAGTGATCCAATCGCCTAGAACAACATACCGGCTTTCAAAATTGGTGCCATTTTCTTCTTTTGTGGCCAATTCCAAATTCTTCACATGGTGTCTATGTCCATAAATGAAGTAATCCACCCATCGGTCCGCCAAAATCGTACGGCTGTGAATCAATTGGCGCTCATTTTCGCCCAAGAAGGCATGATCGTCCTCCCCTTGGCTGTTGCGTGAAGCCCGCGACATCCGCGCAGCAAAACCAACCCCAAAATTCGGGTGCAATCGGTTATACGCCCACTGGGCCAGCGGATGGGTAAATACGCGCTTGAGCATCTTATATTTCAAATCACCCGGCCCCAAACCGTCGCCGTGTGCTACATAAAAACGCTTACTGCCAAAGACCACTTCCAGCGGCTCGTAATGAATGACCGCACCAATCTCTTCCGTCAAATAATCACGAATCCACAAATCGTGGTTCCCCGTGAAAACATGCAACGACATACCGTTTTCCACCATCGCAGCCAACTGCGCCAACACACGAACATGACCGCGCGGCACCACCTGCTTGTACTCAAACCAGTAATCAAACAAATCCCCTACAATGTATAGGGTCCCGCAGCGAGCTTCAATACTACGCAGAAAGGCCACCACCTTGCGCTCGCGCGCTCTCGAAGCCTCTGGTGTCGGGGCGCCGAAGTGCAGGTCGGAGATGAAATAGACGTCGTTTTTCACGCCCCTAAGGTAATGAATTCCACAAACGACGCCCCTCGCCTTGTGCTTGTGTTAAAATAATTTTTAGCTTTGCCTAAAACTATTTCTAGCGCGTGTGAAAACCCTTACAGAAAGCGAAGAAAATTACATCAAGGCCCTGTACTATTTGGGCGATCGGGACGCTGTGAGCAACGGCGACCTCGCCACGCGTATCGGTGCTAAAGGGTCGTCAGTAACCCAGGCCGTGAAACGATTGGCCCTTAAATCGCTGGTTGAAGTGGTTCCCTACCGCGGTGTTCGACTTACCGAGGACGGGCGCACGCAGGCGATTCATATCCTACGCAAACACCGACTTTGGGAAACTTTTTTAGTGGAAAAGCTCGGTTTCGGTTGGGAGGAGGTGCATCCTATCGCCGAGCAGCTGGAACATGTGCAAAGCCCGGAATTGGTTCGTCGGTTGGCAGCTTTTTTAGGCAGCCCAGAGAGTGATCCCCACGGAGATCCTATCCCCCATGAAAACGGGCATGTACCACCGAAACAAGGTCGTCCGCTCAGCGTATTTGAGGCGGGGCAGGAGTTTGAAGTGGTGCGCGTGGAGGATGCTGGTTCGGAATTCTTTAGTCAATTAGACTCGCTCCAAATCGCCCTCGGCAATACCTACACCGTGAAGAGCATCAGCGCCTTTGATAAGAGCATTGAACTCGAGCGGTCCGAAGGCTCCTCATTTTGGCTAAGCTCGAGCATGTCCAACAACATTTACGCAAACCCTACCTACAAACAATCATGAAAAAGCTCATCCTAACCTTGGTCGCAGCCACAGCTCTTTGGACGTGTACCCCGCAGGAGCCGGTTGAGGTCTTGTGTACGACCTCGGTGGTGGCCGATGCCGCGCGCCAAATCCTGCCTGAAGACATTCAAGTAGTTGCCTTGATGCAGAGCAATATCGACCCACACAGCTACAAGCCGGTAGAAAGTGATGTTGCAAAGCTTGCTGGGGCCAGATTGATCATCCATAACGGCTTGCATTTGGAAGGCAAAATGACGGACATGTTGGAGAAATTGGGCGAGACCAAACCTGTTTACGCCATGAGCGAGGCGCTCGACCCCACCATCTTGATCCCTGTGGGGCCGAATACTTACGACCCGCACATCTGGTTTGACCTGCATCTTTGGAGCCGCACTATTTGGGGGCTACAGTCCTTTTTTGCCGAGCAATACCCGGAGCATGCACCCGAGATCGAGGCTAGAGCCACAGCCTATATCGACGCCTTACAGACAGCCCATCGCGAGTTTGAATACGATATCCAATCCCTCGGTCGCGATACGTTGAGTATGGTGACCGCTCACGATGCGTTTTCGTACTTCGGTCGCGCCTACCGCATCGAGGTTCGAGGCCTGCAAGGCATCAGTACGGCCGCAGAATTCGGCGTGAAGGACATGAGTTCAACGGCCCAATTCATAATCGACCGAAAGCTCAATACCGTCTTCACCGAGACCTCTGTCAACCCAAAATCCATTCAAGCCCTCAAGGAAGCCGTAGAACAGCTCGGTGGTGAAGTAACATTCGGCACCCCGCTCTATTCCGACGCCCTTGGCGAGGCAGGAACCTACGAAGCGACCTTGATCGGCGCATTTAAACACAACACCACAGCATTGCTTAACTCTTGGAAATAATGGAAAACGTAAGCGTAGAAGTACACAACCTCACCGTCAGCTACCACAGTAAACCGGTCCTCTGGGACGTGGATTTCGCCCTACCCACAGGGAAAATCATTGGTATCGTCGGGCCCAACGGTTCTGGAAAAACCACCATGTTAAAAACCATCATGGGACTGCTTAAACCGGACAGCGGCTACACCGAGATGTTTGGCAAGCCTCTGGATAAAGTTCGCGAGCGCGTCAGCTATGTTCCCCAACGCGAAAGTGTCGATTGGGACTTTCCAGCAGACGTGATGGACGTGGTATTGATGGGACGTTACCGTAAAAACAATCTGTTCAAGCGCATTACCGAGGAGGACCGTCGCATCGCCACCGAGGCCTTGGAAAAAGTAAACCTGCTCGAGTTTGCGCACCGCCAGATCAGCCAATTATCCGGTGGTCAGCAGCAACGTGTATTCATCGCGCGCTCCCTCGCACAGCAGGCTGATATCTATTTGATGGACGAGCCCTTCGTGGGGGTAGATGCCGCTACCGAGGATGCGATTTTGAAGCTCTTGCGCGACATGAAAAACGAGGGCAAGACGGTCATCATCGTCCACCACGACTTGCAGACGGCTAATGAATATTTCGACTGGATTGTGCTTCTGAACACGCGTTTGGTGGCTGCCGGGCCTAAGGAAGAGGTCTTCACGAAGGAGTTGCTGCAGGAGGCTTATGGTGGCCGATTGACGGTGTTGTCAAAATTGGGCGACCTGATTTCGGACACGGAGTTCCCATTGCGCGAGCCGGAGTTTAAAGAGGAAAAGCCCGAATAAAGAGAGGCCATGGATCCAATTCTACTCAAGGTATTGATCGGGACCACCCTTCTCGCCGCTTCTTCCGCGGTCGTGGGCGCATTCTCCTTCCTGAAAGGCGAGAGCCTCGTGGGTGATGCCATTGCGCACGCCCTGCTGCCTGGGGTCGTGTTGGCTTTTATCTTGGGACAGGGTCGAAACCCGCTGTACCTCATCATGGGGGCATTGGTGGCGGGGTTGGTGGCGCATTACAGCATCGCCTTTCTGGAACGGCGCACTAAGCTGAAGAGCGACACGGCGGTGAGTTTGATCCTGTCGTCTTTTTTCGGAATTGGTATCATGTTGATGTCCTATATCCAGCGCACCGGAGCCGGCCAGCAAGCGGGACTCGAGCGATTTCTGCTGGGCAAGGCGGCGGCCATCAGCATGCAAGACCTCTATGTGTTCAGCGGCCTTTCACTGCTGCTCATCCTCGGGGTGGCCGTGTTCTACAAGGGCTTCCAGCTCATCACTTTCGATCAGGATTTTTCCGCCTCCATCGGTCTTCCTAACAACCTGATCCAATTTGTTTTTACCGTACTCACCGTCCTCGCCGTCACGGTCGGCATCCAAAGTGTCGGTGTCGTCCTCATGGCCGCACTGCTCATCACCCCTTCAGCCGCAGCAAGGTCCTGGACCGCGTCGCTCCCGCGAATGTTGGCGCTTGCCGCATTGTTTTCCGCCGTAAGTGCCGCGCTTGGCACTGCCATCAGTGCATCGTTGCCGAAAATGCCCACGGGGCCGTGGATCGTCTTGGTGCTGGGTGCACTGGGGTTTGGGTCGTTGATTTTCGCGCCGGATCGTGGATGGTTGGCGCGGAGACGTCGTGCTCGAGCGAATCAGCATAAGACGGGCAGCGAGAATATATTGAAGTTGTTTTATGGGCAGGAGGAGCGCCGTGGAGAAGGTGTTCAGCTGAGTTTTGACGAGATTCAGCAGATCCGACTGCATCAAAAAGACCAGCTGTTGCGCACCCTAGAGGGATTGAAAAAATCCTATGATCTCGTGCAAAACGGACAGAAGTTTAATTTGACCGAGAAAGGTCGGATCGAAGGCCGTCGCGTGGTGCGCTTGCACCGATTGTGGGAGTTGTATTTGACCGAGCGCTTGGGCATGGCTGCAGACCACATTCACCCGCAGGCCGAGACCATGGAACACGTGATCACGCCTGAGATTGAGAAACAGATTATTCGAGAATTGGGTGAACCGGAATTGGACCCCCATAAAAGTCATATCCCCTATGAAAACGATTAAATCCCTCGCCTTATCAGTACTGACTCTCAGTGCCTTTGGGCAGATAGCCCCGCCGCCTGCAGCAGACAGTCTGCCGTTCATAACCGTGATGGAAAGTATCGCCACAGACCGTCCTGATCGAAGCAGCACGGCACGGACCGTTCCCGTGGGTTGGCTACAATATGAGGGCGGTTACCAATTTTCACGTGACCAGGTCATTTCTTCACTAGAAACCAACACCAACACCCATCAGGTCGACGAGTTGCTTCGATTTGGCATCAACGAACGATTTGAAATCAGAGCCCATATTTATGCCGCTTCAGAGTTGAAGGACCAGCCCCAATTGGCTGTAGAGCCGGTGCGTTTTACAGGCGTTCGGCCGACCTCCGTTGGGTTTAAATACAACATTGCCCGAGCGGGGAATTGGTCCCCAGAGGTGAGTTGGCTGAGCGAACTTTCCATGCCCTGGCTGGCCTATGGTGATTTCAGGGTGCCGACTCAAGGCAACATGATGTTCCAGCAGCAAACCCTGCTCATCGAGAAGAGCCTGCCCTATGGGTTGGCATTGACTACGAACGTGGGTGTCGCTGGTACGCTAACGCCAAATGGGGGGTTGATCAATTCCGGTTTATTCACCCTCAGCGCCTCTTATTCGGGCTATGGATTCGGACTATACGCCGAATACTATTCGAATTGGACCATAACCACAAACCGCATCTATGGCACACCTTACGTCAACACAGGGATATTCAAAAACCTGTCCAACGACCTCAAGCTGGACCTCTACGCCGGTCTCGATCTCAGTCCGTACATGAACACGGTCACCCAGAGCTCCGGCTACTTTATCGGTACCGGGATTAGTTACCGCCTACCTATCGCACAATACCTCTAAACGATGACCGCCTCGCTCGCCATATCACTCACAGCAGTTTTTACCGCCCTGTCCTGTGCCTTGCTCGGGGTGTTCCTGGTCTTGCGCAAGATGACCATGGTGGGTGATGCCATTTCCCATGCGGTACTTCCTGGTATTGCCGTGGCCTACTTCCTCAGCGGTTCGAGAGCATCTATTTGGATGTTCTTAGGTGCCGCAGTGGTCGGCGTCCTGGCCACAATCATCATAGAGCTTTTGCGGAAAAAACTCCGTGTTCAGAACGACGCTAGCATTGGCATGACCTTTACCACCTTATTCGCCTTGGGCGTGGTCATGATCACCTATTGGAGTGATAAAGTCGACCTCGATCAGGAATGTGTCCTCTACGGGGAGTTAGCCTATGTACCCTTCGATACCTGGTCGTGGGGCGCCACGCAAATGGGGCCGAGAGCCTTGTGGACCTCTGGGTTATTGTTGGTGGCCGTGTTCGTTTACCTCTACGTGGGCCGAAAGGGTCTGCGTATCAGCAGCTTCAATGAAGATTATGCGGCCGTGTTGGGCATTGGAGTGGGGGCATGGAACCTAAGCTTGATGTCCATGGTGAGTTTTGCGACGGTGGTTAGTTTCGAAAGTGTTGGGGCCATCTTGGTGGTAGCATTATTGGTGGCACCGGCCTCTTCCGCCTACCTTTTGACCCAAAAGTTGCGCAACATGATTGTCCTATCGGGGTGGTTTGCGCTTTTAGGGTCGTTGGGCGGCTATGGGCTGAGCAAGCTGTTACAGACCAGTATAGCGGGTAGTATCGTCGCGGTCTTGGCACTACTATTTGTCGTTTCTTTAGGGTTGAATTTAGCGAAGCAACGCAGGAATGAATTGGCAGTATAAAACCTTTGGCCAGCTCACCACCCAGGAGCTCTATGACATTCTTCAACTTCGAAGTGAAATCTTCGTGGTAGAGCAAAATTGTGTGTACCAGGATATCGATGGTCTAGACCAGCAGAGTCTCCACCTCTTCGGCTATCAAGAAGGCGTTATAGTGGCTTATGTGCGCATTCTTCCGCCAGGCCTCGCATACCCTTCTGTGGCGATCGGTCGTGTAGTGGTTAAAATGACCGCGCGCGAAAACGGGCTCGGTTTTTCACTAATGGAATATGCTCATAAGACAATTGAGGAGAAGTTTCCTGAAGAAAAAAGTATCTCAATCATGGCCCAGAGCTACCTTTTGAATTGGTATGGTAAACTGGGATACGAAGCACAAGGTGCTGAGTTTATGGAAGATGGCATTCCGCACCATAAAATGGTACGCGAGACTTTTAAAAGGGTAATAAGGTGATATTTATCACATATAAGACGAAAATAGTCTTATATTTTAGGTGTCTCTAATCACACATTTGTTAGTAACATCAACCTATTTTAGCCATGTCTAAACACTATAATGTTGCAATCATCGGCGCCGGAACAGGCGGTATCATGGTGGCTGCCCAGCTCAAAAGACAAAAGAAAGATCTCCGTATTGCGATCATAGATCCAGCGGATACCCACTGGTACCAACCAGCCTGGACCCTTGTCGGTGCAGGTACGTTCGATTACCAAAAAACAGCTCGTCCAATGTCATCCGTTATTCCAGCAGGAGTAGAATGGATCCAGGAAGCCGTAGCGACTATCGACGCAGATGGTAATAGCGTTGAAACAACGAAAGGCACCCATATTAGTTACGACTATCTCGTAGCGTCTCCAGGGATTCAAATCGATGAAGACGGTATACCAGGTCTAAAAGAGGGTTTGGACAAAGGCATTGTAGTTTCGAACTACACCGATCCAGAGAAAGTTTGGGAAGCGGTACAGAATTTTGAAGGTGGTAATGCGGTCTTTACGCAACCTACAACCCCAATCAAATGTGGTGGTGCGCCTCAGAAAATCATGTACCTCGCTGACGATTACTGGGCGAAAAAAGGAGTAAAAAACAAGAGTAAGGTTGTTTTCGCAACTCCTGGATCTGTGATCTTCGGGGTACCTGAGTTTGCCAAAACGTTGAACAAGGTTATCCACCGAAAGGAAATTCATTTCAAGCCGTTCTACGCGATTTCTAAGATCGACGTAGATAAGAAAGAAGTACACTTCACCAACGCGAAGCCAGGTGAAAACGACTGTACGATTAACGAAGGAGAAGGTTTGGGAGAACGCCTTGACGGTAACTCTACATTCGTAATTCCATTTGATTTCCTACACCTTGCGCCACCACAAAGCGCACCTGATTTCTTCAAAAAGAGCCCGTTGTCAAACGGTACTCCTGGAGGATGGGCCGATGTAGATATCAATACTCTACAGCACAAAAAATACCCGAACGTCTTTGCGTTGGGTGATGTGGCAGCATTGCCAACGGCAAAAACAGGTGCTGCAATCCGTAAGCAAGCGCCAGTAGTAGTGGGCAACTTGCTCGCGCTGATGGCTCAAGGCGGTTTGAGCAACAAAAAATATGAAGGTTACTCTTCTTGTCCATTGGTTACCGGGTACGGTAAAATGGTCCTTGCAGAGTTCAAATACGATAACGTACGCGACTCCGATCCGTTCCTCAGCAAGTTTGTGGATACGACGAAGGAGAACTACAGCATGTGGATCTTGAAGAAGTACGGTCTACCCTACTTGTACTGGAACCAGATGCTCAAAGGTAAAATGTGATGATGTTCATATTTTGATGTGTTAGTTGGAATGCCCCGAACGGAAACGTTCGGGGCTTTTTTTATGCTTAAATTCGTGAACATGAATACATCCCAAACAAACGGCATTATCAGCCTCAACGACAGCATTGTTGAGGTGGAAGGGTGGGGCGATGCCCACTATCAGAATCAGTTCAACGACTTGTTGGAACAGCAACCTTTCATTATGGGGTCGTTGATGGACAGTGACGAGGGCCTCGAGGAGAGCACGCACAGCTGGGTTTTAAAGGCGGTACTGGTCCTGAAGTGGTCGTTCCAAAAAATGGGATGGCGTATGACGACGTTGCCGGAAGAAAAGTGGCACGCCATTATTGAAGAAAAAGATAAGGTGTACGATGAGTGTTTGAAAGACACGGACGTTTTGCCTGTTGGTGAGATAGTAAAACATAATTCCTCACCGTTGACATTGAGCGAGTTGTATTTATATGTGGTGGACAACACGCCTAATGATGAGTTAAGCAAGGCCCATGTGCTGTTTTTGCTCGACTGTGCGTTAGAAGCGATGGAGGCGGCGGTGCTTCAGGATAAAAAGGAATTGGACACCTAAGATGGAAAAGGCGAGAACGATAGTCGACCATATGATGGCTAATGATGCCTTTAGTCGCTGGCTGGGCATTGTTGTGCTGCATACTGACGACGGGTCATCTACGCTGACTATGACCGTTCGTGAAGAGATGACCAACGGTTTTGGCATCGCCCACGGCGGGATTACCTACAGCCTAGCGGATAGCGCGCTGGCCTTCGCCGCTAATGGTGGTGGAACACAGAGCGTGAGCATTGAGACGGCTATTCATCATCTGGAAGCTGTTCGAGCGGGCGACAAATTAACCGCTACCGCAGAACGTATCCACCAAACCCGCAAGACGGGGATTTACCAAATCGAAATTACAAATCAGAGGTCCGAGCGTGTGGCATGGTTCAAAGGAACCGTGTACCGTACGGGCAAAGAATGGAACCTATGAAACAGACCTACATCGTAGACGGAATTCGCACACCAATCGGTAAATTCAAGGGCACCTTGGCTCAGGTGCGCCCGGATGATTTAGCGGCAATGACTATTGCGAAATTATTGGAAAAGCACCCTGAGCTCGATCCAGCGGCCGTGGATGACGTCATTTTAGGATGTGCCAACCAGGCCGGTGAAGATAACCGCAACGTAGCCCGTATGGCGCTATTGCTTGCAGGGATGCCACATACAGTTCCGGGTGAAACAGTAAATCGACTTTGTGCCTCTGGCATGAGTGCCGCTATTCACGCCCACCGTGCGATTATGGCGGGCGACGGTGACCTTTTCATCACCGGTGGTGTGGAGAGCATGAGTCGTGGGCCGTATGTGCTAGCCAAGGCGGATAGCGGTTTTAGCACAGCGCAAGAAATGTACGACAGCTCGTTCGGCTGGCGCTTTGTGAATCCGAAGATGAAGGCGCTTTATGGCACGGACGCGATGGGAGAAACTGCGGAGAATCTCGCGGACCAATTCCATATTTCTCGCGAGGACCAAGATCTTTTCGCCTACCACAGCCAAATGAAGGCGGCTCGAGCCCAAGAGCGCGGACGATTCCGTCTCGAAAAATTTGCAGTAGAAATTCCTCAACGCAAGGGCGATCCCTTGGTCTTTGCGGAAGACGAATTCATGAAACCATCTACTTCGCTCGAAGTTCTATCTGGATTGCGTCCAGCGTTTCGCAAGGACGGTAGCGTGACCGCAGGGAACGCTTCTGGGTTGAACGATGGTGCTGTAGCGCTATTGATGGCGAGTGAAGAGGGATTGAAAAAACACAATTTGACTCCGTTGGCCCGTATTGTAAGCAGTGCGGTAAGTGGCGTGGAACCCAGAATCATGGGCATCGGTCCGGTTAGTGCGTCAATGAAGGCTTTGGAAAAAGCGGGCTTGACATTGGATGACATGGACATCATTGAGATCAATGAAGCCTTTGCGGCGCAGGTACTGGCCTGTACGCGTGAAATGGGGCTGGCGGACGATGATGCGCGCATCAACCCGAATGGGGGAGCTATCGCTTTGGGACACCCGCTCGGGGTCACTGGCGGGCGTATTTTGCTCTCAGCAGCGCACGAGCTGCAACAACAAGAGAAGCGCTACGCGTTGGTGACGATGTGCATCGGCGTGGGCCAGGGCTATGCGACCATTATTGAACGCGCATAAGCATCGGATATGGCCATTTATAAGTTTTTAGATTTTATCCCCGTGGTGCACCCCACGGCTTTTGTGCACCCGCAGGCTAATGTAACGGGCGATGTGATCATCGGTCCAAAGTGCTATGTGGGTCCAGGCGCGGTTTTGCGCGGGGACTGGGGCCGTATTGTGTTGGAGGAAGGCGTGAACGTGCAGGAGAACTGCGTGGTTCACATGTTTCCAAAGACGGAGACGCGGTTGAAGCGGATGGCTCATGTGGGTCACGGGGCTATTGTGCATGGCGGAACGTTGGGCGAGAATGTGCTCGTTGGAATGAATGCGGTGGTCATGGACCATTGCGTGATTGGGGATGGTAGTATTGTGGGGGCGCTGGCTTTTGTGCCCCAGAACACAGTGGTGCCCCCGAGGAGCGTTTTTGTGGGCAATCCGGGCCGCGTGGTAAAGCAGGTGAGTGATGAGATGCTGGCTTGGAAGACGGAAGGGACTGAATTGTACATGGAGCTTCCCAAGAAGTTGCAGGAGACGTTGGAGGAAGTGGTCCCGCTGACGGAATTGGAACCCAATAGGCCACAACACGAAGGAACCTATAGAACACACAAATAGCATGAATACGGTTAAAAACTACATTATGGGCCGCTGGGAGGCGGGTGAGGGCGTTGAATACACGGCGCGACATGCGATCACCGGCGAGGCCATTGCTGAGGTCAGCTCGAAGGGGCTGGACTACGCGGCGATCCTGGAGTACGGACGTACGACGGGTGGGGCGGCTTTGCGCAAGATGACCTTTCAAGAACGGGGGCGTATGTTGAAGGCTTTGGCCCTTCATTTGACCTCGATCAAGCATAAGTTTTACGAAGTGAGCTGGGCTACAGGGGCGACCAAGGTGGACAGCTGGATTGATATCGAAGGCGGTATTGGGAATTTGTTTGCCAATGCTTCGCTTCGTCGCCAATTCCCTGATCTGCCGTACTATGTCGACGGAGAATTGGCCCGTTTGTCGCGCGAAGGCTCCTTTATCGGACACCACATCATGGTGCCGCGTCGTGGGGTTGCCGTCCACATCAATGCTTTTAACTTCCCTATTTGGGGGATGTTGGAGAAGATTGCCGTGAACCTCATGGCTGGGGTGCCGGCAGTGGTGAAGCCTAGCGAATACACCTCCTACCTAACGGAAGTGATGGTGAAGGAGATCGTGGCCAGTGGCATCTTGCCTGAGGGTGCGTTGCAGCTGGTAGCGGGTAAGGGACATGGTATTATCGACCACGTGGATTTTCAAGATGTGGTAACCTTTACAGGTTCGGCGGCGACGGGGCAGAATTTGCGTGGATTGCCGCATTTGAACGAGCGTAGTGTGCTATTTAACTTGGAGGCGGACAGCTTGAATGCGTCGGTCTTGGGGCCGGATGTGAAGCCGGAGGATGCTGAGTTTGCACTTTTTGTGAAGGAATTGGCAAATGAGATGACCGTGAAGGCGGGGCAGAAGTGTACGGCCATTCGTCGTGCGATGGTGCCGGAGCATTTGCTCGAGCCGGTGCAGGAGGCTGTGGTGGCTCGCTTGAAGAAGACCACCATGGGGGATCCTCAGGCGGAAGGTGTGCGCATGGGCGCGCTTGCGACGCACGATCAGGTGGGTCGTATCGAGGCGGAGATGGCGAAGCTGAAAGCGGAGCAGGAATTGGTTTATAATCCAGATCTGGATCTTATCGGTGCCACCGATGCGGGTGCGTTCTACACGCCGAAGCTCTTCGTGAACAAGGATCCATTCAACAAAACGGCGGTGCACAATGTGGAGCCATTCGGGCCGGTGAGCACGCTGATGACGTATAAAACGCTTGATGAGGCGGTGGCTTTAACAGCCATGGGCCGTGGGTCTTTGGTGACCTCGTTTACCAGTAAGAATACCGCGGATATTGTGGCCTTCACCACGGAGGCAGCACCATATAACGGTCGTGTGCACATCATCAATGAGCGCATGGCGAAGGAAAGTACGGGGCATGGATCGCCGATGCCGTTGATGAAGCACGGTGGTCCTGGTCGCGCCGGTGGTGGTGAAGAGATGGGCGGTAAGCGCGGCGTATTGCACTATTTGCATCGCACGGCCATCCAAGGACACCCGGACGATTTGACGGCCATTACAGGGCAGTACCAGCCGGGTGCGACGCGTCCTGAAGCGGAGCCGCATTTGTTCCGTCAGCACTTTGAAGACTTGCACATTGGCCACACGGTATACACGGCAAAACACACCGTAACCGAAGCGGACATCACCAATTTCGCCAACGTGAGCGGCGATAACTTCTACGCCCACATGGATGCCACCTCACTCGAGGGCACCATCTTCGAGGGACGCGTAGCGCACGGGTACTTTATCTTGAGTAAGGCAGCCGGCTTGTTCGTGGAAGCGAAGAAAGGTCCGGTACTACTAAACTACGGGATCGATGAAGCCCGATTTACGAAGCCAGTGTATCCGGGCTCGACCATTGGGGTAAAATTGACAGTAAAGGAGAAGATAGACCAAGAGAAACGCAGTGAAGACGATGTCGCGAAGGGCATTGTGAAGTATTACGTTGAGGTCTACGATGAAGTCAACGAGATTGTGGCCGTGGCGACGATCTTAACCATGGTGAAAAAGCGTAACCAAGAGTAAGATGGCTAGATTTCCAGGCGCACAATACGCGAACATCTTTTCTTACCGCAGAAGTGAGGACCTTGAGGGCTATGCGGAGCTTGATGAGCAGACTCTGCAATTGGTCGGCGAGGTTCCGGGCTATTGCGGTTATGAAAGCGTTGACGATGGTGCCGGCCGGAGCATCTTTATTAGCTATTGGGAAAGCCGCGAGGCTATAGACCAGTGGCGTGAAAACAGTGTGCACAAGGCGGCAAAGTCGCAAGGGAAGCGGTGGTATGAGGCTTATCATAGCCTGCTAGTGAAAATTGAATACCAAAACGAACACAACACAGAAGAATTATGAGTAATGATGCCGTTAACCAAGGCGATGTACAGGTCACGCGTGATGAGCGCGGTTTAGCGACCGTGGAGTTTCACCATCCGTTGAGCAACAGCTTGCCGGGACGGGTTTTGAGAAAATTGGCCCAAACTTTTGAGGAATTGGGCAACGATCATACAGTTAAGGTGATCCTCCTGAAAAGTGCCGGAGAGCGTGCGTTTTGTGCTGGAGCGAGCTTTGATGAACTCATTGCTATTGAGGATTTAGAGACCGGAAAGGTTTTCTTCAGCGGCTTTGCAGGGGTTATTAATGCGATGCGCAAGTGTCCAAAGTTTATCATCGGCCGTGTGCAGGGCAAGGCTGTTGGTGGCGGTGTGGGCCTGGCGTCTAGTGTAGATTACTGTTACGCGACGAAGCATGCTGCGGTGAAGCTGAGTGAATTAGCGGTGGGTATCGGACCCTTTGTGGTTGGGCCGGCCGTGGAGCGCAAGCTGGGCTTGGCGGGCATGACCGACCTTGCCATCAACGCAACGGAGTGGCGTTCGGCGCAGTGGGCTCATGAGCGTGGATTGTATAATGATATATTCGATACTGCTGAAGAGATGGATGCCGCTGTTGAGGCCTTGGTCGGACGTTTGCTGGCGAGTTCTTCAGAAGCGATGAAAGGGTTGAAGAAAGTTTTCTGGGAAGGCACAGAGCACTGGGACGAATTGTTGGCAGAGCGCGCTGCTATCAGTGGGGAATTGATCCTTAGTGAAGAAGCTAAAGCGGCCATTAACAAGTTTAAGAGCAAGTGATGAAGCACCTTCTATTTACTGCCATTTTCCTTTTTGCAGCTCCTATTGTGCATGCGCAGGAAACCGGTTCCGAACAGTTTTCAGGTAAAAAAATTACTCGAAAAGCCATCTACAGTGTTTCTGGTGCATTTACTGATTTGAACAACTGGAATGCCGGTGGTGAAAACAGTTCAAACATGGCTGTTTTAGCCCGTGAGAACTGGAAGGTGGTGACCGAAAATTGGACTACCGTGCATTTGGCGGAAGCCAACTACGGGTTAAGCAGACAGGCCGGGTTGTTGACTAAAAACGCGGACCGCCTCGAATGGACTACAACGATCACCGGGAATCCCAACGGGAGCGATTGGAAGGTCAGTGGACAAGCTAACTTAAGGACACAAATGGCGGCAGGTTTTGCTGCTGGTGATACCAGCCGTACGCCTATTTCGAATTTTGGGGCACCGTTGTACGGGCAATTTTCTTTCGGAATTGGGAACAACGCATACGAACATTGGCAGCTGTTTATCTCGCCTGTGGCAGCGAAGACCACGACGGTATTGGACTCGGCTTTGAGTAATAAAGGAGCTTTTGGGGTTGACCCCGGGACGGTGTTCCGTTTTGAGGGTGGTGCGAAGTTTACCGCTAATTATCAGCGCGATTTTACAGACCAATTCAGTTTGACCGGAAAGTCGGACATCTTCTTGAACTATGCCACACCGCTCAACACGGTTGATATCGCGGTGGAATTGATCGCCATGTATAAAATCAAAGAGTTCTTGACTCTAAACGGCCATGTTCAATTTGTAAGGGATATTGATGTTATTGACCTTTGGCAGCGTCGCAGTGTAATGGGCATAGGGCTTGCTTGGCAGATTCAATAGCTCGACGTGGAAGCGAGCGGCTTAATCAACCCCGCGAGCGCGCCCAGTAAAAGCTATAAATCAAAAACGCGCCCAGAGGGGCGCGTTTTTGATGATTTAAGCCTGAAAAATTTTGGCCTTATTCAGCAACGAATACTTTGATGCTGGCACTCATATCGCGGCCGTAGCTGGCGTGTACACCATTGGCGAATTGAAGCCCCAAACGCACTTCTCCTGCGGGAAGGGTCAAGGTATCAGAAGTCTGTCCCTTACCGTAGTGGATGTTGTTAGCATCAGCAGGAACAACATCACCTTTTGCTAGGAACGCATTACCTATAAGGATGTGGTGGTGGCCTGTGCCTTCCACGATCTCACCTGCCGGGCGAACTTCCATGCCTTCTACACCGAATTCGACGTAAACAGGGTTGTGTACGGTATCACCATCGTTGAGGTTGGCAAAGAAAATGCGGCCTGTAGCGTCATCCACATCTTCAGGGTCCATACTCTGATGGTTGTGGTGCTCGTGGCTTTCTTCAGCGGCCGCAGGGGAAGCTTCGTTGTTTGTACAGCTAGCTAAGGCGGTTGCCGCCGCTAGGCTCATTAGAAGGGTCTTTTTCATGTTATTCAAAATCGATTAGTACTGCATTCTTTTCAACAGCGTCACCCACAGAAACGTTCACGCTTTTTACGATTCCGTCTTGTTCTGCCTTGAGCACGTTTTCCATTTTCATGGCTTCTAGAATCAAAAGCGACTCTCCTTTGGCGACCTCGCGACCAGCCTCTACCATG
The DNA here is from genome assembly GCA_041164065.1 of Bacteroidota bacterium. Lineage (GTDB taxonomy): Bacteria > Bacteroidota > Bacteroidia > Flavobacteriales > Schleiferiaceae > UBA10364. The sequence continues at coordinate 54,850 of JBEAQE010000024.1, read as the reverse complement.
ATTTGAAGGACCTTACCTGGCATAGGTGCTTTGAGCTTGCTTGCTTTTGCACCACCGAGGTTAGCCATACCCATTTGCTCGAGCAACAGGTCGAAGTCGTTCTTCGCGCTGAGGTTCACGAGTCGACCGTTCACCTTTAGGGCGTAGGTTTTGCCTTCTTCATCTGCTTCCACCCACTGCACGTAATAGGATTTGTGGTCCTTGATGATGTGCCAGGTTTGCGCATCAATTTTTTCAATGTCGAGGTTGTAGTATTCGCCATTGAGCAATCCTTCCGCCGCTGAGTTTCCCGGCTGAACTTCAAAGTTATGTTGTCCTGTGATTTTGTACATGTGGTGGTCCTTTGTGCCCTAAAGGTACAAAAGGATTAGTCCAATTTAGCAGCGTAAACGCTGGCGCCTTTTACAGAAATCACTTCTTCAAGATCTGCCGGTGCTTCAAAAGCCGCATCACCTTCGCCGAAGTTGAAAATACCAACGACTTTGCTGGCTTCTCCTTCTTCACCACGAACAATCATCATGCTGTTGCTTGCCGTGTCGACCTCGATCACATCAGCATAGCCGTATTGCGCATTAGCGAGGGCTTGCTGCTGGTGTTTCAATGCCAGCATCGTGGCAAAGAAATCGGTCTCGGGATGCTCACCTTCCCAATTCACACCCACGGTGTCCTTGTAGAAGAATGGGTAACGGTGGTTCAAACCGGCTTCTTGCCCTGAGTAGATCAAGGGGAAGCTGCGTTCCATCAACGAAGCAACGATGTACATAGCCTGCCCGTATTCGCCCATGCGCTCCTCAACGGTACCGTTCCAGCTGTTTTCGTCGTGGTTGGTGTTGAAGTACATCTTCATAGTTCCAGCTGGCCAAACGGTATCACATTTCGCATCATACTCAGCGATTGCACTAACGTCTTTGTGTCCTTGCGCCACCTCATTGAGGATGTGGTGGAATTCCCAGCCGTAAACAGCGTTGAATCCGGCCTCTATCAAAGCAGGGTCTTCCCACTCGGCAAGCATCAACATAGGCTTGTCATTGGCACGAATAGCATCGATGGCAGTCTTCCAAAAATCGTAAGGAACAAAGCCAGCTACATCGCAACGGAAACCATCAATATCTGCGGTAGTCACCCACCAATTCATTTCTGCAATCATCGCCTCACGCATACCTTCCGCGTTGTAGTTCAAATCTGCAACGTCCGTCCAGTCTGTTGGTACTCCATCGTTGTCAATAGCCACTACAGGGTAGTTTCCATCCGCATCTTGGGTATAGAATTCAGGGTGCTCCTCTACCCACACGTGGTCGAAAGAGGTGTGGTTGGCTACCCAATCCAACATAACATACATACCGAGTTCGTGTGCTTCCTTCACAATCGCTTGGAAGTCCTCGATGGTACCGAAGTTGGGGTTCACGGCAGTGTAATCCGAGATGCTGTAGTAAGAACCTAGATCTCCTTTGCGGTTCAGTTCTCCGATCGGCTGGATAGGCATAAACCACAATACATCTACGCCCATTTCCTTCAAGCGGGGAAGGTGGCTTTGAAAGGCCTTCAGGGTACCTTCTTCAGTGTACTGACGTACGTTCACTTCGTAAATGTTTGCGTGCTCGGCCCACTGAGGAAGCTTCGCGTCGTTCCATTCTTGCGCTACAGGTGCTGCAGCTTCCGGTGTTTGACAAGCCGTCAAGGCGATGGCAGCAAGGGCGGTGCTAAGGATGATCTTTTTCATTAGTTGTTATTGAGTTGTGTTTGATAAGTGTAGCTGTCTGCAGGAACGGTAATGCCCCAGCGTGTAAGTTCAATGTCTTTGTCGCTATTGTTGAAGAAGAAACGCACGGTTTCATCAAGGTAACTGCGTTCTATGATCAGTACTTGCGGCTGTGGCTGATGCACAACGGTACTACCGTAAATCAGTGCCATAGAAGAGGTGCGTAGCGAATTAAGTTTCGCGATCTCCAACCACAATGCTTTCTCACGATCGTCGTGCTCGAAATACATCATTTTCCGGTTATCAGGGTCATTGCCCCCGTTCATAGCAATTTCGTCACCATAATAGAGGATAGGAATCCCTGGAACGGCAATATTGAAGGCATGCATGGCCGCCATCTTGCGGAATCCACGTTCGTTAGCCGCTGGAATCTCACGCGTCCAGCCGGCCAGTTTGGTGTCCTCAGATATGCTCAAATCCCCGGAGGCCATGGATGCGAAACGCGGCTTGTCTTGGTTTCCGCTGATGTTACCCATCAGGTGGTGGTGGCCGTAATAGCGTAGGGAGCTGTTGAGCGATTTGCGCAGGCGGTCGAAGGAGGTGCCGCGTTGGGTGAAGGCCTCGAAGGCGGCATCGTAGAGGTTAAAATTGAATTGGGCATCAACCTTTCCTGAACCTACGTAGCTTGAGATGAGCTCGTCTGAGCCATAGGTTTCGCCGATCTGGTAAACATGCCCCTCGCGCGCTTGACGAACCTTGTTGGTCAACATGCGCTGGAAGCTGATCGGAATGTGCTTCGTGGCGTCGTGACGGAAACCGTCAAATGGGTAGTCGGTGATCCACACTAGGGCGCTGTCACTCATCCAACGCGCTACGGTGTCGTTGCGAAGTTCGAGCGTAGGCATGAAGGTATCAAACCACGTCGTGAGTCGTTCTTCGTCCCACAACTGTGTGTTCAAGCGGCCATCCTTGGTATATTTAGGGGTGGCCCAATTGGGGTGTTCTTTGTAGATCGGGTGGTCCTGATGTACGTGGTTGGCCACATAGTCCAAAAGGACGTTTTGATCATGGGCATGCGCATCGTTCAGGAAGGCGTGTACCTCGCCTGGCGTAGCAAAACGGTGGTCTGGCTTGATGTTGCTTATCGGCCAGTAGCCGTGGTACCCCGAGAACGTACTCACCGGACCGCCCTGGTTCCAAAGACCCCAGGCATTTTTCGGGTTTTGCGTGATAGGGCTGATCCAAAGCGTGTTGATGCCAAGCGAATCGAAGTAGCCATCATTGATTTTACTACGCAGCCCTTCAATATCCCCGCCTTGATAGTTGGCGCGTGGGTGAACGGCTGGATCATCAACGGGATGGTCATTTTCGGTCTTTCCGTTGTGGAATCGGTCTATCATGGCGAAATACATGGTGCTCTTATGCCAATCGCCGCGGTCCAATGCCTCCGCATCCGTGACCACTTTTCCCTCGTGCAAAGGAATTAACCAATCCGATGCCAATTTCCCGCTCCGGGCGCTCCACACGCGAATCCAGCTCTTCTTCCACATCTTTGCCTCTGCAGGAATCTCCACCGTTGTTCCCAGGGCCGAACGGCTCGCCTCCAACGGTTTCTCATTCCACATCACCAAGAACTCCTGATCCTCCGGCAGTGGTGTAAACAACAGCTGCTTCGCATCAAAGGCAATAAAATCTACCGTCATTGGCGCACTTTCGCCTTCGCCTTGAACAGAAAACAAATTGTTCATGCCACCCATTCCATTACTGGCTTGAAGCATGTTTGATGGGTCCATCACCTCCTCGCCATCAACCACGAGCTTGTAGGCATATTCACCCGGCTCCAGCATCAACGTGGTATGCCACACACTATCGCGCCATACTAATTTCGTCGCCTCGGTGTTCCAAGCGTTGAAGGTTCCTTTCACCTTTACCTTCTGACCTTCGAAGGCCTTCACTGTAAAGTCCACCGTTCTTTTTTGTCCTTTGAAAAACGGCACCTCAAAGGCGCCATCGCTTGAGCGGATCACGGCCGTTCCGAGGGTGTTTTCTGGCGACCCAAAGATTTTATACGTCCCTGGAGCAATTTCGAAACTGCCTAGACCTTCGGGAAGACCTGCCAGTACAGCGTTAGTACCCGTTGCATAGTCGCTGACTACGAAAATGCTCGTGTCTCCGTTATGCCAATGTGGTGAGCTTAGTTGCCCAGAGCTTATGGACGGCTTAATCACCGCGGCGTCTGGGTTACAGCTCGACAAAAGGGCAATAGTGGTTGCGAAGGCGAAAAATATTTTCATGGGTAGGAATTGGATGGTCAACTAAAAACGGGCACCCCTTGGAGTGCCCGTATAAAAGTATGAAAATTAGGCAGCTACAGTGGTGCGCTCGCCATTTACCAACGAATACTTATGCCCGTTGACAAAGAACGTAACCGAACCTCCTGCCATATGCTGCACGGTCATGCCGCTGTGGTCGAGCGTCGCTTTGATGGTCGCTCCGCGCCACACAATAGAGAAGCTCAAGCTCTTCCAGTTCTCCGGCATTTTTGGGGTAAAGTGAAGATTTTCAACACCCTTCGATTCTTTGATGATCTTCATCCCGCCGAAACCTTGTACCACAGACATCCAGGTCCCTGCCATCGAAGTGATGTGTAGCCCTTCATGAACCTCACGGTTGTAATCGTCGATGTCCAATCGAGAGGTGCGAAGGTACATTTCGTAAGCCTTCTCTGGGTAGTCGATCTGTGCAGCGAGGATTGCATGCACACAAGGGCTCAAAGAGCTTTCGTGTACGGTCTTAGGCTCGTAGAAGTCGAAGTTGCGCTTCACAGTGGCTGTGTCGTACAAGTGGTTCAAGAAGTAGAATCCTTGTAGGACATCCGCTTGTTTGATGAAGATGCTGCGTAAGATGCGGTCCCAGCTCCAGTTTTGGTTGATCGGACGCTCGTTAAGATCAAGATCGCTGGCGTTAAGCTGCTCTTTGTCCATGAAGCCGTCCTGCTGCATGAATACACCGAGCTCCTCATTGTACGGGTAGTACATTTTCTCGATGATATCGCGCCATTTGGTAAACTCTCCCTCTGCGTCGAGGTTAGTTTTAGCGGCTATGCGCTCAAGTTCGGCAGGGGCATTTGCCACGAGCCATTCGTAAGCTTCAAGCGTATATTCCATGGTCCACGAGGCCATACGGTTCGTGTACCAGTTGTTGTTGACGTTGTTCTCGTACTCGTTTGGGCCAGTGACACCGAGCATGACATAGCCTTGCTTTTCTCCGGACCAATTCACTCGTTGAGCCCAGAAGCGGCTAATACCAAGAAGCACTTCCATTCCCGCCTCAGCGATGTAGTTCCAGTCCTCGGTGTGGCGGATGTAGTTAAATACACCATAGGCAATGGCCGCATTGCGGTGAATTTCCTCAAAAGTGATTTCCCACTCGTTGTGGCATTCCTCACCGTTCATGGTAACCATTGGGTAGAGGGCAGCACCATTGGTGAACCCAAGCTTCGCTGCATTTTCAATGGCTTTGTCTAGTTGCTTGTAGCGGTAAAGCAACAGGTTTTTTGCTACACTTGGCTCGGCGGTTGCTAGGTAGAATGGCAAACAGTATGCTTCCGTATCCCAGTAGGTCGAGCCGCCGTATTTCTCGCCGGTAAATCCTTTGGGACCTATGTTTAGGCGGTCGTCCACACCTGTGAAGGTCTGGTTCATGTGGAAGATGTTGAAGCGAATGCCTTGCTGGGCCTCTTCATCACCTTCTATAATAATATCGGAGGTTTCCCACTTCGCGTGCCATGCAGCAACGTGCTCGTTTTTCAACGCTTCGTAGCCTTTTGCTTGAGCTTCCAAGGCTGCCGTTACTGCATTTTGGTCTAGAGCCTCAACAGCGTGGTTCATGCTAGAAAGTACAGCAGCATATTTTTCAAGGACCAATTCCGTCCCTGCGCTCACTGCAACCGCCATACTTTCACTCACCAACATCGGCTCAACCGCTGCCGTTGCTTCCCAAGCAACCTCAGCGCCATTCATCTTGAGGCTGTTGCGCATCGCTACGGAAGCCACGAAACCCGTTTTCTTCGTGGTCGCGCTCACGTACAAGGTTCCTTCTTTGACACCTTCGCCGCTGGTCAACCAGAACTTTTCGTCGTAGTTGCTGTCCTCATTCTCGACATCAAAATCGAGGTAGGGAGTAAGCGTGATGGTACCGTCGAAGTTCAGCGCTTTCACGCTATAGTTGATCGCACCAATTTCGTCCGCTACAATGCTTACGAAACGCTCCGCGCGCACTCCAACCTGCTTCCCCGAAGGCAGCGTAGCCACAAACGAGCGAACGAGCAATCCGCCCTGCATATCAAGCTCGCGGTAGAAGTCATCCACGCTGGTCGCTTTTGCAAGGTCGAGTGACTCGCCGTCTATATCAACGTTGATCCCGATCCAATTACAGGAATTGAGCACCTTAGCAAAATACTCAGGGTACCCGTTTTTCCACCAACCCACACGGGTTTTATCCGGGTAGTAAACCCCCGCGATGTACGATCCTTGCAGGGATTTCCCGCTGTAGGCTTCTTCAAAATTTGCTCGCTGCCCCATACGGCCATTGCCGATGGAGAATAGACTTTCGCTTTTCGGATGGTTTTCAGCGCTCCATCCGCGCTCGATGATCTTCCAAGGATCAACTTCGGTGTACTTATTGAACATGTTGACGTGTTGTGTCTTGTATACTTTTACAAAGACAGAATCTGGTCCATATCCGCGTTGCCGAGGGCCTCCAAGTGTATTTGTGCCTTTTGTAAAACATCAGGCGTTCCTATTCCTACACATTTCATGCCTCCTGCAGCCGCAGCCTCAACACCGGCAATCGAATCTTCGAAAACCACGCATTCATGAGGTTCTAGGCCCAGCGCTTCTGCACCTCTCAAAAATACTTCAGGGTGTGGTTTTCCATTTACCACATTATTCCCATCAATTATCGCATCAAAAAGGGGTAGGATGTTCATTTTTTCCAATATCAAGACCGCGTTCTTCGAGGCGCTGCCCAATGCAATCTTGATTCCACGGGCATTTGCAGCCTTTAAAAAGTCCACAGCACCATATAGTCCATGTTCTTGATCAAGTGTTTGCACCAATTCCAGGTACCATTCATTTTTCAACACCATCAACTCTTCAAACTCAGTATCGCTCACCGTCGCTCCCGTCCACTCCAGAATCTTCTTGAGTGAATCCACACGGCTCACGCCTTTGAGTTGTTCGTTTTGTTCTTCGGTGAAATCACCGCCGAGCTTCTGGGCCAATTGGCGCCATGCTTGGAAATGAAAAACGGCGGTATCAACGATAACGCCGTCCAAATCAAATAGAAATCCTTTGATCATAAAAGTTTAGTTATAGGCTTCAAGCACCTTTAGAAATTCAATGTGGTATTTGATTAGACCATCAACTGGCTTGCGCATGATTTGGCCCATCTGGAACCCGCGCTCTGCCAAAACATCCTCCAAAACTTCATGGAAAATGGCACCAACGCTTCCCACAAAATGAACGGGTACGTCCTTACACTGCGGAAAGCAACCTATATGGATATCCGCGAACTTTGCAAATCCTTCACGCACAATCATCTTCACATAGGGGTGAGTCATGTGTTTTCCTGCAAAGCGACTGTACGACGCTAAATAAACGTTCGCATTTGGTTTGTTGTATACAGAGGTGATGATCTCATCCTTATCGACGCCGTAGGTCTCGTAGAAATCATCGGCCAAATCTTTTGGCAAGCGTTTGTACAAGAAATCTGCTACCAAGCGCTTTCCGATGAAACTTGCGGAACCTTCGTCACCAAGGATATAGGCCAATGCTGGAACAACTTCACTTACCGTATGGCCGTCGAAAAAACAGCTGTTTGAGCCCGTTCCTAGGATACAAGTAATGGCAGGAACCCCGGTGAAGGTAGAATACGCACTAGCCACAAGGTCGTGGTCAACACGAATATTCGCCTGCGGCATTATGCGAGATAATCCGTCCTTAATAATGTCCTTGAGGCTCTCGCTCGATGCTCCTGCACCATAGAAATACACGAAGTCCACCTGAGCACCAATATTCTTGATGGTCGCGTTTCCACCCAACTCCTCATGAATAAAAGGAGCTGAATGAAAATACGGGTTAAAGCCCATAGTAGAGAAACGTGAATGCTCAGAGCCGTCCTTTTTTAGGACTACCCAATCACATTTGGTTGAGCCACTTTCAGCAATAAGAATCATAAGCGAAAGAAAAAAGCGGGCCGCTCACTGAACCTCAGGAGCAGCCCGCAACAAGTTAATGATTAGGCAATACGCTCAACGAGGTTTGCCAAACGAGCAGAATATCCTGCTTCGTTATCGTACCAGCTCAATACTTTCACCATGTTGCCCATGGTTGAGGTCATACCCGCATCGAAAATGCTGCTGTGCTTGTTACCTACGATATCAGCGCTCACGATAGGATCTTCGGTGTACTCAAGGATTCCTTTCAATGGACCTTCAGCTGCTGCCTTCATTGCTGCATTGATTTCTTCTGCAGTTGCTGGCTTAGCCAATTCCACCGTCAAATCAGTAGCAGAACCAGTGATGGTTGGAACACGCATCGCGTACCCGTCCAATTTTCCTTTCAACTGTGGTAGCACCAGAGCAACCGCCTTAGCTGCACCAGTTGTAGTAGGGATCATGCTTACTGCTGCTGCACGAGCACGACGCTTGTCAGAGTGAGGAGCATCTTGGATGCGCTGATCAGAAGTGTAGGCGTGGATGGTTGTCATGTAACCGCGAACGATACCGAAGTTCTCGTCCAATACTTTTGCCATCGGAGACAAACAGTTGGTCGTACATGAAGCATTGCTCAACATGGTGTCCTCAGCAGTAATATCACCATCATTTACACCCAATACGACTGTTTTGATATCACCTTTTGCAGGTGCAGAAAGAACGACTTTTTTGGCACCAGCAGTTAGGTGCTTGCCCATACCTGCGGCGTCTGTAAAGAAACCAGTTGATTCTACTACGATGTCAACGCCGATCTCGCCCCAAGGAAGCATTTCTGGATCGCGTTGTGCATAAATAGTAATCTCCTTACCGTTTACGATCAAGCTGTTTTCTGTGTGCTCAACGGTACCATTGAAACGACCGTGTGCACTGTCGTATTTCAACAGGTGAGCCAACATATCAACGGCAGTCAAATCGTTGATCGCAACAACTTCAACTTTATCGCTTTCGATAAGGTTGCGGAAAGTCAAACGGCCAATGCGACCGAAACCATTAATAGCAATTTTAGTGCTCATAATTTGATGTGTTAGGAAGATGCGAGGATCTTCGCAATGGTTAGTATTTCGTAATCGAGTTCGGTGGTTTTCGTAATTGCTTCTGAGAGCGGTGTATAGACTACTTTTTGATTTATCATCCCTGTCATAACCTTTTCTTGTCCTTCCATCAATCCTTTTACTGCATAAAAGCCAAGAACAGATGCCAGGTTGCGGTCGTTCACAGACGGCGATCCGCCACGTTGCGTGTGACCCAGGGTGGTTACTTTGGTGTCGATAGAGGGGAAAGTATTTTTGATCTTCTCGGCGATCTCAAAGACGTTGCCTAGATGGTTGCCCTCAGCGACCATGATAATATTCGATGTCTTCTTGTTGGCCTGGGCATCGCGCAAATCAGCAAAGAGTCCTTCAAAGGTCGCTACTTGCTCGGGCAAAATGATGCTCAAAGCACCAGTGGCCAGTCCTGTTGAAGCAGCGATATAACCGGTATCACGACCCATTACTTCGACGAGGAATAGACGGTTGTGTGATGATGCAGTATCTCTAATTTTATCGACGCTCTCGATAACCGTATTCATAGCGGTATCGTACCCAATGGTAAAGTCTGTCCCGTAAAGATCATTGTCAATGGTTCCAGGTACGCCGATCACTTTAATACCGTGTTCATCGGCTAATTTCAATGCGCCTGTGAAAGAACCGTCACCCCCGATAACCACCAAAGCATCGATATCACGTGCTTTTAGGTTAGCCGCGGCAATGGCACGGCCTTCCTCGGTTCGGAATTCTGTGCTACGGGCACTTTTCAAAAAAGTTCCCCCTAAGGCAAGGATGTTTTTTACGCTTTTGGTATCGAGTTCAACGAGGTCGTTTTCGATCATGCCCTCGTAACCACGATACACGCCAAAGACCTTTTTACCGTGGTATAACGCGGTACGGGTAACGGCGCGAACTGCGGCATTCATACCTGGAGCATCGCCTCCTGAGGTAAGCACTGCGATATTGCGGATTTTATTACTCATAGGCACAAAGATAAGAACTAAGTGTAATAGTTACACTTATTAAATTTATTGTCTTTAAATTGAAACGCCTTAAATATTACCCGAATAGCGGTAAACAAACAGAGAATGACCAGAGAATTAAATCCAAATATAAGTGTTGACTGTGTGATCTTTGGCTTTGATGGTCAGGCGCTTAACGTGCTATTGATAGAAGAGAAAGACATTGGTCAGGGTATCAAACAACAACGTATACCCGGGGACCTTATTGCACGCGGCGAGGGTCTTGATGAGGCGGCTTTGCGCGTTTTGAACGAGCTTACGGGTCTGTCAGACGTGCCGTTGAAGCAGTTTCACACTTTTGGGGATCCGGAGCGGATTAAAGGCGCAAAGGATAGACGTTGGTTGGAATTGTATCGTGCAAATCCGGATGAAAGGGTGATTACGGTTGCGTATTATGCTCTAATTAAAATGCCGGCATTTGACCCCAATGCTTCGGGTTTTGCGGATCGGGTCTTTTGGCGTGAAATAGGCGATATTCCAGAATTAGCTTTTGATCACAATGAGATTGTTGAGGTTGCGCTATGGAAGTTGCAGCGTCATTTTGAGTTGAATAAGAGCGGGTACGAGTTGTTGCCGCCGAGGTTTACCTTGAATCAGTTGCAGCAGTTGCACGAGGCCATTACGCAAGAGGAATTGGACAAGCGAAACTTCCGAAAAAAGGTGGTTCGAGAGAATATGGTTGAGGCCACGGACGAGAAGCAAGAGGGCGTTTTGCACAAACCGGCTCGCTTGTACCGCATTAAAAGGTAATTATCCCTTCTTTTAGTGATTAGCCTGTTTTTGGATAAATAGTGGGACTAATGTGCTAATTATCCCGATTCTGAATCTTTTTAGCGACGCTGTTGAAGTGTAACTTTGACCTTATTAGTCTTAATAAGCGAAAACACATGAAAAACACGTCGCGTTTTCTAGGGACTTTACTTGCTTTTGCCGCCTCCACCACAATGTGGGCGCAAAGTGTCAGTGGTACAGTTCTGGATGAATACAACGAGCCCCTGCCGTCGGTGGCAGTCGTCCTAAAGGATGGAAGAGGTACACAGACTGACTTTAATGGTCAGTACACCTTGGAATTGGGTAAAGGAACACACAACATTACTTTCTCGTTTATTGGTTACGAGGAGCAAGTGAAAACGGTCGTTCTTGACAAAAGCAAAATCTTAAATGTGACCATGAAGCCATCGAACACCCAGCTCGACGAGGTTGTTGTTGTTGGTTACGGTGTGGCGCGTAAGCGTGACCTTACAGGTTCTGTGGTTAGTTTGAAGACCAAGGAATTGACCGATATTCCAACGCCTTCGTTCGAGAATGCCATTCAAGGTAAGGCTGCCGGTGTACAAGTAATCACCGGGTCTGGTATTGCCGGCTCAGGATCTATGGTTCGCGTTCGTGGGGTTGCTTCGATCTCTGCTGGTGGTGATCCACTCTACGTTGTCGATGGTATTCCAATTACTCAGGATTACTTCCTCAATGGTAACCGCGGTGGTTTCAACACCAACCCGCTTGCTACCATCAACCCGAATGACATCGAGTCAGTGGAAATCTTGAAAGATGCTGCTGCAACTGGGATTTACGGATCTCGTGGATCGAACGGGGTTGTGCTAATCACGACAAAACGCGGTAAGAGCAAAAAGCTATCATATAACTTCTCTTCACGCGTGGGGATCAGTGGACCTACAGCGTTGCCGAATATGGCCACTAAAGAAGAATACTTACAGCTTTACGAAGAGGCTTGGGTTAATGATGGAAACGTAGGTGTACCGGAATTGCCCGGTAACCGCGTGAGCTGGGCGGAAGCTCAGGCCTTTGAAGGAACAGACTGGGTACAAGAAACCATTCGTACGGGTATTAAGCACGGATATGACTTCTCTGCCTCTCGAGGTTTTAAAGGAGGGAACTTCTATGCCGGTTTGTCTTACAATGACAACAACAGTTATTTGCAAGGCAACTCATATGAGCGTCTTTCAGGACGTTTCAACGTTGACTATAACCTGGCAAGCAACTTGAAAATGGGGGTTAGCACCTCGCTTTCTCGTGGTGTGAATAACCGTATTGATGCAGCGTGGTCAGGTGGGTTTGGTGAGGCCATGTCTCGCGCATTGCCTATTTATCCTGTGTACTACGCGGAAGACGAGTACGACGATAACGGAAACCTTATCGCCCAGGCTGGTGATTACTGGTTAAAGGGCGGTGTGAGCTTGAATCCTGTTGCACAGCGCAATTTGAAGGACTGGACTGCTATTGAAGACCGTACGATTAATAATGTGACCTTCGATTACAAGCCAAGCGACGCATGGACTATCCGTGCTCAAGGCGCCTTCGACTACATGCATTTTGAGGACCACATTTGGGAAAAACCTGGATATGATCCCACCTACAAAGACGATGAAGGAAACTTGCTCGGTCGTGCCAACATGTATCCGTACAGCGTTTGGAACACCTCGGGTAATGCTACGGCAAACTACATGAAGGACTTTGGCCCAGACCACCATTTCAACTGGTTGATCGGTTCGGAATACCAGTACAACCGCATTTTGCGCGAGGATGGCTATTACGATAGTGAGGCAACAGGTCAAATCCGTGAGACGGGTGTTTGGGTGAATGACCCACGCAGTTACCTCGAAGAATATGCTTTTGCTTCGGCATTTACTCGTTTGAACTACAACTTTAAAGGGAAATACTACGCCGAGGCATTGATTCGTCGTGACGGTTCTTCTAAGTTCGGTCCTAATAATAAGTATGGTAACTTCCCGGCCGCTTCTATTGGTTGGATCGTTTCAGAAGAATCATTCATGGCCAATTCACCTTTCAACTATCTCAAGTTGAAGACGTCCGTAGGTAAGAACGGAAACTCGGCCATCCCATCATACCAGTGGTACGGATACTTTAACGTGGCCAACAACGGGTACGCGGGTCAGACTTACAGATACCCGGTGATTCGCGAGAACGCGAATTTGCGTTGGGAGACTTCGACGACTTATGACGTGGGTCTGGAGTATGGGATCTTGAACGATCGTATTACCGGGGAATTGGCTTATTACTACAAGCAGACGAACGACATGTTGCTCAACGTGACTTTGCAAGGATCGACTGGTTTCGGCTCTTGGTGGGATAACGTAGGTAGCGTGTACAACACCGGTGTGGAATTTGCGATCAAGTCGCGCAACATCGTGACGGATAACTTCACATGGACCACTGATTTCAACATCGCTCGTAACTACAACGAGATCACTTCGATCGGCCAGTACTCACCGGATGCGGTAAGTGGTGGTACGAATGACACGCGTGTAGTGGTGGGAATGCCGATCGGCACGAACTACCTCGTTCGCTTCAGCCATGTAGACCCGGCCAACGGTTTGCCGGTTTACCTTGATATTGACGGAAACGAAACCTACACCTGGGACTTGCAAGACCGTGTGGCTGTAGGTAACGTAATGCCTGATGCGGTGGGTGGTTTGACCAACACTTTCAACTATAAAAACTACGAGTTTAGCTTCTTATGGGTGTTCACCATAGGTGGTGATATCTACGACAGCTCTTCGAAGCGTCAGATGGGTGTTGTGACAGACTGGAACTTCCGTACGGACATATTTGACCGTTGGCAGCAGCCGGGCGATGTGGCAACCTACCCTATTCTATCACGTGATTATCGTACCTACGGTGCAAACACCGAATGGATCAACACCAACCTTTGGTTGCACGACGGTACCTATGCGCGTCTTCGCAACGTGAAACTTTCGTACCGTGTACCGAAGGAAAACCTTAAATACGTTCAGGGTATGAGCGTGAACCTTACGGCAACTAATATGATTACTTTGACTAACTTCATTGGTCTTGATCCTGAAATTGCTCGTGACTTCGAAAACGCGACTGACCGTAACATGTCACCAAACATCACCTATTTGACGCCGCCTCAAGAGAAGACGTTGAACGTGGGTGTGAATATTAACTTTTAATAGGTCCAGACGATGAAAAAGATTGCTTCGATTATCGCGCTAGCAGCGCTCGCAATTGGGACCAGCTCCTGCGAAAAAATTCTAGATTTCAAGGCAGATAGCACCAGCCAAATCCCGGCAGATTCCGCCATCCTCAACATTGACGATGCACAAGAATTGTTGGTGAGCGTTTATGATGTGGCTGCAAATGCCTTTAACGGTCGTTTCCAAAACATCCCAGAGGTGATGGCGGACAACGTAGCCGATCCACTCGGACTGAACGGTGAATACGCACAGATCTACCGTTGGACCTCTTCGTTCTTCAACGGATCATTCGGAGGAGAATACCGTGACGCTTACATTGCGATCTACCGCGCCAACACCTTGTTGGAGGAGGTTGCAGGGTTGGAAGGTGCCACACCGGAGGTGATCCAACGTATCAATGCAGAAGCGAAGTTCATTCGCGCGATTAGCCACTTCCACGTGGTGCGCATTTGGGCGATGCCGTACGGCTACACTTCGGACAATAGCCATTTGGGTGTGCCGCTAAAAATTAGCGCTGATCAAACGCCGCAAATGCGTGCTACAGTCAAGGAGATTTACGACGCCATTCTTAGCGATTTGATGGACGCAGAGGCAGATCTTCCTGTGGACAACGGCATCTTCGCTGATAAGATGGCAGCGAAGGCGATGTTGGCTAAAGTTTACCTCGAAATGGGCGATTTTACCAATGCGAAAGCCAAGGCTGCTGAGGTGATCAATTCCGGCAATTACAGCCTTTTGATGGACCTTGAAAAGCGCTACGCAGACCATGAAAACGCCAGCCTTCCAGCGGAGTTCATCTTCACCTTGGTGAGTACAAACGAAACCACACCAAACGGCCAGTTAGTGGATGAACGCGGAACAGGATTCACCTACAACTACCGTTCTGACGACCCGAATGCCAACCCGGCATTGAAAGCGAGTCAAGATCTCTATGTTGCCGCGACTGCGGATACGTCTGATTTGCGTGGCAAGTTGTGGTACGAGATTCGCAATGCGGGTACTGCCGACGAGTTGTACGTTGTGAGCAAATTCAAC
This sequence comes from Bacteroidota bacterium, assembly GCA_041164065.1. Lineage (GTDB taxonomy): Bacteria > Bacteroidota > Bacteroidia > Flavobacteriales > Schleiferiaceae > UBA10364. The sequence continues at coordinate 39,812 of JBEAQE010000024.1, read as the reverse complement.
AGCAGCTTTATCGATGTTCCACTACTGCACCTAACAGAGATGTATTTGATTTACGCAGAGTGTAATGAGCGTTTGAATGGCGATGCTGATGGTACCGGATTAGCTTACATCAATGAATTGCGCGATCGTGCAGGATTGGCTGATTTGAATACATTGACACTTTCCGATGTGATGCGCGAGCGTCGTTTAGAAATGGCTTTTGAGGGCGACCGTTTGTTCCAGCTCAAGCGCCAAGGAGTGCTGGGCGAGATCCAAAAAATCCGCGGTGTGGATTGGGATTGTCCAGGAATGGTGCTGCAATTCCCGAACTTTGAAGGAACGGCAGAAGGATTCATCTATAACGAAGAAGGCGGCTGCGAATAAGCCCTTAAAAGAGATAGCGAATTATGAAAAAGATAGCAATATTAACAGCAGCAGCCCTACTTGCGTTGGGCTCGTGTAAACCGGAGGTTGGGCCTATTGGTCCAGCGTACGAAGCTGGAGCAGGTCTGATTGGTACATGGGAATTGACCGGTGTAGATCAAACAGATTTGACCCTTCCTGTGCCTGAAACACGCGACATTAGCGACTTTTACCAGGAGAGCGCGAACAAATGGGTAGTCCAATTCAACGCTGACAGTACTTATAGCGTCAATGAGCAAGGCCCAGGGTTCGACCTCTTTGGAGCAGGCGGTACATGGCGTTACAACACCCCTGAATTCCCATCGGAATTGCAGCTTACTCAAGACACTGTAACCACGGTTCTCGCCTTGGGTAACATGCCACGCACCATTGACGTGAACCTCGGTATTGTATACAGCCGTGAGCGTTGTGAGAAGCCAAGTGTACAGTACAATTTGACCTTCACCCGTAAATAATATATGGCCATGAAGAAAATAGCATTACTCATGTCAATGGCACTAACAATCGGTGCCAACGCACAAATTTCAACCGTGCCGGATGAAAACATTAATCCTTCGGATTCACTAGAAATCATTTTCGACCCGGCTGGGTTGGATTTGAACGACCAAAGTCAGGACTTGTTGAAGCAAGCCATCGATGCGGGTGAAGATGTCTATCTATGGACTTGGAAGCCGGCGGAACACCCAGATGGCCATCCGTTGGTAAATGGAACGGGATCTGCGCCTTGGAAAAACTCCAACGAGGCATTGAAGTTCACTAAAAACGCCAACGGTACCTTCTCTTACAAGATGGTTCCAACGTTGTGGTACGAAGTGGATGCGGCAACGGTTTATGCTGAAGATATCCACTTTTTGGTGAAGGCCAAAGATGGTGGTGGTTATGGTGACCCGGATGTAAAAACGCCGGATCAAACGATTTCTATCGACCCGCCAGCCACAGAGCGTAATCCGTTCTACTCGTTCCCGGCGAAGGTGATGGCGGATGATGTACTGACATTGCGTTACGAGAATTGGCGTGAGGAAAAGGCGACGATGCAAGACCTTACCGCGGATGATTGTTACGTCTACGCAAAGGTTTATTATACCGACGGCACCTCGGTGCAGATTGAGAACGCATACAATGTCGGGACGAATCCTAAACTAAAAATGAACTACGTGGGCGATGGCAACTTCGTAAAACGCATCGTAGCGCGTGAGTTCTTTAACACCCCGGCAAGCAAGACCATCGACTACTGTGAGTTCATCGTGATGAAGAAGGTATTTGCTACGGGTGCTGATCGCGTTGATGCGGCCGTTGAAGTTCAGATCGACTGTCAATAATTAGAATAATGTACCTTGAGAGACCTGGCCTGAATTGGCCGGGTCTTTTCAGCTTAACACATTAACCATGCAGCAGAAACCTAAATTGTCCTTTTGGCAAATCTGGAACATGAGCTTCGGCTTCCTCGGAATCCAGTTTGGCTATGCCCTTCAAGGAGGCTTTATGAGCCGGATTTTCGAAACCCTTGGTGCTGATGAGCACAGCTTGCCTTTATTGTGGATTGCCGCGCCATTGACTGGACTTATCGTACAGCCGATCATTGGTCAAATGAGCGATAACACATGGCATCCTCGCTTTGGTCGCCGTCGTCCGTATTTCCTTGTTGGGGCTATTTTAGCTTCAATCACGCTTCTCTTTGTGCCCCACAGCAGTGCTTTGTGGATGGCAGCGGGTGGTTTGTGGATTTTGGATGCGACCATGAATATTAGCATGGAGCCGTTCCGTGCCTTGGTAGCCGATAAGCTCCCAGATAGCCAACGCAGCTACGGCTTCGTCGTGCAGACCTTGATTATAGGGATCAGTACTTGGGTGGCTTCAAACTTGCCGTTGTTGGTTAGTTCATTGGGTGTAAGCAATGAGGCAGAGCCGGGTGTTGTGCCGATGAGCGTACAAGTTGCCTTCGGAATTGGTGCATTTGTATTTATTGCATCCATTCTCTACACGGTCTTTACCACCGATGAGTACCCTCCTGACGACATGCAAGAGTTTTTGGAGGAGAAAAAGCGCACCAGCGGTCTTTTCAACACGATCAAGGAGGTCTTTAAGAACATTGGAGAGATGCCAATGACGATGCGTAAGCTCGGTGTGGTCCAATTCTTTTCTTGGTTCGCCTTTTTCACCATGTGGTCGATGGCCAACCCCGCGTTGACAGACCATGTCTTCAATGCCGCAAAGCCTGAAGCCATAGAATTTGCTGCCTCGACCGCAGAGCAAATTGCCGAATACAGAGCACAAGACAAGGCTTTTAACGATGCTTCCAACCAGGTCGGTTCGTACATGGGGTATTACGGATTGAGCTCTATGGCCTTTGCGCTATTGTTAACCCTGTGGACATCCCGCCGCCGCATCAACCGCAAATACGTTCATATGTTCTCCCTATTTGCAGGGGGATATGGATTCATAAGCATGTTCTTCATCGAAAATCCTTCAATGTTGGCCTTGAGCTTCGTACTTGTTGGATTCTCTTGGGGGTCAATCTTGAGCATGCCTTACGCCATGTTGAGTTCTACACTCGACCCGAAAAGAATGGGCGTATACATGGGTATTTTCAACATGTTTATTGTCATTCCTCAGATTGTTGCAGCCACGTCGCTCACGCCGATTTACAAGAATGTTTTCGGTGAAGAACCGATCAATGCGATGCTACTTGCGGGATCATCATTGATTATTGCTGGTCTAGCCAATTTCTTGATTACTAATAAATATGCGGTGACCTACCAGCCAGAATAAGTAGCATAACCCCAAACCGTCAAACACAAGCTCGTGAGCCCTGCACCACCCGGTGCGGGGCTTTTTTGCGCCTTGATGGGTTGCCTGCTTATAGCCCGCTTTGCTTGCGGAATTCGCGTGGGGAGCAGCCTTTTACTTTGAGGAAAGCACGGTTGAAGGAGGAGCTGGAATTGAACCCGCTTTCAGCCGCAACCTCGCTCATGGGCTTGTTGGTGTTAATCAGGAGGTTCGAAGCCACTGTAGTCCGCAACTGCATTAGGTAATCAACGAAGGTGAGGCCCGATGTTTGTCGGAACCAACGGCTGAAACTCTGCTCGGTCATGCTGGCCACATCGGCAATCTCACTAAGGGTGATGGTCCGTGTGTAGTGGTCCTGAATGTATTTCGAAACACGCTCCATGCGCTGGCTGATCTTTTGGCTCATCACATTGGAGTAGGCGCTGTTTGTCGCAATGGTCACATAGTCGGGGCGCTCACTGATTAAAGCCATGAGTTCAAAGAAGGCACTCACGCTGCGCAAGCTGTTTGTTCCGACGATTTTACTGAAGGCATCGTGTTCCTCGGGGGCAAATTTCCCTAGGTTGATACCATAGGGCATGGAGGCAAATAGGTTCTTCAAGGCTGTACTTTCTTTAAATGAGTTCAGCCATTCTTGCGTGAATTGGAGGCCCCAACATTCGATGCCGCCCACCTCGAAGTCTTCGTCTGTGCTTACAAAGTTGTGTGGCAGATACGGCCCCATGAAAAAGGCCATTCCGGGCTCAAATTCGACGGTCTTGTTCCCGATAAACGCGATTCCTTTGCCCTTTACAATGTAGGTGATTTCAATCTCCGGATGATAGTGCCAATAGTCGTCATAGCGCGCTTGCTTCAGTACATAACTGTGGTAACTACGCGCCTTCTCAGCGATCCGAATATTCTCAATGGTTGCTTTCATGGGTGTCCAATTCCATTCTAATCGTCCGTGCTTCCCACGCCTTCAACACAATGCTCAAGCCGTCTCGCTCATACCGTTGCTCCCGATCTGTGGCGTTTACCACCAACCGCTCCGAGCCATTCTCGCTTTCAAGGTCGAGAACATACATTCCCTGCTCCGGCACATGCTGTACTATGGAAGTCGAACCGCGCTCCGCTCTAGAAGCGCCCAATTCTTGACACAAAGATAATAAATCACCGCCTATTTTGGTATAATCAGGGAAATCTCCGCTAAACCCGGGCATATCTTCTCGAATGGCCCCATGGTTCTCATGTCCGCTCATCCCCAATTCCGTTCCGTAATACAACACCGGAATTCCACGCATCGAGTACAACAACTGCAACGCACTCTTCAACTTCGCTGTATCCAAACCGTGCTGTCCCAAGAACCGTCCATCATCGTGGTTATCCAGGAAGATCACTAAATCCTCGGGCCGCTCATACAGATAGTCCGCAGCCAATCGGTAATACAATGCTCCCGCACCACTGGCCCATCCGAACTGCTCACTCTCGTCAGCTCCATACATCTGATGGATGGCCCGCCAAAGAGTGAAATCCGTCACTGCATCATTGCCGGTCCACCCCGTACTCACCGCATCGTTTGGCGCAAAATAGAGCTGCGAGGCCTCGCTGTAGGCCCATGTCTCTCCGAAGATGAACAACTCGGGGTACACCCGCTTCAGCGTTCTATTCAAATCGGCCAAGAAATTGGGATGGGAGAAGGCGTAGGTATCGCATCGCAAGGCATCCACATCAAACATCTCCACATACCACAACGTGGAATACTTTAAATACGATTTCACCAACGGGTGTTCCTGATTCAAATCCGGCATTGCACCCGCGAACCAACCTTTTTCAAACCTGTGCACATCTTCACTCCGTGCATAGGGATCGGTCATCGCCGCAAACCGAAAACTAGAATACGGCACCGACCCATCTTCATTCCAATGCACCATCGCCGAATCTGGCAAATCCTGATGCAGGTAATGTGCTGAGCCCCAGTGGTTATACACAATATCCATCACGTGTTTCAGCCCCTTTTCATGCATAGCTTCCACCAATTCCGCCATTGCCTCATTCCCGCCATACCGTTTATCTACCGCGTAATGGTCCGTAATGGCATACCCGTGGTAACTGTCGCGTTCCATATCATTCTCCAACACGGGGTTCAGCCACACCGCAGTCGCACCAAGCCCACGAACATAGTCCAACCCCATCTGCACCCCCTTCAAATCACCACCATGCCGAGCATAGGGCTCCGCTCGATTCACACCCTGTTCACGCATCCCGGGCACATCATCGTTCGTAGGATCCCCGTTGTGGAACCTGTCTGGGGTAATGAGGTACACCAGATCTCTATCGCTTAGCCCTAGCGGGCGGTGCTTATTTCGTTCTAGAAGTGAAAAATCAACCGTTGTATCACCAATTGACAGTGGAAATGACTGGCCCTTAAACGAGGGTTTGATTCGGAATTGGACCCACAAATACTGCGAACCATAAGCACCCCACTCCAACACCTCGCCGGCTTCTTTTGGAACCGAAAGGCCATGCCCCTCAAGGCCCTTGCCTTTAATCAATACCTCGACGGTATCCATCGGGTGCCCTAACCACCAATTCGGCGGGTCAACTCGGTGTATTTCCTGCCCTTTTAATGACAATATCGCAAACGCAGAGAGGAGTAATAATCGAAGCTTCATGTTAAAATGGGCGTTTAAGTGTGTTTCCATGCTTGAATATGGGTAAAATCCGAATAATCCATGAAATCATTGCGTCCAATTAAAGGTTAAATTTGAGAGGTACACAATACACTTTAACTAAATAATACGCGTCGTATGAAAAAACTTTACGCTTTTGCGGCTGCACTTTTCTTAGGAACTGCTGCTTTCGCTCAAACATCGCACTCAGTGACCTTTCAGGTTGACTTGGGTTCAACCGCGGCTAGCGCCAATGGCGTTCACGTGGCTGGTTCATTCCAAAGCTGGGATCCATCGACTACAGGTCTTACTCAGGTAGGAACATCAAGCATCTACCAAGCGACCGTTTCTATCGCTGCAGGTAGTTACGAGTACAAATTCATCAACGGTAACACATGGTCTGATGTTGAGTCAGTTCCTTCAGAAAGCCAAGTAGTTAGTGTTACGGGTAATGCGAACGACAACCGTTGGGTAGTAATCTCAAGTGATACTACATTGCCAGCAGTTACTTTCAGCGGTAATGCTCCTGCGAACCACAATTTGATGGTTGCGCACGTTGATCTTTCATTGCAAACTGTTGCCGCAGATGGTGGTAAAGTAGCGGGATCATTCAACAGCTGGACCGATACTGACCTTGCTGACTTCAATGGTGACGGTACTTGGGAAACCCACATTTTCGTTTACGATACTGCGAGCGCTCAAGAGTTCAAATACAAGAACGGAGCTTCAGGTTGGGAAAGCGTTCCTTCTTCATGTGCTAACGGTGGTGGTAACCGCGAATTCGCTAACACTGGCGATGCTGTGATGACCAACTGTTTCAACATGTGTGGTCCATGTGTGGTTCTTCCTACCTACGAGTTGACTATCAACGTAGACCTAAGCTCTTTGACAGCTTGTTCAACTATCGATGCAGTAACCCTAGCTGGCCCAATCAACGGCTGGAGCGGTTCTGATACTTTGACTGATCCAGATATGGACGGTGTATACTCCATCACTTTCGCATCAATCGACTCAGGTTCTTTTGAATACAAAGCTCGTTACCACGTTGGTGGAACCACCAACTGGGAAGGTGGCGGTAACAAAGTGGTTACTGTTAGTGCAGATACTACTTTGCCAGCACGTTGTTTCGGTAACGACGTATATGGTGCTTGTGCTCCAACTCCAGCGACTGCTGATGTAACGTTTATCGTTGACTTTACTCAAGCAGCTTACACTCCAGCAGATACGGTATGGGTGATCGGTTCATTCGCAGGATGGGATGCGGCTAATGCTATCGCTATGGTTCCTCACACTGCTCCTGGTCAATACATTGCTACTTTGGCAGCTTACTGTCCAGGTTCATTAGAGTACCGTTTCTCTAACGGTGATCCTTCAGATGCCGCAAACCACGAGCCAGTAGATTCAGCATGTGGTGTTGATAATGGTGTAGGTGGTTACAACCGTTACTTCGCACGTACTGGTGCGGCCGATACTTTGCGTCACACTTACGCTACTTGTTCTTTCGTAAGCGTTGAAGAAGCGGCTTTGGATATGATCTCTGTTCGTCCTAACCCGATGACAGAAACAGCTACTTTGAGCTTGGGTATGAATGATGTATTTGAAGTACGTGTTATGGACATCACTGGTCGCGTAGTTGCTGGTATGTCTTCAGTACAAGGCGATGTTGTCCTTTCTCGTGAAGGAATGAACAGCGGTATGTACTTTGTAACTGTTGCCAACAGCAAAGGTGATGCACGCACTTTGAAAGTGGTTGTAGAGTAATCTAGAATACACTAAATATATAAATCCCCCACTGCATCGCGGTGGGGGATTTTTTTAGCTATTTCTTTTAGTCTCGTCGAATAGCCAGCCTGAGGCATAACCTTGCTTCAGACATGGCGCCTAGGAAATTTCAAGGCCAAGGTTCATGGACCAATTTTGGAGTTGATTAAGCACAAAAAAAAGCGCCCATCATGGGCGCTTTTTGATTTTATGTTTGGTTTGGGATTTACTTCACCAAGCCATTTTCTACTGCAAAGCGAACTAGACCGGCGGTATTATTCATGCCGAGTTTGTTCAAGATGTTTTGACGATGATTGTCGATTGTACGCTTGGAGAGGAAAAGCTTTTTAGAGATTTCATCATTGGTCAATTGGTCACAGATCAATTGGATGATTTCAATTTCACGCTTACTCAATCGGTTGATGATTGGATTGTCGAGGTGTGCCTCGAAGTTTCCTCGTCCTAGGATTTTACGCTCGATCAATTCGTTGGCCAAATGTTGGGCGTAGTACAACTTGCCCTCTAAAACAGTATGAATTGCTTTAATCAATTCATCCGTCCCTACGTTTTTCATTACATAACCGCGCGCACCAGCTTGGAGCATTTTCGTTGCATACTCGATATCATCGTAATTCGATAGGGCGAGAATGTGTTGCTCAGGGTACTCTTCAATTACTCTCTTAGTAAGTGATGAACCGTCGGTCTCCACTAATTGGTAATCCATGATGACAAGATCGAAAGCATTGTTGCGCAACATGTGCATAGCTTCCTCTCCGGTGCCAGCCTCTAGTATACTAAAGACACAGAAATCAAAGGTGCCCATCTCGAGCATAGTTTTTATACCATCGCGAACGATAGGATGATCGTCAACGATGAGAATTCGAACGTTTTTCTTGTCCATGGTTTTACGTTAAAAGGTATTTAACCGAGGTTCGAATGAGGGAACCTAGTGAGCAAATATACTAAAAATGCTAAATTAAGGTCATTATACTTAATTTTCACCCTGAATAATCCACCCAGAAATGTTTCGCTTGACTGTGATTTTCATACCACATGCTCAAAAACGTCATAAACAAGAAATAAACACTATATTTGCCAAAACTTTTTGGACTTCAAAAGGGGGACTTCGGTCCCCTCTTTTATTGGCGGTCATTTATGGAACAGAGCAGAATCGAAGAAGCAGCGCACATCGCTACCGAAGAAAACGGAGCGTTTTTGGTGGAGCTTGAAATCAAGCCCAACAATGTGATTGTCGCCTATGTGGATAGCGAAGAAGGTCTTAGTATTGAGCAGATTAAAATGATTAATCGCAAGATGGAAGCGATTCTTGATCGCGAGGTTGAGGATTTTAATCTGACTATTAGTAGCCCTGATTTGAACCGCCCTTTGAAACTTTGGCGTCAATACAAAAAGAATGAGGGTAGATTTTTGAAGGTTAAATACAATGACCGAGAGATTGAAGGACAACTGCAAAAAGTAAACGAGGAATCGATCTTTTTGACGGTATCCGCAAAGAAGAAGAAAGACCCGGACCAAGAAGTAACTATAAATTTTGCCGAAATTACAGAGGCGAAAGTGGCCATACGTTTTAAATAGAGATACTTTCATTTATATACCATGGAAAATCAGGCGATTATCGAAAGCTTCCTCGCCTTTAAAGAGGAAAAAAATATCGACAGAACGTCGTTGATGGCTTTTATTGAAGAGGCCTTCCGAAATCAATTGCGCAAAAAGTACGAGACAGACGAAAACTTTGACGTGATTGTGAACCCGGATAAGGGTGATTTGGAAATCTGGCGTAACCGTACCGTAGTCGAAGATGGTGCTGTTGAGGACGAGAACATGGAAATCGAACTTAGTGCAGCATTGAAAATTGAGCCCGATTATGAGGTGGGTGAAGAGGTGAGTGAAGAAGTGAAATTGATCGACTTAGGTCGTCGTTTCATTTTAGCATTCCGTCAAAACTTGGTGAGCCGTATTCAAGAGCACGATAGTGCGGAATTGTTCAAACGTTACAAAGATTTAGAGGGTGAAATCATTGCGGGTGAAGTACACCATGTGCGTCACCGCGAGGTAATCGTTTATGATGACGAGGGTAACGAACTTATTCTGCCCAAAGATCAAATGATTGGTGATCGTGAGTTCTATCGCAAGGGAGATCCTATTCGTGCGGTAGTTAAGGAGGTTGTGTTCCGCGGAACAAAACCAGTTGTGATCATGAGTCGTACAGACGAGCGTTTCTTGTCTAAGTTGTTTGAACAGGAAATTCCTGAAGTTTATGATGGCTTAATCACGATTAAGGGTGTGGTTCGCATTCCTGGTGAAAAAGCGAAAGTGGCGGTGGAGTCTTACGACGACCGCATCGACCCTGTAGGAGCTTGTGTGGGAATGAAAGGTTCTCGTATTCACAGCATTGTTCGAGAGTTGCGCAACGAAAACATCGATGTGATTAACTACACGAACAACCTACAATTGTATATCCAAAGAGCCTTGAGCCCTGCGAAGGTGACTAGCTTGAACATTGATGAAGATGCCAAGCGCGTTGAAGTATTCCTCGCACCGGATCAAGTAAGTTTGGCCATCGGTCGCGGTGGTAACAACATTAAACTCGCGAGCCGATTGGTGGAGATGGAGATTGATGTTTACCGCGACGATATTGAGATTGAAGATGATATCGAGCTTGATCAATTCTCTGATGAGATCGAAGCTTGGGTTATTGAAGAATTGAAGAAAATTGGGTGTGATACTGCGAAGAGTGTTCTGCGATTGAGCAAAGAGGATCTTATTTCTCGTGCCGATTTGGAGGAAGAAACAGCAGCTCACGTACTCAATGTACTCAAGCAAGAATTCGAAGACGAGCAGTAAGTCGGAGGAGTGAAGAATTTAAAAAACTAGAACATACTCTATGAGTAGCGTCAGATTAAGTAAGGCAACTAAAGAACTCAACATCTCACTAGACCGTGCGGTGGAGGAATTGGCCAAACAGGGCCATGAAATTCCTAACAACCGTAACCACAAGATCACGGACGACCAGTACCAGATCTTGATGTCGGCCTTTGCGTCAGATTTACAGCGCAAGAAAATGGCTGAGGAGGTTAGTCAGCAGGTAAAAGAGGAGAAGGAAATTTTGCGTGGGGGCAAGGACGAAGCGGCAGAAGCGCCAGCGGAAATCGAAGCACCAGTAGAAAAACCGGCTCCAGCGCCTGTCGAAGAGGTTGAAGCTCCGAAAGAGGTGCCTGCCCCAGCTCCAGTAAAGGAAGTAGAGGCAGCGCCTGTTGCTGAAGTAGAGCCCGTGAAGGAAGTCGAGCCAGTGAAACAAGAACCTGTTGCTGAGAAGGCTCCTGAAGTTGAGGCACCGAAAGAAGAGAAACCTTCTTCGGGCGGTCTTAAAATCATGGGTAAAATCGATCTCGATGCTCATAAACCGAAGAAGAAGCCAGCGAAACAGGAAAAAGCTGTAGAAGCTCCAAAGGCAGAAGCAGCTAAGCCTAGTGAGCCGTCTGCTCCGGCAGAGAAAGCGCCAGTCGTTGAAGAGAAAGCTTCTGAAAAGCCAGTGGTCGAAGCCCCTAAAAAGGAAGAGGCTAAGGCGCCTGAGAAGGAGAGTAATGAGATTAAGACGAAGTACCTTAAAATCGAAGGGCTGAAGTTTACTGGACAAAAGATTGAATTGCCTGTTGAAAAGCCAAAGGCGGATAAGAAAAAACGTGTCCGCATCAAGAAACAAGGCCCAGGCACAGCGACTCCGGCAACTACAGATCCACGTGCTCGTGGTGCCCGTGGTGGTGGTGCTACTCGCCCAGGTGCTCCAGGCGCAAAAGGTAAAGGACGTCGCAACCAACCGGTAGTTGAGAAGCAAGAGCTCAGCGACGAAGACATCCAAAAGCAAATCAAGGAGACCCTTGAAAAATTGACTTCTGGGAAGAAGAATAAAGGTGCTAAGATCCGTCGTGACAAGCGTGCAGAACGTCGTGAGCGCGAGGAGCTTGCGGGTATCCAGGCTGAAGCGGAAAGCAAAGTATTGAAGGTAACAGAATTTGTTACCGTTACTGAGCTTGCAAACATGATGTCCGTGGGTGTGAACGAGGTCATCGGTTCACTCATGGGTATTGGTGTGATGGTAACTATGAACCAGCGTCTCGATTCTGAAATGTTGGAAATGGTTGCGGAAGAGTTTGGCTATTCAGTAGAATTTGTCGACGAGGAAGTAACTGAATCGTTCCTAGAAGAAGCGGATAAGGAAGAAGATTTGGTGGGTCGTCCTCCAATCGTTACCGTAATGGGTCACGTTGACCATGGTAAGACCTCGTTGTTGGATTATATCCGTAAGACGAATGTGATTGCCGGTGAGGCAGGTGGTATTACCCAGCACATCGGTGCATACAATGTGAAAGTTCATACGGGCCAGACTATTACGTTCTTGGATACACCGGGTCACGAAGCCTTTACGGCCATGCGTGCACGTGGTGCCCAGGTAACGGATATTGCGATTATTGTTGTAGCGGCGGATGATGCCGTAATGCCACAAACAAAAGAAGCGATTTCACATGCTCAGGCAGCGGGTGTGCCTATTGTATTTGCGATTAACAAAGTGGATCGCGAGGCAAGTAATCCGGATAAGATTAAAGAACAATTGGCCACCATGAACCTCTTGGTGGAAGATTGGGGTGGTCAAATCCAATCTATGGATATCTCTGCGAAAACAGGTTTGAATGTCGAGGAATTGCTCGACAAGGTTATCCTCGAAGCTGAAATGTTGGATCTCAAAGCCAACCCTAATAAAAATGCAAGCGGTACAGTCGTTGAAGCCTCGTTGGATAAAGGACGCGGATACATGTGTACTGCCTTGATTCAGTCAGGAACCTTGAAAGTTGGTGATTTCGTACTTGCGGGTCACTACAGTGGTAAGGTGAAGGCGATGCTCGACGAACGCGGACACCGTATTAAGCAGGCTGGACCGGCTATGCCAGTAAGTTTGCTAGGTTTGGACGGTGCTCCTACTTCTGGGGATCGTTTCATAGTCATGGACGATGAGCGTGAAGCGAAACAGATCGCAGCGAAGCGTCTACAATTGCAGCGCGAACAGAGTGTACGTTCTCAGAAGAAGATGACACTAGAAGAAATCGGCCGTCGTTTGCAGGTGGGAGATTTCCAAGAGTTGAACATCATCTTGAAAGGGGACGTGGATGGTTCCGTGGAAGCATTGAGCGATTCTTTGCAAAAGCTATCAACTGAAGAAATTCAAGTCAATGTGATCCACAAAGGCGTGGGTCAGGTGAGCGAGAGCGACATCCTTCTGGCAACTGCATCCGATGCGATTGTTATTGGGTTCCAAGTTCGCCCTTCAGCACAGGCACGTAAATTGGCCGAGAAGGAAGAGGTGGAAATCCGTACCTACAGCATCATTTACGATGCCATTAATGAAGTTAAGGATGCTATGGAAGGCATGTTGAGTGCAGAGATTAAGGAAGAGATTAAAGGTACAGCGGAAATCCGCGAGACCTTTAAAATCTCCAAAGTGGGTACCATCGCTGGGTGTATGGTTACCGACGGTGAGATCGAGCGCAATAACGATGTCCGTGTCATCCGTGATGGTGTTGTAATCTACACCGGTAAACTCGGTTCACTCAAGCGCTTCAAAGACGATGTGAAGGAAGTTCGCAAAGGCTATGAATGTGGTTTGAACATCGCAAACTTCAACGACATTAAGGTCGGTGATGTTGTGGAAGCCTTCGGACACGTAGAAATAAAACGTACACTCGATTAATAATCGATACCGTACGCGGGATATAGAGACCCCCAGTGCCGAAGGCGCTGGGGGTTTTTTATGTAAAAAGGTCGAGTTGAGGGAGGGCTTCCTCAATTAGCAAAAGTTGCTTTTTGGCCTGAAGTCCGCCGGCATAGCCAACTAGATCACCTTGTACGCCGATGATGCGATGGCAGGGGATGATGATGGCGATCGAGTTTGCACCATTGGCTGATGCTACGGCACGAATGGCTTTGGGATCGCCAAGGGAATTTGTGAGTTCGGAATAGGTTGAGGTAGTGCCGTAAGGAACTTTGAGTAGGCCGTTCCAAACGCTTTTTTGGAAGGGAGAGCCGCACAATAGCAAGGGAAGTTCAAATTTGATTCTGTCCCCGTTAAAATATTCTTGAAGTTGGGTTATGGTTTGGTCAATAAGGGGGTGTTTCCCTTCGATCATGGGGGCGTTTAGGAATTGCTGAAGGCGTTGGTCAACGGTCTTGCGCATGCGTCTGTAAGTCCAGTCACACAGACATAATGCGTCCATAAAAACCCCTATGGTGAGGGACCCGATGGGGCTTTGCCAAACCTGGGTTATGATGGCCATCTAGTGTAGGAGTAAGGCACCAACGGTGAAAAGTGCGCCGTACACAGCGGCAATACCGCCGAGCCACATCAATACGAGTTGCCAGCTTTTCGGACCTTGAACAGTTTGGGCCTCGGCGCCAAGTTTCCATGCAACAGGTTTCCATGCGCCACCAGGGCGAACGGTTTGATAGAATTCGGATAACGTAGCATCGCTATCCGGTGCGGTGACTAACAGAGTAATGACCCAGGCAACGGTGGTAAAGGCGACGGTGAAAAAGAAGCTGTTTGGGAATACCCAATCCAATGTGTAATGGGCAATGCCGTAGCCAAAGAAAGGTGCTATGGTAGCAGCTATTTCTGTCCAGGCATTGATGCGCCACCAGTACCAACGAAGGATGAGTACGAGCCCTAGTCCGGCACCGGCTTCCATGATGAATTGCCACATGCCCGCGATACTGTTCATCTGAGAGGCGAGGGCAACACCCGCTATGGCGAGAAGGATGGTCGCGATTCGTGAGGCGCGAATGCTCTTTTTGCGCGGGGCGTTAGGGGTGATGAAGCGCAAGTAAAAATCGTTGATGAGGTAGGATGCCCCCCAATTCAATTGGGTCGACATGGTGCTCATGTAGGCAGCGAAGAAGGAGGCAAGCAGCATGCCTAAAACACCCTTTGGAAGGAAGTCGCGCATCATAAAGATGTAGCCAAAGCGTTGGTCTTGCTGGTATTTAAGAACCTCGGGAAGGCGCTGGCCGTAAACGGGGAACCATTGGTCGTACCATTGGTCAAATTGTAGTTGTTGCAAGGGGGTTAGGGGGTCGCAGTCTACGATGCCTCGCAGGCATTCGTAAGTGATGAAGTCGGGGGTGGTCGGTAGTATATTGTTTCCGCTGCCGTAAAGGGCGAGGGCTCCTAATGCGACGATGATCCAGGGCCATGGGCGAACGGCGTAGTGTCCGATTTGGAAGAGGGCACTGGCGAGGAAGGAGCCTCGTTCGTCTTTGGTGCTGAGCATGCGCTGGGCGCTGTAGCCACCACCGCCGGGTTCGGCGCCCGGGTACCAGGAGGTCCACCAGACCATACCGAAAAAGGCGAGGAAGCTGGCGAGGCCTATTTGGTAGGTGTTGCTGTTGGTGGCTTCGTTAGAGATGGTGGGGAGGAATTGGAAACTTTCTGGAGGAAGTTTTGCGTGGAGACCGGCGATGCCGCCGATTTCGGGGGAGTCGAGTACATAATAGGCGAGGGCGATGGAGCCGCCCATGGCAAGGAGGAATTGGAACACATCAGTATACACAACCCCTTTTAGACCGCTAAAGCTTACATATAAAACGACGCCAGCGAGGGCCAATGCGGTCCACCAGAGTGCTTCGGTGGCGGTGATGCCAAAGAACCCCTGGAGTAGTGTGATCATCGCGAGGTTGACCCAGCCCATGATCATGAGGTTCATAAAACCGCCAAGGTAGAGGGATTTGAAACCGCGGAGGAAGGCTGCGGGACGTCCTGAATAGCGAAACTCGATGAATTCCACCTCGGTGGTGAGGCCCGAACGGCGCCATAGGCGGGCGAAGAATACCGTAGTGAGCATACCGCCCGCGAGAAGATTCCACCAAAGCCAGTTTCCACTGATTCCGTATTGCCCAACCAATTCCGTCACGGCCAATGGTGTATCCGCCGCAAAAGTCGTCGCTACCATGCTGATCCCCGCAATATACCAGGGAAGTGAACGTCCGCCGAGGAAGTATTCGCTCAAACTTTTTTTAGAACTGCGCCCGAAGAAGAGTCCGAGAATGATTGTGAAAGCCAGTAGGCCGACCATAACGACCAGGTCGAGTGTGGATAAAGTCATATTTAGTTACGTCGTTTAGCAAAGAAATCAGTCATCATTGTTCCGCATTCTTCTTCAAGCACGCCACGAATGACTGTTGTTTTAGGATGAAGAGCCCCGCCATGGAGTTCGTAGCCCCGTTTGAGGTCGCTAGCGCCATAGACCACGGTTCCTATTTGTGACCAAAACAAAGCACCACCGCACATCGGGCAGGGTTCTAGGGTCACATATAAGGTGCATTTGTTCAGATATTTGCTTCCAAGGTAGTTTGAGGCTGCCGTAATGGCTTGGATTTCGGCATGTGCGGTCACATCAATGAGTCTTTCAGTAAGGTTGTGTGCGCGTGCAATAACGCGCCCTCCAGCGACAATAACTGCCCCTACAGGTACTTCTCCTTCTGCTGCCGCCTCTGCCGCTTCTTGCAGCGCCATGCGCATAAATCGTTCGTGGTCGTTTGGGTCCATCATCTTCTTGCAAAATAGTCAAAAGGGGACACAACTTTGGCTATTTTTGTTCCTCAAACTTCGATTATGTACAGATCACATACTTGCGGTGAACTCCGCGCAAAACATATTGGAACGACAGTAACCTTGGCCGGTTGGGTACAACGCGGTAGAGAACTCGGGGGAATGACCTTTATCGATCTTCGTGACCGATATGGCATTACTCAGATTGCCTTTAACGAGGAATGGGACTCTTCGTTGTTGCAGGAAGCGAGAAAGCTCGGTCGCGAGTGGGTGGTGCAAGTAGAAGGTGAGGTTATTGAGCGTCACAGCAAGAACGCTAATATGCCCACGGGAGATATCGAGATTAAGTCGGCAAAATTGGTGGTGTTGAATGCGGCTAAGACGCCTCCATTTACCATCGAAGAAGAAAGTGATGGTGGTGAAGAATTGCGTATGAAGTACCGCTACCTCGATTTGCGTCGCAGTCCATTGCAACGCAATCTTGCTTTGAGAAACCGCGTGAACATTGAGGTGCGTAAATACCTCGATGCGCAGGGTTTTATGGATATCGAAACACCATTTTTGATTAAATCGACCCCGGAAGGTGCACGTGATTTTGTCGTGCCTTCGCGCATGCAAGAGGGTAAGTTCTATGCTTTACCGCAAAGTCCCCAGACCTTCAAGCAGTTGTTGATGGTTAGCGGTTACGATAAATATTACCAGATTACGCGATGTTTCCGAGATGAGGATTTGCGTGCGGATCGTCAGCCTGAGTTTACACAGATTGATTGTGAAATGGCCTTTGTGGAGCAGGAAGATATCATCAACACTTTTGAAGGGTTGTTGCTTCACCTATTGAAGGAAGTGAAGGGGGTAGATATTGCTTCGGTGCCGCGCATGACGTACGCTGAAGCGATGGAGCGCTACGGAAATGATAAGCCGGACATTCGCTTTGGAATGGAATTGGCCAACCTGAATAGTCTGACACAGAACATGGGCTTCATGGTCTTTGATCAAGCGGAAACGGTATTGGGTATTGCTGTGCCAGGGGCGGGTGAGTGGACCCGTAAGCAGATTGATGCTTTGACGGACTGGGTGAAGCGTCCCGATATCGGCATGAAGGGCATGGTGTATTGTAAAGTTAATGAAGACGGCTCGTTCAAGAGCTCGGTGGACAAATTCTACGATCAGGATCAGTTGGCTGCCTGGGCAGAAGCTACACAGGCAAAGCCAGGAGATCTAATCCTCGTATTGGCGGGTGAAGAGCGTTTGACCCGTAAGGCTACTTCGGAGCTTCGTTTGCATATCGCTGAGGAATTGGGCTTGCGCAATCCTGATGAGTTTGCGCCATTGTGGGTGTTGGATTTCCCATTGTTGGAGTGGGACGACGAAAGTGGTCGTTACCATGCGATGCACCACCCGTTCACCTCGCCGAAGCCAGAGGATATTGCTCTGATTGACACGGAGCCAGGTAAGGTTCGTGCCAATGCTTATGATCTTGTATTGAATGGAAATGAGATTGGTGGTGGGTCTATTCGTATCCACGATCGTGCGTTGCAGAGCCGTATGTTTGATTTGCTAGGGTTCAGTAAGGAAGAGGCGGAGAAGCAGTTCGGCTTCTTGATGTCGGCCTTTGAGTATGGCGCTCCTCCACATGGTGGTTTGGCCTTTGGTTTTGACCGTTTAGTGGCGATCATGGGTGGTGCTGAGGTTATTCGTGATTTCATTGCGTTCCCGAAAAATAATGCGGGCCGCGATGTGATGATCGATGCGCCAGCGACTATTGATGAGGTGCAACTAAAAGAGCTTCAGCTCGTTACAACAGCGAAAAACGAAGAGTAAGTCCTCTTCAACCCAAGGCATAGATGATGTATCTTAGGGGTTCTCTGAATCCCTAAGTACTATGCGTGCATTTTTACCCCTAGCCTTTATCGCCACATTTACTGCCGCCATGGCCCAAGACAGGGCCGGTTCTGCGCTCACCCAAGAGCAAATCGATGAGATGACCTGGGTAGAGGCGATGCAAGATTACCGTGTGAATTTCAATACGGTAGTGGAGAAATTTGATACTTATTGGGGTGACCGTCTATACGAGAAGGGCCATGGCTTTAAGCAATTTAAACGCTGGGAATATTTTATGGGACAGCGCGTGGATGCGGAAGGGAATCGGCCTGCTCCATGGGTGTTGTACAACGCTATTCAGGCCAGTAAGAGCGCGACCGAGTATGGAGAATGGGAGCCCATTGGGCCCTATGACGCGCCGTCGGGAGATGGAATTGGTCGAATCAATAACGTTGCCTTTCACCCCAATCACCACGACACCATTTATGCAGGAGCCCCTGCTGGAGGCCTTTGGGTCAGCTATGACGATGGGCAAAGTTGGGCGACGTATACGGATGAATTAACGAATATTGGGGTGAGTGATTTGGCTATAGATCCTCAACATCCCGATACGATGTACCTCGCCACGGGGGACCGCGATGCCGCAGACACCTATAGTTTCGGCTTGATGAAGAGTACGGATGGGGGGCTTACCTGGTCGCCCAGCGGTTTGACTTTTAACTTGAATAACAACTACCGCATTGGGCGCGTGGTGGTGCATCCAGATAGCACGGGCATTGTCATCGCCGTGACCAATGGTGGGATTTACCGCAGTACTAATTACGGACAGAGCTTTGTTAATGAGCAGAGCGGAGTGTTCTTCGGGGTGCATCACGCGACCGGGGGGACATTCTATGCTACGACAACAGGTAATAACCCTTCGATTTATAAGAGTACGGATTACGGCGATAGCTGGACGAAATTGAACACGGGTTTGCCGACCATGAATAAATACAGAGTGGAATTGGCAGTGTCGGAATCATCGCCATCAACGCTCTATGCTGTTTATGGGGACAATTCCTACGGATTCGGCGGCCTCTATCAAAGTACCAATGGAGGGACGTCATGGACCTTGAAAAGCAGTTCGCCTAACATCATGGGCTGGGACGTTTCTGGAAGTGGCACAGGTGGACAAGCGTGGTACGATATGAGCATCGCGGTGGATCCAAACGACGCTAGTAAAGTCTATGTGGGTGGAGTAAACATTTGGAAATCAACAGATAGCGGAACGAACTGGACCTGTGTGGGTCATTGGTATGGCGCGAACCCAGCTCCTTTTGTGCACGCGGATCATCACCACGCGAAATTCCGTCCTGGAACCTCGGAACTGTACATCGGTACAGATGGCGGGGTTTACAAGACCGCCAATAGCGGGACCTCATGGTCGCATCTGAACGATGGAATGAACATCACTCAATACTATAAAATCAGCCAGAGTACCTCGGACACAGCGGTGATGTTGGCCGGTGCACAGGATAACGGATCGCATATGCGTACGGGCGCCACGAGCTGGACGCGCGTGACCGGTGGTGATGGAATGGACAATGGGGTGGACGCGGTGAATGATAATATTCTATACACCTCTATTTATTATGGTAGTTTCTATAAAAGCACCAATGGCGGCGCGAGTTTTAGTTCAATCAACACGTTGAGTCCTTCAGGAAATGGGAATTGGGTAACACCGTTCCAAGTGGACCCGAATACGGGCGGTACTGTTTATGCCGGCTTTGATAAGATTTGGAAGAGTACCAATTTCGGTGCGACCTGGGCTGCAACATCAGCTTCTGCAGTGTCCGGAGGCAATATTGACGAGTTTGAAATCGCCCCATCTAATACGAATTATATTTACGTGGCCATCAATACGGCCCTGTACCGCAGTACGAACGGCGGTTCAACCTGGACGACGGTCACGCCGACAGGCTCGCTAGCACCGGGTAACAATATCTTAGGTATTGCGATCGATCCACAGGATGAAGAGCACATCGCCATCACTATCGGCGGGTACAGCAGTAATATGAAGGCCTTGGAAAGTACCGATGGCGGCGCGTCGTGGAGCAACATCAGTTCCGGCTTGCCGAACGTACCGGCGACTTGTGTACTGTTTGAGGGCACCACCAGCAACGGCATCTATGTCGGTACGGATATTGGTGTGTACTACAAAAGTGCCGCGTTTTCATCGTGGATTAGCTTTAACAAGAATTTGCCTAACGTGATTGTGACCGACTTTGAACTTTACGAGGACGGCGATTTGTTGCGCATAGGCACCTTTGGCCGCGGAGTATGGCAGAGTCCAACCATGGCGTCATTCAATACGGCTCCTGTTGCGAATTTCTCTATTGAGCCGAGCGCGCCATGTTCCACAGCAGATACGGTATCCTTGGTAGATGCAAGCAGCGGTATTCCGACGGATTGGCACTGGGAAATCACCCCAAACAACGCCACTTTCGTAGGTGGGACAACGGATAGCTCAGCCAGTCCAAAAGTTCTTCTCTCCGCTCCGGGTACCTACACAGTAAAATTGACCGTGAGCAATACCTATGGCAGTACAGATACAACATTGTACCAGGCCATCAACGTTGGTGGTCGTGCCCTGCCGTTTACGGAAGACTTTGAAAGCGGTCAGGGGTTATGGACCATCGAGAATCCGGATAATGGTGTAACATGGTCCATGGCCACTATAGGGGGCACAACTCCAGGAAACACCGCTATGAAGGTGGACCATTTTAACTACACCGGTTCGGGCCAATTGGATGCCTTAATCAGTGAGCCCTTAAGTTTCGCGAACGATACTCTTGTTAGCTTGGATTTCGAATACTCCTACAGAACCTATCAGTCCACATATAAGGACAGCCTCAAGGTTTATGTGAGCGACGATTGTGGCGCGAGCTGGACCTTGGTGGCGGCGTATGGAGAGGGCGGTACGGACGCCTGGGCTACCGACGTGCCTATCAGTTCCTCATGGACCCCTACAACCTCTTCAGATTGGTGTATAGGGTCCAGTTCGGTAAGCTGTCCTTCAATCGACCTAAACGCCTACAGTGGTCAGACGGGAATCCGTGTGAAATTTGAGACGGTGAATGCTTATGGTAACAACTTCTACCTCGATAACATCAATATTAGTGGTCAGGCGTTGAGTGCTCCTGTGGCAAGCTTTACGGGTGATAGCACCAGTTGTACGGCTGTGCCAATCGTCTTTGCGGACTTTTCTTCCCCTACACCGACAACACGTACATGGTACTTCCAGGGGGGTACACCGGCGACAAGCACGGATGCTAACCCTTCGGTGAGCTATGCCGTGGCAGGAACGTATGATGTGACTTTAGTGGTGTCCAATTCCGCCGGAACGGACAGCGCGTTCTTCGATGATTACGTAAACATCACGGCAGCACCAGCGGCGACTGTGACCGTGACCCCGAGCGCTGCAGCCTTCTGTGCGGGAGATACGGCCAGCTTCACTTCTACCGTGCTGAACGGTGGTACTAGCCCGATGGTGGAATGGTTCGTGAACGGGCTGAAAAAGTCAACTTCTGCCAACTTCAGCGCGGTTTTGAATCACGGTGACCAGGTCGTGGCAAAATTGATCAGCTCCGATGTTTGTACTTCTCCGATGGTGGCTTACGACACCTTGGTTGTCAATGTAAACACCTTGCCTTCGGTGAGCTTGGGATCCCAGGGATATGTGTGTCAGCTTGGTGGGTTGCAAACCTTGAGCGGAGGTCTGCCAGTGGGTGGACAGTACAGTGGTAATGGTATTTCGAATGGACAGATTGATCCGCAGCTTGCGGGTGTGGGATCACATTGGGTATACTACACGTACACGGATCCTGTGACGGGTTGTGCGAATACGGCGAAGCGTGCGATTAGCGTACAGCCAGCGCCAGGTAAACCGACGGTGAGCCAGGATCCGAGTAGTGGGGAATTGGTTGCAGGAACACCACTAGGAACGTTCTCTTACCAATGGTTGGATGCTGCTCAGGGAAGTATCAACGGGGCGAATAGCGGGACCTATATGCCTCCGGCAAATGGTGATTATTATGTGAAGATTACTTCGAGCATTCAATGTTCGAATGTGTCGGACGCCTTTGCGGTGAATAATATTGGTGTAGAGGAATTGGCCGAGGTCGGCTTTGAGCTCTTCCCGAACCCTGCCCATGCAGTCTTTACGGTGAAGGTGAAGGGTATGGCCGAAATTCGCATCTTCGGATCGAACGGTCAGCTTGTGTGGAGCGCGACTGTGGCTGAACAAAGCGATGTCGATGTGAGTCAGTGGGCTCGCGGCAGCTACATGGTCCAGTTGCAACAGAGCGAGCAGGTGTACACCATTCCGCTCATACTTCAGTAATGGGACGAAAATTTTAGGATCCTAAAACAAAAACCCGGCCACAGGCCGGGTTTTTTATGTGCTTGCGCGAAAAATTTGCGCGGAATTTAGGCTGTTTGCATGTGAGCTACGAGGCTCTGCAGAAGGTCTAGACCGTCCTGGTTGCTGAGTTCCTCATCGGCTGCACGCTCTGGGTGAGGCATCATGCCGAAGACATTCTTGCCCGCATTACATACCCCAGCAATATTTTCAAGGGTTCCGTTCGGGTTAGCTTCGGGAGTTACTTCGCCATCTGCTGTAGCGTATTGGAACAAGATCTGGTCATTTGCTTTGAGCTCAGCGAGGGTCTCTGGCGAGCAGTAGTAATTTCCTTCACCGTGCGCGATTGGAATCTTGTATGCTTTGCTGTGGTCGAGATCAGCGGTAATAGCCGCGTCCTTAGAAACTGGCTTGATGTACACGTTTTTACAAATGAACTTGTGGCTTGTATTGTGCATCAAGGCCCCAGGTAAGAGACCACTTTCGGTCAAGATCTGGAATCCGTTACAAACGCCGATGACATAACCGCCTTTGTTTGCGAATTCGATTACCGAACCCATGATTGGGCTCATCTTCGCAATGGCACCTGAACGGAGGTAGTCACCATAGGAGAAACCACCGGGAAGAACGACACAATCCACCCCTTGTAGGTCGGTGTCTTTGTGCCATAGGCTTACCACTTCATGACCCATTTTGGTCTGAAGAACGTAGATCATGTCTTGGTCACAGTTTGACCCTGGAAAGGTGATAACACCGAATTTCATATGCTAGGCGTGTTGTATTTGTGGCAAAGGTACGTTGATTCATTCGAAATTGGGCACAATTCAGTCGACTTCAACACTTCGGCCTTAGGACAGGCGTAAGGCGATGTTGTAGAGCATTCGTGCGCCCACATTCGCGTCCCACTCATCCTCACCCGGGCTAACTTCAACGAGATCCATGCCGATAAATTCATGTCCTGCTTCTATCATTCGATCGATCAAATAAAGCACCTGGTTTACGTTCATGCCGCCGGGTACAGGTGTTCCAGTATTCGGACAGAGCGAGGGATCTAGCGCGTCGATATCGAAGCTGAGGTGAACCTTCTGAGGCAGGGTCATAAGGATTTGGTCCACGATGGCGCTCCACGGATGTCCCTCGTACATCACTTTATTGATGCTACGGTCGGTAAAGGCCATAATACGACCGTCGTCGTCCATTAGAGCCGCTTCCTGGTGGCAGAAATCGCGCAATCCGACCATAGTGATACTCTCGAAAAGCTCTTCATTCAGGGCATTGTACATGATGCTTGCGTGGCTGTAGGTAAAGCCTTCATAGGCGGGTCTCAGGTCCGCGTGGGCATCGAGGTGAAGCACGCCGAACTCCCCGTGATGTTTCTTCAAAGCACGGTAAGCACCTAGTGGTGTGCTGTGGTCCCCGCCGAGCAACACAAGGCGTTTTCCTCGGTTCAAAATGTCCGCACATTGGTCTTCAACCCACTGGTTTAGATCCTCGCTGGCCAAATTGATCTCATGAAGTGCTGAGGCTAATTCCGCCTCATCACCACCTTCGAGCGCCTCAATATAGGCCTCCGCCTTCACACGCAATTCCTCACTACGCTGTGCCCAATCCTGGTTTACAGGGTGCATGCCGATGCCGCGTTTCCACCCTTCAGGATATTCCGGGTCATATAAATCGACTTGCTTCGAGGCCTCCAGAATGGCGGCTGGACCGGCAGCTGTTCCACTCCCGTAGCTCACGCTCACCTCCCAAGGCACAGGCAGTACCTCAATTTCACATTCCTCTAGCGTAAATGGCAGCCCGAACAAACCGTCGCTCGTGGCCAATCCATTGGGGTCGAACCCCTCGATTTTTGAAGCTTTATCCATGCCCGAAATTTACGGATTGTAAATGGATAGCGGGATGGTTTTTTGCGATCGACCCGGGCTTTTGTCCAGCTGGATGTGGAGGAAGTACAGACCAGTGGCGGGGTTGGTGGAGAGGTGGCGGGTGGGATTGATTTCGAATTGGTCCTCACCGCTCAAGGGCACGCCTTCGAACAGGGTGCAAACTGGCCGGCCACTACCATCGATAAGAGAAGCGCTCAACCGTTCGCCCGGGGCCGCAACGACCCTCAAAAGGCATATCGGCTCGTACATTCCTGGGTCGAAGCTCAGGTAGCTTTTGCTGAGTTCAAGGTCCAATTCCCCTTCAACAGCCTTCCCCGCCACGCTATTCCGCGCATTTGGTGTCGCCTCGGTCTGTTCCGACCACTGTGGTACGTGAGTGGCCCAATTCATCCGCACTGACCCACCCGTTTGCCACGAAATGCGCTCCAAACTTCGCTTGGGAAAATCAGTGTCGACCCCATAAACCATCCGATCCAACTCCGTTTCTAAGGGGTCGAGCAACCGAATTTGGGTACTGTCGGCGCTCAAAGAAAATGGCGGATCCAAAGCCACCAAACCGGCCGGCGGCACCAGCGGCACATGCGTGCACCCCGAGCAGAAGGGAGGCAAGGCCCTCGGGACCACCTTGGCCTCTGCCGCACCAAGCGGCCATGGTGTGCGTTCGAGGATGAGGTCGCTGAGAGGCTCGAAATGCGAAGCAGGATTTGCTAACTCGATAAATTCCTCCAAGACCTCGGGACTGTGGTGCACCTCATTTAGTCGCAATGCGCCAGAGCCGATGGCGTGAACTTGCACCGTGGTGTCCAATCCCTCGAACCTCCTTCCAATGCTCGTTTCCAGGACAAAGGGCCGCTGCGACGACCACCGCAGGTCACCGGTGAGCGCCAAGACTCCGCCCGTACTATCGCTACCGAGCGCCAAATATGGGTAGAGCGGGTGTTCAAAGGCGAGAAGTACCTCATCACCCTCTCCGTAGAGTTCCCTCAGCCGGTTTTTCGGCGGTGCCACAGGGGTGTGAATGGCGGCCGACCAGTGTTCAACTAGCCCAACGGTCCATTGCGCGTCAGTATAATTGGGCGCTTCCGTGTAGAGCAGATGATGGCCCAATTCCTGTTGCGCAGCAAAGTGCCACCCATAGGGCTGCATGCACATGACCACCCCCTCATGCAGCACCATGACCACGGCCTCCTTCGGAAGCTTCAATCCCGGCAGCCAGGTGGCACCCTCCATAGGCTGGCCAGAAAACACCTCCAACGTATCCAACCCCGCCAGCAGGTAGTCTCTATAATCCCCGTCGCGCTCCAACACACGAAGGACGCAAGGTCCGAGCACCCTACGGCTCTGCAGGGCGAGGAAAAACGGCGCGGGACCATCGAAGGGATGAATTGCGGTGAGATGCACGGTCCGCGACGGCGCATAATCCAACATGATTTCCTTAGGCTCAGGAACGGCCAAATTGCCCGCCGAATCCACGGCCCCTTCTAGCCAGACTTCATGCCTACCGAGGGGTAGCGGCTGCCGGTATTTTGCCCACCAATTCCTTCCGTCCAACTTCGGGTAAAAGGCAGTGTCGTCCCCACAGACCACCGCGTTTTCAAAATCGGGCGCCGGTACACACGGTTCGCTCCACCGCAACCGCAACTCCATCGGGCTCAAAACGTCAATTCCCAATAGCTCCGGCGCCCGCAAATCAAAAAAGACCTCCCCGCGCGCCACCAATGTTGAAAACAAAAACTTGTCCACACGCGAAGCCGTGTACCGGCAGTAAATGGCCAGGCGTTGGCTGTTGCGAACGGTCGAATCGGTGGCGGTGAACAGTAGGGAATCGCCGTCGTGAATCCGAAAAGTGTAGGCACTGTCCCGTTCGATTCGCAGATCCACACTGGGTTGGCTTTGATCGAGGTAGCCAGGGATTTCAGCCAAAAGGGAGTCGCCCGTTGGGGTTCGCAAGTAGAGACTTAAGGGGTCCGTGCTGTGGCCGGAGAATCGGATGAAGTAGCCACCGGCGGGACCGCTGATGAAGTGGAATTCGGCATAGTTCGATGAGGACGGGTTGAATTCAAGGGTGGTTTTGAGTTGCCATGTGCCGTTTATGGCGGCGCGCGAGGGTCGGTACCAGGTGAGTTCTCCAGCGCTAGGTGCGTTGGTGCGAAGGCCTTCGGGCGTAAAGTCCATCCATGTCGTATCGCCCTGCCACAGTGGGTTGGGGGAGAAAAGTGAATCGATGATGGAGTGGGACTGTGCGTTTAATAACACAGTAAAAGTGTTAAAAATTACGCAAAGTGTGAGATTTCGTACAAGGGAAAACAATTGAGGTATCATAAGGCGGTTGTGGTTTAGCTTTGCGGTGTTCTATAAAAGTTAATTGAATTCTATGAGAATTGCAGTGGTCGGCGCAACCGGGATGGTGGGCCAAATCATGTTGAAGGTGCTTGCTGAGCGTAACTTCCCAGTGACAGAGATTATTCCTGTGGCTTCCGCCCGCAGCGTGGGCAAGACCGTGCCTTTTGGCGGTCAGGAGTGGACTGTGGTGAGCATAGAGGATGCTGTGGCCGCGAAGCCGGATATCGCATTGTTCAGTGCAGGCGGTCAGACCTCGCTCGATTGGGCTCCGAAGTTTGCTGAAGTGGGTACTCGCGTGGTGGACAACAGTAGTGCTTGGCGTATGGACCCGACGAAAAAATTGGTTGTGCCTGAAATCAATGCGGACGTATTGACGAAAGAGGATATGATCATTGCAAACCCAAACTGCAGCACCATTCAATTGGTCATGGCGCTCAATCCTTTGCACAAAGCCTTTGGGGCGAAGCGTGTGATCGTTAGCACTTATCAGAGTGTGACCGGTACGGGTAAGGCCGCTGTGGACCAATTAGAGGGTGAGCGTACCGGGGACAATGTCGCCATGGTCTACCCATATAAAATCGACCGCAATTGCATTCCCCACTGTGACGTGTTCCTCGAGAACGACTACACGAAGGAGGAGATGAAAATGACCCAAGAAACCGTGAAGATTCTCGGTGACGAAGGCATCAAATTGGCAGCCACTGCCGTGCGCGTGCCGGTTCAAGGCGGGCATAGCGAGAGTGTGAATGTGGAGTTTGAGCGCGACTTTACTATGGACGAGGTACGTCGACTACTTTCAGAGACCGACGGCGTTACCTTGCAGGACCAGCCCGAATTTAACACCTACCCTATGCCGCTTATGGCGGAGGGTAAGGACGATGTCTTTGTAGGACGTCTACGTCGTGACTTCACGGCAGATTATGCTTTGAACATGTGGGTCGTGGCCGATAACCTTCGCAAAGGTGCTGCCACCAATACCGTTCAAATTGCCGAGGCCCTCATGGCCAAAGGCTTTATCGGTTAAACAAACACGGAAGCCCCGCCCGCGGGGTGGATCATAATAAAACGGGGGCCCTACGGCCCCCGTTTTTGTTTAACAGAAAAATTTTCGGAGCAGTTTTAGTTGCACTCCTCGTGTGCTCCGGCGATGATCGCATCGTAAGCATCCTGGGTCAGGAATTGCGGAGTGTAGGTACCGCCTTTGTTCTCAATCCCCATGACAAAGGCACGGAGGTGGTTTTTAGAGCCACAAATCAAATTTTCGTAGGTAGCCATCAAAACGGCCTCGTCGGTCGCCTCAACGTATTCCTGAAGGTCTACGATATCGAGGTCCTCAATAGTTGCCCCAACAGTTAGCGCAGCCAATTCCGTCACGCTTCCCTGCGCCACTAAATCATCGTACAACGCCTTCAAATCCGCATTCTCGAACTCGCCTACATCCAAGGTGGTGTAAGGAATATCATAGTCCACCATCAACGCTGCGATCGCATCCATATGCTTTTGCTCACTGCCTTGAATCATGTTTAATTGGTTCACGGACCAAATCCCACTGAGCGTCGTATAGACATCGCGTGCCAATTTCTCCTCTTCGTACATAAAGATCAAGGCATCCTGATCTTCCGTGCTGAGTCCCTGTGCTTCTTCGGGCTGACAAGAGCTAAGACCGCCTAGCAAAGCGGTAGTGGCCAAGGCCAACCCCATCATTGTGTTTTTCATTTCCATCGTTCGTGGGGATTTAAGTGAAACAATACTCGAATCTAAGACCCGCGCTGCGAACACCCTGTGATATTTAAGGCGCAACCCCGTGATCCAGCGCACATTAACCCCTTTAAACCTACTTTTGGCCAAACAATTGGCCCCATTTTTGTGTTAATCTTACCATGAAAATTGCCCAACTTTTATTCTCTATTCTAACCTTAACGGCCGTAAGTTGTACGGCACAAACGCGCGAAAAAATGAGTGATGCTTATGCCATGGCGACGATTCCCGAAGCGGAGGAAGGCCAAGAAGTTGCCGTATTGGCCTCAGGCTGTTTCTGGGGCACGGAATATTATCTCCAGAAGGTTCCCGGCGTAATTGCCACGACCTGTGGTTACACTGGTGGCCATGTAAAAAACCCGACTTACCGTGAGGTTTGCACCAAACGCACCGGCCATTACGAAGCCGTTCATGTGGTTTTTGATCCGGAGGAGGTGAGCTTTGAGGAATTGGCCCGCGTGTTTTTTGAAACGCACGATCCGACTCAGAAAGACGGTCAGGGTCCGGATATCGGCCCGCAGTACCGCAGTGCCATTTTCTTTCAGAACGAGGCGCAGCGTGAAACTGCAGAAATGCTCAAGGGTCTGCTTGTGGCCAAAGGCTATGATGTGGCAACCGAGATTTTACCGGCGGCTGAATTTTATTCGGCGGAGAACTACCATCAGGACTACTACGATATTAAGGGCAGCACACCGTACTGCCACGCACCTCGAAAGTTGTTCTAGACTCTCGTCACCTAGCGCTGGCGGTATTTGTCTATGCCATGCTCGCCTAAAAAACAAAACCCCCAACTCGAAAGAGAAGGGGGTTTCTTATTGTTTTAATTGACACCTTATTCCGTTGGCGCAACGAGCTCGAAGTCTTCCATGAATTTGGTCGTATAGACCCCTTCACGGAAACTTTCATTCTTGAGCAATTGCTGATGGAAAGGAATAGTCGTTTTGATTCCTTCAATCACGAATTCATCTAATGCGCGCTCGAGCTTATCCAGCGCCTCCCCACGGGTGCGTGCTGTTACGATCAATTTCGCAATCATAGAATCATAGTAAGGAGGAATAACGTATCCGCTATAACAATGCGTATCCAAACGAACACCATGGCCGCCTGGTGCGTGGAACGTCGTGATCGCACCCGGTGAAGGACGGAAGTCATTGAACGCGTCCTCTGCATTGATGCGAACTTCAATACTGTGCATCTCTGGGAAGTAGTTCTTTCCAGAAATCGGTTCACCTGCGGCTACCTTAATCTGCTCACGAATCAAATCGAAGCCTACTACTTGCTCGGTAATCGGGTGCTCCACTTGAATTCGTGTATTCATCTCCATGAAGTAGAAGTTGCGGTCTTTGTCCACAAGAAACTCTACAGTACCAGCACCTTCGTAGGCGATGTACTCAGCTGCTTTAACCGCTGCATCACCCATGGCTTTTCTCAATTCATCTGTCATGAATGGAGATGGCGTTTCTTCCACCAATTTTTGGTGGCGACGTTGAACAGAACAATCACGCTCACTTAAGTGACACGCTTTACCGTAACTATCTCCAACCACCTGGATCTCAATGTGACGAGGTTCCAAGATGAGTTTTTCCATGTACATGCCGTCATTACCGAAAGCAGCGGCGGCTTCACGACGTGCACTCTTCCATGCGGGCTCGAGTTCACTTTCGTTCATAATGGCACGCATCCCTTTACCACCACCACCGGCGGTCGCTTTCATCATTACGGGATATCCGATTTTTCGTGCAGTAGCAAGAGCGTCTTCCAACGATTCTAGGATACCCTCAGAGCCCGGTACACATGGCACGCCAGCCGCTTTCATGGTTTCCTTTGCCGTAGCTTTATCCCCCATTTTATCGATCTGATCACCGGTTGCACCGATGAACTTGATACCATGTTCAGCACAAATGCGGGAAAATTTAGCGTTCTCACTTAAGAAGCCGTATCCAGGATGGATAGCATCAGCATTAGTGATTTCAGCTGCAGAAATGATGTTTGGAATACTGAGATAGCTTTCCGATGAAGCTGCTGGGCCTATACAAACTGCTTCGTCAGCGAAACGAACGTGCAGTGAATCAGCATCAGCCTTAGAATAAACAGCCACCGTTTTTATGCCCATTTCTTTACATGTACGAATGACACGTAAAGCAATCTCGCCACGGTTGGCAATGAGTACTTTCTTAAACATAACCTAAAGGTTTGCGTGAAGTCTTACGACGGATCAACCAAGAAAAGTGGTTGGTCGTATTCGATAGGCGTTTGATCGTCTACTAATACCTTCACAATCTTACCGCTTACTTCACTCTCTATTTCGTTGAAGAGTTTCATCGCCTCTACGATACATAGGACATCGCCAGGTGCAATTTCATCGCCCACTTTAACGAACGCATCTTGATCAGGAGATGGGCTGCGGTAGAACGTACCGATCATCGGAGATTTCACGGTAATGTAGTTGTTATTGTCTTCAGCGGTGGCTGGAGCAGAGGCTGCAGGCGCACCTGCTTGTGCTACTGGAGCTGCGGCCATAGGCATGCTAGCCTGAGGAGCCATTGCGTGAATAAAAGTAGGCTGTTGAGCCTCTGCTTCACCACCAGTTTTAATGGTGATTTTAAAGTCTTCCGTCTCTAGGCTTACTTCGTTGGCACCACTTTTAGCAACAAAACGAATAAGCGATTGGATTTCTTTCAAGTCCATGTCTTACGTGTATTAGGAATATGAAAATACGAATTTTTAGATAGCCCACTTCACCCACATGGCACCCCATGTGAATCCTCCTCCAAATGCGGCGAATACAAGGTTATCTCCCTTTTTGAAATTGTTGCGGAAGTCCCAAAGAACCAATGGAATGGTTGCTGAGGTCGTGTTTCCGTATTTCTGGATGTTGATAAGAACCTTGTCCTCGCTCAAGCCCATACGGCGTGCTGTGGCATCAATAATACGCAAGTTCGCTTGATGTGGAACAAGGTATGCTACATCGTCACCGGTGAGTCCGTTTTTCTCGAGGATTTCAGCAGAAGTGTCCGCCATGTTTGAAACAGCAAAGCGGAATACGCTCTGTCCTTCTTGGCGGATGTAATGTTGTTTTGCGTCAATGGTTTCGTGCGATGGCGGCAAGAAAGAACCTCCTGCTTCCATCTTCAGGTAATCGCGACCGACGGCATCGGTACGCAAGATTTCATCTTGAACGCCCAAGCCTTCTTCGTTTGGTTCCATAAGGACTACTCCCGCACCGTCACCAAAAAGGATACAAGTAGTGCGGTCTTCGTAGTCTACTATTGAGCTCATTATATCAGACCCAACAACAAGTACTTTCTTGTATTTGCCGCTTTCGATGAATGCCGCAGCTGTGCTCACAGCATAGAGGAATGAAGAACACGCGGCTTGCAAATCGTATGCGTAGGCATGCTTAGCGCCAATCTCCTGAGCAATGTATGCTGACGTAATAGCGACAGGCATATCAGGGGTTACGGAGGCTAGAATGACCATGTCACAGTCACTTACCTCTACGCCGTATTCTTTTTGCATGGCCTCGATAGCCTTGAGACCTAAGTAAGATGCACCAGCACCTTCTTCAGGTTTAAGGATACGGCGCTCTTTGATTCCAGTGCGGCTTGTGATCCATTCGTCGTTGGTTTCAACGATGGTTTCTAATTCTGCGTTAGTCAATACGTATTCCGGTACGTACCCGCCGACTGCTGTAATGGCTGCTTTCATGACGATGATCTTGTGAGGGGGCTAAAATAACCTCCTTAAACGTGAATTGAGCGTATAAAAAAGAAAAAGTAGCCTTTGTAGAGGCTACTTTTTTAACAATCAATATGTTATGCTGGGACCTATTAGGCTTTTTCCATTACAACTTTACCCTTGTAGTAGAGTTTACCTTCGTGCCAGTGAGCACGGTGGTACAAATGAGCTTCGCCAGTGGTAGGACATACAGCCAATTGCTGATCCGCTGCCTTGTAGTGCGTTCTGCGCTTATCTCTTCTCGTGCTTGACTGTCTGCGCTTTGGATGTGCCATTGTTCAAAAAATTATTTATTCAACAAGTTTTTTAATTGATCCCAGCGGGGATCGGTATCATTTTCAGTTTGTTCGTCTTCAGGCTCTTCAAATTCATCAAGACCATTTTCAGCATTAGGGCCGAGAAGCTTAGCGGGAATACTCAGAACAACCAACTCGTAGATCATTTGAGCCACGTTGAAGGTATGTTCTCCGTGGGGTAAAATGAGCAATTCCTCATTTTCGTCGTTGTATTCATCGCCAAATTTCACCTGAACATCGAAGCTGTTTTCCAAAGGCTGAGTGAAGGGCTCATTCGTCACGTCACACGGTGCTTGGATACTGCCAGAGAAGCTTAGCTTGCAATCTAAAACCGTTTCCGATTTTACCATCTTAAGCGTCGCTACCCCAGTGAGTTCGCGGTAAT
The DNA here is from genome assembly GCA_041164065.1 of Bacteroidota bacterium. Classification (GTDB taxonomy): domain Bacteria; phylum Bacteroidota; class Bacteroidia; order Flavobacteriales; family Schleiferiaceae; genus UBA10364. The sequence goes on along the minus strand of JBEAQE010000024.1, from coordinate 6,965 downwards.
CTTGGTATTCAAAAAGTTCAAAGAACGAATCATTCAAATCAAATTCGAACGAGTGAGCTCCCATGGAAAGCCCTATAAAGGCGATATCAAAATCACGAGTTTTCACTGCTCAAATATCTCTGAATGAGCGTGCAAAGATACTTAAATACTTTTAAAGTTCTAATCCTTTGCTTTTTGTTTTTTGAGCGGGTTTGCCAACATTTCATTGTAGCCCGTTCTCTTTTGCCAAATTTGTACGGCGCTGAACAAGGCTGAACGGAAACTATGTTCGTCGGCAACACCTTTCCCGGCTAAATGCATAGCCGTGCCATGGTCAGGTGATGTGCGTACCACGGAAAGTCCAGCGGTGAAATTGGTTCCGCTACCCATGCTCAAGCTTTTGAATGGTACAAGCACTTGGTCGTGGTACATTCCTAAGACGGCGTCAAACTTGCTTTCATAACCTTGACCAAAGAATCCGTCTGCCGGGAAGGGCCCTTTGACGATGGCTGCTTTTCCATTTTTTGCTGCGATTGCAGGTGCGATCACTTCTTGTTCTTCTGTGCCAATCGTTCCCCATTCACCGGCATGTGGGTTCAAGCCGAGGACTGCAATGGTGGGTTTGATGACCCCAAAGTCGCGTTTTAGAGAGTCGATTAATAGGTCAAGCGCTTCTTCGATTTTATCCTGGCTCAAGCTGCTCGCCACCTTCGAAATAGGTATGTGGCCTGTGACTGTCGCTACGTTGAGGCGCTCAGCGCTCAAAATCATTAAAACTTTATCATTCAACGCATCTGCCAAATAGCCTGTGTGTCCTGAGAATCCTTCTACTTGTGCTGAAATGTTGTGTTTGTTAATCGGAGCAGTTACGATGGCATCAATCTTACCCCCTTTTGCGGCAGCAATGGCCGCGTCAATACTTTTCAAGGCATAAGCTCCGCTGACGTCTGTAGGGAGGCCGAGGTTGATTTCCACCTCATCTTCCCAAACATTGACAAGGTTCATGCGGTCCTTTCTGATATCGTCTAGGGAATCACAGATGTTAAGGTTGAAATCGCGCATACCGATGGCATTCCGGTGGTAAGACACCAAGCGGCTGGAGGCAAAGAGGACCGGTGTGCAAAAGTCGGTGATCATCTCCTCAGCAAGAGTTTTGATTATAACTTCCATACCAATTCCATTCAAATCACCACAGGTAATACCGACAACAGGTTTTTCCAATACCGGTAAAGCGTAATCTTCAACAGGATCGTTTTTTTCGAGATCCATGTCATACAAGGCTGCTTCCGCCTCGAGTTGATCCTGCACATCCTGATCGACAGGCGCGGCTTTCACCTCTTTTCGAGGACCTTGATTGCGGTTGTTGCGGTTGCGGTTTGAGCTTTCGGCGGTGCTATTGTCATTCGCGGGTTTGGCATCCTTGTTCCGGTTTCTACCACGATTGTTGCGATTTCTACCGCCTCTATCACCATCTGCACGCTTTTCTCCACTTTCTGCGGGTGTTGAATTTTCAGCTTGCGGTGCTGTGGGTTGTTTTTCGGCTCCCTCACGTCCTTCGCCGCCCTCTGGACGAGGTTTGCGGTTGCGGTTTCTATTTCGGTTGTTGCGGTTGTTGCGTGGTTTTGAACCTTCGCTTCTTTTTTGTTCTCCGCCGCCCGCGTTTTGAGGGGTATTTTGTTGCGTGTCGCTCATGATTATTTCTGGTTGCTGAGGAATTCAAAGAGCAATCGAACACCGATTCCTGTTCCTCCTTCTACTTGATATCCCACGCGAGATTTTAAAAACGCTGGACCGGCAATATCGAGGTGAATATAGGGGTAATCCGTGAAGTGCTCCAAAAATTTCCCTGCGGTGATGGCTCCGGCTTCGGCGCCACCGATGTTCTTGAGATCCGCGATTGGACTCTTGAGCAAATCTTTGTATTCGTCCCAAAAAGGAAATTCTACGACGCGCTCATGGCTGCGAACTCCGGCCGCCTGGAGATCTTCCATGCGAGCTTTAGGTGCATTCCCCATACCCACGATAGCATAGCGTCCGATAGCACGGGCGGCAGCACCTGTGAGGGTTGCAAGGTCAATGACCAATTCTGGGTTATAACGTTTTGCGTACACCAAAGCGTCCGACAAAATCAATCGCCCTTCAGCGTCGGTATTCAACACCTCAACGGTAGTGCCGTCGCTGATGGTGATCACATCCCCAGGGGTTACCGCATTCTGACCTGGTCGGTTGTCCGTGGCTGGTACAAGGCCGATAACGTGCACAGGAAGGTTGGCTTCGGCAATGGCGCTCATTGTGCCGAGTACGGCTGCTGCACCACCCATGTCAGATTTCATGTCGTCCATGAAATTTGTGGGTTTAAGGCTCAAACCGCCGGTGTCGTACACGACGCCTTTACCGACGAGAACGATGGGCTGCTCATTGGTGGCCTCTTTGGGTTTGTGCTCCATAATAATGAACACTGGAGGTTCGGGGGAGCCGTAGTTTACAGCGAGGAGACCGCCCATCTTGAGGCTTTCGATTTGTTTTTTCTCGAGTACTTCAACGCTAAAGCCGTGGCGCTTTCCTGCCTCGCGGGCTTCGTTGGCGAGGTCCGTGGCGGTCAGGTCGATGACGGGAATGTTCACGAGCTCGCGGGCGAAGAGGGTCCCCATGGTTGCACTTTGCATGGCGGCGAAGGCAGGGTTGGCTGCATCATCGACAAAGAGTTGTGCGAGGGAGTTCTTGCGTTTGTGTGCATCGCGGAAGTAGCGAAGGAATTGGTAGTTTCCTAGGATGGCGCCTTCGCAGAGGTGTAGACTGTGGTCACCGAAGATGGCAACGCGGTCGGCATGGATGGCGTTGACTTTACGTCCGAGGGAGTTTCCAGCTTGGCGCATCTTTTCTGCGCGGGCCTCAGGAGCGAGGTCTTTGGTGAGTTTGTACACGAAGGTAGTGTGCTCGCCATTTTGAAGTTCGATCCATTTTTCGTCGCCGTGGGCGGCGAGCATGGCGAGGCGTGATTGTTGGTCATCGCTGAGGTAGTCGGCGAGAATTGCGTCGTCGGTGTAAACAATGGCCTTAGGTCCGTTGTAATCTGGGGTATGTTGTGTGATTTTCATAAGAATCAATTTCACTTCAAATGTACTATTTTAACCAACCACAAAAGAACTTCTCATGTTTACCGGAATAATTGAAAAAGTTGGCCAAGTCGCGAAGGTTGAACGGGACGGGGGGAACCTCGAACTGTTTGTCGAAAGTGAATTGGCCACCGAGCTGAAAATCGATCAAAGTGTGGCCCACAATGGCATTTGTTTGACTGTTGTGGAAATCTTTGGAGACCGCACCTATCGAGTGACGGCGGTTCAGGAGACCATTGACAAGACGAATATTGGCGACCTCGTGGAGGGCAGTCCGGTGAATATTGAGCGTTGCATGCAGATGGGTGCCCGTTTGGACGGTCATATCGTACAGGGTCATGTGGACCAGGTGGGTACGGTCGTTGAGATTGAGGAGAAGGATGGCTCGTGGCATTACCGCTTCGAGTATGATCCGTCGCTTGGAAATGTGACGGTGGAGAAGGGGTCAATCACGGTGAATGGGACGTCATTGACGGTCGTGAATTCGGTAGATGGCGGTTTTTCTGTTGCCATTATTCCTTACACTTACGAGAATACCGTGTTCCACGCATTGAAGGTGGGGGATCGGGTGAATTTGGAGTTTGATGTGATCGGGAAGTATGTAGCCCGAATGATGGAAGGCTATAAAAAATGAAGCGCTTAAGGCACATAGCAGTCTTGGACGATGAGCGGCCGGCCGTTGATGGGCTTGTGGCGCAGCTGAAAAAGTTGGCGCCGGAAGCGGAAGTTCATGGTTTTTTGGAGCCTGCGGAGTTTGAGGGGCATTGTGCGGCGGTGAAGCCTGAATTGGTTTTTCTCGATATGGAAATGCCCCAGGCGATGGGGCTGGAAGTGGCGAAACGTATACAGTCGGACGTCGGCAATATTGTGTTCGCGACGGCGCATGTGGAGTACAGTCTCCAGGCTTTTGAAACGGCGGTAGATTATTTGTTGAAGCCTATTACGAAGGTTAAAATTGAGCGTGCGCTGCAGAAGGTGAGCCAATTGATGCCGCTGGATTTGGAAAAAAAGAATTGGGTGCGCTTGCCCTCGAAGGGACGTTTTGTCGAGTATGAGGAAGGGCGTATTTTCCAACTAAAAGGACAGCGCAACTACACCATTGTTGTGTTGGATAATGGTGAGGAAATCTTGGTAGCTAAGACACTGAAGGCCTTTTCACAGGAGCTGAGCGATCGGTTTAAGCGTATTCACAAGGGGACCATTGTCAATGGGGATAAAATCAAAGAAGTGCTCTGGGGCAGTAGAGTCCAGGTGGTTCTGCTGGACGACACCGTAGTGGATGCCTCGAAGGAGCGGGTTCAAGAACTGGGCTTGGATGCGTAAAATAACCGTTGTCATATTCGTCATTTTTGCCCTGGTGGGTTGTCAGCGTAATCGTCCTACGGCCGTGCCGGTGGAGGTTCGTGAGGTGTCCAAGATGCGGGGTGATAGTGCTGTTTATAGCCCGGCCTTGGAAGGGTTGATTGCGAGTGAAAATGAGGAGCTTCGAGCGTGGGGATTGTATTTAAGTGCTCGTGATCAGTTGGCTAAAATGGCTACTCTCGGGGCCTTGGATGCCTTATTTGAGTCGGAGCAGTTTTTTCGAAATGATAACAATAGTACAGGGCTTTCAAGAGTGTTGCTGATTAAGGCGCACCTGTATTGGATGTTGGGCGCGCGTGATGAGGTGGTGCCTATTTCCCGGGAGGCCATGCGGATTCGTGCGGAGGATCCTCTGGCCTGGGCTACTGCGGCGGGGAATTTGTCGACCTATTTGCTGGATTTGGAACGCTTTGAAGAAGCTTTGATACTTAGCGATACGGTATTGGCTATTTTCAAACGAGAATATGACGAGATTAACCCAAGTGAGGCGTATGCAGTAAGGGCGCAGATTCTAAGGGGTATTGGTGGGCGAGAGAAAGAGGCCGATACCTTGATAGCTCGCGCTCTGGAGCTTTTATATGATCCCAAGGTTTGGGAAGCGGATAAGGCAAATATTTATTTCCGTGCTTTGGATATGAGGTTCTTGACGCAGGAGCAGGTGGCGGAGTGTATTCGCTTTGCTAAGCGATTAAACCAGTTCGATTTAGAGGCAGAGGCGAGAAAGCAGTTTACGGATTACGCCTTGATGAATGAGACCGAGAGTGAGCACAGGGATGCCTTGTATCAAAGTACTGCGTTGGCTTTGGAGCGCACACAGACCTTGCAGAGCGCGTTTATGGAGCATGAGGTGGTGCGCAATACACAGGTGATGGAGACTTTGCGCAGGCAGGCGTTGTTACGACGGAATTGGCTCGTGGTGGTGTTGTTTCTGGGTTCGGTTTTGGTGGTGTCGGTGGTGATGGTGTATCGGAACAGGTTGAATGCCAACCGGGCGACTATGGCGCGTAGGGAAGCGGAATTGGCCCTTGAGGATTATAAGAATAAGCTTCGTCCACATTTCTTGTTCAACCAGCTTAATAATGTCTATGGCTTTTTGGCGCAGGATCGTGTGGAGGCAGCGCAGACCTATATCGGTGATCTAGGGGATTATCTGCGATCACTTATGGGCGTGTTAGACCGAACCTTTGCCACTGTAGAGGAGGAGATGGCGGCCTTAGGCGGCTTTGTGTTATTGCAGCAGCAGGCCTCTTATGATCATGTCAATTTTAGGACTGAAATCAGTTCGTCGGTTAAAAATGCTTTGGTGCCTTCGGGAATATTGCAACCCTTAGTGGAGAATGGATTTAAATATGCGGGTAAAGCCTCTCAGAAGGGGGCTTACATTAAAATCGTGGCCCAACAAGTGGGTAAGGTATTAGAGATTGTCGTTGAGGATAGCGGCTATGGAGAGACTGTTCGAAAGGGAGGTACCGGACACGGGCTCACGATGCTTGAGGAACGATTTGCAAGCTACGCGAAGTCTTCTAGAAAGCCAGGTCAATGGAAAGTGGAAAAGGACTTTGGAAAACAAAAAAGCACCGTGAAACTCACGATGCCTTTTCGTACTTAAGAGCAAATAGCTTTAGGTTTATTGGTTTGTTTAACGAATGTAACGGATGGTCGCATTCGAAGCATTTTAGTTTATCGAAACGGCTGTGATTTTATCGAAGCCCTCCCGCGTCTTACCTATAAGTTCCAATTCGACGGGATGTGTACGTCCATATTTCCTCCACAGAGAATAATGCCAGCGTTTGTTTTGGTGCTTAATGAATCTTTTTGATGTTTTTTGAAGTGTTTTAAGGCGGCTGCTACGCCTACGCCGGCGGACGGCTCGATATATTGCTTCATACGAGACACGATAAAAGACCATCCTTCGGCGATTTCCGCTTCAGTCAGTAGGGTGATTTCCGCGACAAGCTCCTTGATCAATGGGAAGTTTCGTAGACCCAAGGAAGTGCGCAGCCCGTCGGCAATGGTATTCGGGTTTTGAACTGGGGTCCAATTCCCACTCACTACACTCTCGTGGGCATCACCCGCGTTGATCGGCTCACAGCCTACCACCTTTGCGTGACCGAAATAGTGGTTGGCCAGTGCTGCTCCTGCGAGAAGACCACCCCCGCCCACTGGTACGAAGATCCACTCTAAGTCCGGACACTCATCCAGCAGCTCCATCGTAGCCGTGGCTTGTCCAGCGATGATGTCGTAGTTGTCGTAGGGGTGAATAAGCACGGCACCCGTTTGTGCTTGAACCTCGGCAGCGGTGCTTTCGCGCGCTTCTAGCGTCGGTTCACAGAATGTGATGCGGCCGCCGTACTGCTTCACGGCCTCGATTTTTGTCGCAGGCGCGTTGGACGGCATGATGATGTTTGCTTTTTCGCCAATTTGTGCTGCGGCCCATGCCAGGGCGGCGCCGTGATTACCAGAGCTGTGGGTAATGAATCCCTTACCTGCCGCCGCGGAGCGGTTGAC
>JBEAQE010000023.1:0-77194 GCA_041164065.1 Bacteroidota bacterium | reverse complement strand
GGTTCCCCGGCTTCAAATGGCCAGACCTGTATGAGCAGCTACTGCCACAGTGGCGGCACAGCGAATGGAAATGAATTTATCGATATCAACGTGGACGTGGTACCCAATAGCTCTTCGACTGTTTTCAGCGACACCATTCGCGATTCAATAGACACTCGTGTTTGGGTGGAAGTTAGTGCTGCTGGAAGTTCCAAGATCGGTTTTGCTGCAAGTATTGAGGATGCGAGCGGAAATCACATTGGAACCCTTTCTGCCCCAAGCTCCGGAAACACAAAACTCACAAGTACGCATTACGTAACACACAAGAGTTCTTCGACGGCGGTCACCAACGATGAGAGAAGCTGGTCGTGGGAATGGAACACGGGCGACATAGAAGATTCAGTGACCATCTATGTGGCGGTGAATTATACGAACAGCAACGGCAATACATCAGGAGATTATGTGGTCACTGCACAAAAAACGCTATACCCCGGTTTGGTAATGAATTCTGGTGAAGATCAACTTCAAAGTGCATTAAACATCTACCCGAACCCTGCCTCAGACTATATCAGCATAGAAGCCAAGGGTATGTTGAGCGCATCACTTATGAGCCTAGATGGCCGTTTTGCGAATGTGATCCAAAGTGTGGATGCACAGAGTGACGAAGTTAAAATGGATGTGAGCAGTTTGCCGCGCGGCACCTACATGCTAATGGCCATTTATGTAGACGGAAAAGCACGCTACAAACACATCGTTTTACAGTAACTTTGCGCCCATGGGCGCGAAAGAACTTTTCATACTTATTCTAGGGCTTCTTGCAGGGCTAAGGTTGGGGCGCCCCAAGATATTTGCTTTGTGGATACGCGGGGAGTTCAAAGCCCTAGGCGAAGAGAATTGGGGCTTTTTTACCTTATTTCTCTACTGGAGTACGACAGCAGTTTTCGGTGCGATCACACTAAGCGCTCTACCTGTGGGGCCTTTGTGGATGATATTGGGTATCCCTGGCCTGCTCTTTTGGAGAAGTTTATGGGCTGCGTTAATCAGTAACAGCTTCAAAAGCCGACCCGGATTATTTTGGAGCAATTTCGATTTGCCATCTGTTGGGGCCATGTCGCTTGTGTATCTATCATTAGCACTTGCTGTTCAATTTTCAATCATACTGAATCAGGATATTTCATTCATTACTGGACTCGTTATGATTGGGCATACTGCCGGTCTGATTTTCTATGGAATCAACCACAACGCAATAGTTAGAATCGCAGACTCACGTATTAGAGTCTATTCAATTTTGTACCTTTGCGCCCTTGAAATAATTCCACTACATCTGTTTTATACAGCACACATCAATGTCTAACTCAAGAAAGACCAAAGTAAAATCCATTCTGGTATCACAGCCGGAGCCTACAGCAGAGAACAATCCGTTCTACACTTTGCGCGACAAAGTGAAGGTGGATGTTGATTTTCGCTCCTTTATTCACGTTGAAGGAGTCACTGCCTCCGCCTTCCGAAAGGAAAAGATAAACATTCGTGATTTCCGCAATGTGATTTTCACATCAAAGAATGCTGTCGACCATTACTTCCGCATCTGCGAAGAAATGCGCATTCCCGTAAGTCCTGAAATTCGTTATTTCTGTATTTCAGAGGCTATCGCTTACTACCTTCAGAAGTATGTGGTGTACCGGAAAAGAAAGATCTACCACGGGAATCTCACTATGGAGGAGTTGATGCCGATGCTAAAGAAATTTAAGAATGAGAAATTCTTGATGCCTTCATCGGATAGTCTGAAGCCTTCTATTCCGAAGGCCTTGGAAGACGCAAAGATTGATTATACACGTGCTGTTCTATTTAACACGGTGGTGAGCGATTTGAGCGATTTGGAAAATGTCTTCTACGATATTCTCGTGTTCTTCTCTCCTTCAGGAATCAAATCTTTGTTCGAGAACTTCCCTGATTTCAAACAAAATGATACCCGACTAGCTTGTTTCGGTAAGATCACACAGTTGGAGGCAGAAAAGCATAATTTGATCGTTGATATTTTGGCGCCAACTAAGGAGGCACCTTCGATGACCAAGGCCCTAGAGGATTACATCAAAGAGGTCAACAAGAAGTGATAAAAACACCTTAATTTACATGCCCGGCCTCAGTGCCGGGCTTTTTTATGGCACAGACCTTCGGAAAATCAGAAAAACTCACGCAAAAAGCAGCCTTTGACGCGTTGTATACCTCAGGCAAAAGCTTGAAGGTGTTTCCTTTTGTGCTGCGGTACGGTGAGCACGAATGTCCCGAGGGAGTGGATCGCCAGGTGGCGGTGTTGGTGCCGAAGCGCAATGTGAAATTGGCGGTGAATCGCAATCGCATTAAACGCCAAATGCGGGAATTGTACCGATTGAACAAAGATAAGATTGAGAATACAGGTCGTACCGAGGCTTGGACTATACGGTATTTGGGGAATCGTCTAAACGAATATGCTTTTTTAGAAGCACAGTATTTGAAATTGATTGACCTGTACAACAAAGCGTTGAACGAAGAAGATAAAGAAGTATGATAAAGAGATTGGGAATCGTGGTTCTGGGTGCTGCTTTGATGGGTGCATCGATGGCCGATCCGTTTGAGACCAGCAAGCAGTTGGAGATCTTCACCGCCGTATTGAAGGAGGTGCAGACCCAATATGTGGATGAAGTTGGTGCAGAGATGGCTGTGGAGAGTGCGATCAAGGGTATGTTGGAGGAATTGGACCCTTATACCGTCTATTATCCAGAAGATCAGATTGAAGATGTGCGTTTGCTGCAGACTGGAGAGTATGGCGGCATCGGGTGTGTTATTCAAAAAGTAGGTGAGGATATGATGATTGCTCAGGTTTATCCTGAGGGACCTGCAGGTAAAGCCGGATTGCGCGTTGGTGATGTGATCACGAAGGTGGGCACAACCAGTACTGCTGGAAAGAGCACCGGTGGTGTCAGTGGACTACTCAAGGGGACGCCTGGGACGCCGGTGAAGCTTGAGGTGCAACGTTATGGGGTGAAAAAGGCGATCGAAATGGAATTGGTCCGGGCTAACATCGCTCAAGATCCTGTGCCCTTTTACGGCATGCGAGAAGACGGTGTCGGGTATGTTTATCTGGAAAGTTTTACTGAGAAGGCGGCCGCCCAGGTACAAAAGGCGTTGCTTGCGCTCAAGAAAGAAGAGCCGAAAGCCATCATTCTCGATTTGCGTGGAAACGGCGGTGGCTTGCTGAATGAAGCCGTAAAGATTGTGAGCATGTTCTCAGACAGACGAGATACCGTTGTGTTCACCCGAGGGCGCGGGGGTGCTATTGAAGACGTGTACAAAACGATGGGCAAGCCCATTTTCCCTGAATTGCCTTTGGCGGTCCTCATTGATGAAGGGAGCGCTTCAGCGAGTGAGATCGTTGCGGGGGCTTTACAAGATTTTGACCGTGCAGTGATCTTGGGCGAGAAAAGCTACGGGAAGGGATTAGTTCAGCAAATTCATCCGCTACCTTTTGGGGCACAAATGAAAGTGACGATTGCTAAATATTACACGCCTTCCGGCCGTTGCATTCAGAAGATAAATTACGACCGTGATGAAAGCGGGAACAGAACGACAAAGGAAGATCAGCGCGCATTTACAACACGCGGTGGACGCAGGGTCTTTGATGGCGGCGGTATAGATCCGGACTCGACGCTGGAAAACAATTTCTACCCTGAGTGGACCATGGCGTTGAGCGCAAAGGGTTTGGACCTCAAATTTGCCGGCACGGTGATGGAGCGTATGCAGGAAGTGGAAAATGCTGGCCAATTCCACATCGACGACGCCATTTGGGGTGAATTCAAAGACTTCCTATCGGCCAACGAATTTGACTTCAAGAGCTTGGCGGAATTGCGTTTGGAGGATCTAGGGAAAGATGCACAATTCCTTGATTACCTCGATGAGGCCGACCTTGAGGCCCTGTTGAATAAGGTCAGAATGCGTCAGGAGAATGTGCTCAATGATAAGGAAGAAGATTTACGCGCCTACCTCAGCGACTACCTCGCAGAGAAGCATTTTTCCATAGCGGGATCACTCGAACGTGCTTTAGTGCAGGACATTGTTATCGACAATGCTTCGAAAATTTTGCTCGACCCACAAACGAAAACAGCTTTACTGAGCGTTAAGTAAACGCATGTTAGAACGTTCTTCCTTGTGGTCGCGGCTGGGACATGCCGCTGCAGTACTGTTGGCCTTTCAACTCGAAATGCTCAGCCCCCTCTATGGTTTCATTGCACTGGCACTGGCCTTGATAGCCGCCGGACGATGGACCCTGCCCCCTAAATGGTGGTGGCCGCTGGGCGTTTTTGGAGTGTGGCAGGCTGTAACTCTGGCATGGAGTCCTGAGAGGGAATTGGGCTTGGGCGATCTGGGATTAATGGCACCGCTTGTTCTACTCCCCACCATTGGGGCCATGAGCGGTGTGCGATTGAAAGAACCCATGCACTGGCTTCGCACCTTCGCGTGGGCTGTGGTCTTTCAATGGACCTTCGTATTTTTTATTTCCATCGCACAGAACGGTTGGGTCAACTATAAGAGTTTCGAGTTGTTGAGCCGATTGGATTTACATTATCAAAGCCTATACATGGTCGTGGCCGTCCTTGTGTTCGAACGCCAATTTTGGAAACAAAACCACGCATACAAATGGGTCTATGCCCTCGCAGGCATCTGGTTGCTCTTTGGGATCATCACCCTTAGCGCACGCATCCACCTGTTGTTGGTGCCGGCGTTGATCCTCGCCCGATCCGTGGAACTTGCCATTAAAGATCCGCAGCAGCGTCCGAAAATCATCCGATGGACCGGGATTGCCATGGTACTCAGTGCAGTAATCGTGGTAAGTCTTCCGGGGCCGCGCAATCGCCTTATAGACCTAAGGAATGAGCTTCGCAGCATAGAGGGAAAGGTAGATGGCAAGCAAACGAACCACCGTGTATTTCTATGGCGCTACGGCAGCGAAGTCATAGGCGAACATTTTTGGATAGGTACTGGGAATGGTGCTGAGGATTTGGCCCTTCACGAGAAACTTAAACAATGTGAGGCCCCCTTCTACAAAGGCGATGAGCCCTATTTTTTGTACGAGGAAGTCTACGACTACCACAACGTATTCCTACAGAGCTGGGCTGAAGGGGGAATAGTCGGCTTCTTACTCATGGTTGGTCTTTTTGCATGGGGGTTTCTCCGCAGCAATGGTGTGGTGCGATGGGCTTGGACCGCGTTCTTCTTAACCGGAATGACGGAAAGTCTACTTGATCGTCAAGCGGGAGCTTTTCTGTTGACCTTCTTAGCCTTTGTGGTACAAACGGGGTACCCGAGAACCAATTCCCGTTAAAATCTCATAACCGATAGTTCCCGCTGCATTGGCGAGTTCATCTGCACTTTGCTGGGTGCCCAAAATCTCTACCGTATCCATGGGCTGAGCGTCGGGGACGGCGGAGATGTCGACCATCACCATGTCCATGCAAACGTTTCCTAGAATTGGACACGGCTTCCCATGAATGTACACCTGACCCTTGCCACCGCTCAATGCACGGCTCAAACCGTCGGCGTAACCAACGGGCAATGTCGCGTACGGAACCGGCTTTTCCGCCATGAATGCTCGGCTATATCCTACGCTCTCACCCGGCTGAACCACCCCCACCTGCGAGATACGACACGACCAACGAATGACCGGCTGCAATCCCTCTACGCCTTCATAACGACCAACACCATAAAGACCTATTCCAAGGCGGACCATATCGAATTGGCCCTGAGGAAAACGAACAATGCCGTTCGTATTCAACGCATGAGCCATAGCCTCAGGATAGCGCTCACGAACCGACGCGACACACGTTTCAAAGACCTCCAGTTGGGTGGCCGTGAAGGCATCGTGATCGGCATTATCCGTGGCCGCCAAATGGGTGAAAACCCCGGCAACAGTGGTGTTCTCGAGCTCGCCAACAACCTCCAAGACGGATGCCAATTCTGTCGGTGCAATCCCCAATCGGTGCATGCCGGTATCAATTTTCAAATGCAGTCGCAGAGGCTCGTTTTGAGGACTATTTTTCCAGGGATCGAGTTGTCCCAAACGAAACAATTCCACATCGCATCCGGCGGCCGCTAACAAGGGAATCTGATGCGGTTCGGCATTCATCACCAATATGGGCGTCTTAACCCCCTTGGCCCTCAAGGTCAATGCCTCTTGCGCAAAAGCCACCCCGAGATAATCAACATGAAGCTGCTCCAACCACGAGGCCACCTCAAGCGTCCCCGTTCCGTAACTGGCCGCCTTGACCATGGCCATAACCTTAGTGGTCGGTTGCAATGCCGATTTGAAGGCACGCAAATTTTCGCGCATGGCTCCCAAATCAACATCTACCCAAGTGCTGTGGTATTGCTCACGCAAGGTCGCCGAAAAGCGTTCCAAACGGAAACTTCTCCGGCCTTTCACCAATACGGTGGTATCCGCAAGGCTCATGCCAGCAAACGCTTCGGTCAATTCCCGAACGTCCTCTGTGCCACGTACCCACCAACTTTGGTCGATACCCGCCTGCTCCACCATTGCCTTTGCTGCAGCCGTACTTTTTTCATCGCCTAGCACACTCAACACAGCCCACTTCCGACCTGTCGGACTTTGCGTTTTCAACTCCTCTAAAGCGTAGCGCAAGCTGCTCAAATCGGAACTGTAGGTATCCTCCAACAGAAAGCCACCATCCTTCGCGCGTAGCAACTGCATACGCATATCCAGCGGGGTCAATTCCCCTATATGTGATTCAATTTCTACCCTCGACCCCCCTAGCAACAAGGCACCTGAAATGGCCGCCATAGCGTTCTCCGCATTGTGACCACCCACAAATGGCAAGTCCCAAGCTTCAGGATCGAGTTCTTCGCCAGGTCCCCACAATAAGGCCGGCGGACATTCCAACCCCAATTGCTTCGCCTTAGAATACCACTTCGTTGCGCAAGCCACTCGCTCACAGCCGGCAAAGAGCATCCATTTTTCTGCAAACTTCGCATCGTCATCTTCAAAGGCCTCACCGTGCGCATCACCCAGCGTCGTAAACAACCCAAGAGTCGGGCGAACCAACGCCGCCTTCGCCTCCATTGTGTGCGGTCGGTCTATGCCTACCTCGATGATGGAGGCCTTAAATTCAGGAGTGAGGGTGCTCAGGCTCAAGCTGATACCAAGGGTGCTGTTGAAGCTGCCGGGTGTGCGGTGAATAGCCGAATCCTGACCTAAAAGCTGGTGAATCCATTCCTTTACAACGGTTTTCCCATTGCTTCCCGTGATGGCAAGTACAGGTCCGGTGAAGGATTTTCGGCGGAATTGGGCCCAATTCTGAATCGCCCCCATCGGACTTTCCTGCAACACCACAGCCACTCCCTCGGGGCGTTTCAACCCCTCTGGCCAGCGGTCAACCAACACCACCGTTGCACCGCGTCCCATCGCCTCAGCGATGTAGCGTTTTCCCGAATCGTGCGGGGATTGCAATGCGATAAAACAAGATTTTTGGGCGGAATACATGCGGCGAGAATCGAACGCAAAATGGTCGAATTCTGCCGCTGGATTGCCCTCCAGACGTGCGTTTATAGTCTTTGCAAAATCAGCTGCGACCATTGTTCAGTTCGTTATAAACGAGGCGGCTAACCGGCTCGTATTCGCCTGTCTCGCCGAGCATGAATGTCTCGTCTCCCTCTACCAAACGGTAGCTGTAGTGAGCCGGACCACCCGTGCGGCGGCAGATGGCGTGCAGTTTCGTTACGTATTCAGCCGTCGCAAGAAGGTTGGGCATCGGACCGAACGGGCGTCCCTTGAAATCGAGATCCAGCCCGGCGATCACCACCCGCTTGCCCTGGTTGGCCAGGTTGTTAGCGACCTCAACTAGACCCTCATCAAAGAATTGGGCCTCATCAATGCCCACCACCTGTACATCATCAGCAAGCAAAAGCATATTCGACGAACTCTCCACAGGCGTGCTGTGGATGGCGTTTTTATCGTGGCTAACGACCTGCGCTTCATCATAGCGGACATCCGAAGCGGGTTTGAAAATCTCCACTTTCTGGCCGGCAATTTGGGCACGACGCATGCGACGAATCAATTCCTCTGTTTTTCCGCTAAACATGGGTCCACAGATCACTTCGATCCATCCTCCAGATTGTTGGTTAAATTCTACGCCACTATGAAACATATGCTCTCTTTCTTGGTAATTTCAAGGCTTTAAAGGTAGGACATAAGATGCAGAGAAAAGCCCTGGAACAACGTTTGACAGAATTGGCCCTTCACATAGGTGAAAAATCTTCGCAAGCCGCTGCGAATGCGCTGCTTGAGCTCTATAAAGATTTTCGTTTCGAGGCCTTGAACGAGGAATTGAGCCATGAATTTGAGGAGGCGGAAGACCAAATCAAAGCGCGCCTGAAAGCACGTTTGGCCGAGCTCCAAAGCACAACCTCCGCACCTGTGGTTCCCGCGACAAGCGCTCCTGTGAAAAGCGAGCCCGCTGCCCCAGCACCTACCCCTGTGGAAATTCCGGCGGAACCGGCAGCAACGGAACCAACGGCAACAGAACCCGAGCCGATCGACGCAGTAGCAGAACCTGAAGCGCTCCAAGAAGTGGCGCCTGCTCCTGAGCCAGCGCCTGCTCCTGCGGCTCCGGCAGTTGAGGAGACCGCACCCGTCACTCCGGATGCACCGAAAGCTACACCAACTCCTGAGCCAACCGCTCAACCGACAACGCCACGTGCACCGAAGAGTTTGAACGACCGATTGGCGGGGAAAAAACTCACCTTTGGGTTGAACGACCGCATAGGGTTTGTCAAGGCCCTTTTTGACGGTTCAACCGAGGATTTCAACCGTGTGGTGAGCCAACTGAACACCATGGAAACCTTGGCCGAGGCACAAGACTTTTTGAATCAAATGGTGGCGCCGGATTACAATTGGGAAGCTCAAGAGGAAGTCGCTGCCCGTTTCATGGACCTGGTTGAACAACGCTTCGGATAATGGCAGGCACGCTCTACATCGTACCCACGCCAGTAGGCAACCTCGAGGACATGACCTTCCGCGCCATCAAGGTGTTGAAGGAGGTTAGCCTCATCCTTGCGGAGGACACGCGTACGACGGGAAAATTGACCTCGCATTTTGAGATAGAGACTCCCAAGCAGAGTTTCCACATGCACAACGAACACAAGGTCGTTGATCGTTTCGTGGACCAATTACGCGGCGGTGCCGACATCGCTCTGGTCAGTGATGCAGGAACCCCAGGCATTAGCGACCCGGGATTCCTACTCATCCGTGCCGCCGTAGCAGCCGAGATCGAAATCATCACCCTGCCCGGTGCCACGGCCTTTGTGCCCGCGCTCGTTAGCAGCGGCTTGCCTTGTGACACCTTCTACTTTGAGGGTTTCCTTCCACCCAAAAAAGGCCGCCAAACCAAGCTTCAGCAGATTGCTGACAGCACGAAGACAGTGGTTTTGTACGAAAGCCCGCATAAAATCGAGAAGACCCTGAGTCAAATTGTTGAAATTTGTGGTCCAGATCGTGCTATGACCATAAGTCGAGAGATCTCGAAAAAGTTTGAAGAGACTTTGCGCGGCACGGCAGCGGAATTGTTGGCTGTGGTGCAAGAACGCGGGGGATTGAAAGGGGAATTGGTGGTGTGCATTGCAGGCCAATAACCACAACAAAAACAACAGCGCGTTGTTAAATAACGTATGACCGACATTCAGAAACAACATATAGACCAGTGGTTCGAAGGACCGACCGAAAGCCCCCTACTTATTGCAGGGCCGTGTTCGGTGGAAAGTCCTGAGCAGGTCTTGCAAACGGCCAGAGAACTGCACCAATACACCCCTTTGAGCGCCCTGCGCGGTGGTGTATGGAAGCCGCGCACCAAACCCGGAAGTTTTGAGGGGATTGGGGAAGCTGCATTGGATTGGCTGGTCGACGCAGGAAAGGATATTGGGGTACCCGTGACAACTGAGGTCGCTAATGCCGATCACGTCGAAAAAGCGCTGAAGGCAGGTATTGATATTCTTTGGATAGGGGCTCGAACGACTGTTAACCCTTTCTACGTACAAGAGATTGCCGACGCCCTTCGCGGGGTTGATGTACCGGTTTTTGTCAAGAACCCTATCCATGCGGAAGTCGGACTGTGGGCCGGCGCCATTGAACGGTTTAGCGCCGTTGGTGTGAAGCATGTGGCCGCCGTACATCGCGGTTTTTTCAGCTCAACAAAAAATATTTGGCGTAACGAGCCGCAGTGGCAACACAGCTTCGAGCTGCGGGCTATGTTGCCGGATACAAAAATCATCGTCGATCCAAGCCACATCGCTGGCGATCGAAAACTCGTTCAAGAAGTATGTCAAACCGCCATGGATCTCGGGATGGATGGTTTGATGGTAGAATCGCACTGGAACCCCGACCAGGCTAAAAGCGACGCCGCGCAGCAAGTCACTCCAGAGGCCCTTGGACGAATCATCAGCGAACTTAAAGTGCATCAAAGTGCGCCGCTTGAGGTGAGTAATGAAGAACTTGAAGTGTTGCGCAAGAGTATCGACATCCTCGATGATCAAGTGGTGAATTTATTGAAGGAACGCTTCAAACTCGTGCGGGAAGTTGCCGAGATTAAGGAGCGTGAGGGCATGAGCATCTTCCGTCAGGACCGATGGATAAAATTGGTCCGAGAACGTATGGAGCAGGGGGACCAAAGCATTAGTGCCGAGTTCATGCATGAACTTTTCTCAGTAATTCACAAGCACAGCGTGAACTATCAGAGCACGCTCGTTAAAAAACACGACTAATGCGGTGGACGCCGCGCGAGCTGCCTTTGGCAGGCACAACGAACCTGCTGACGGCAGAGGTTACTAAGGACCCACTGCTCAGTGTGCTGTTGGCTCAGCGCGGTGTAAAAGATTTTGAGAGCGCCCGGGCTTTTTTCCGTCACGACCTCAACAAGCTTCACGACCCCTACCGCATGCTCGGGATGGAAAAAGCGGTGGAGCGCATTGAAAAGGCCCGTTTACAGCAGGAGCACGTGATGATCTACGGGGATTACGACGTTGACGGTACGACATCGGTGGCATTGATGAGTGCCTTCTTAGACGGTAAGTTCCCCATGGAACAATACATTCCAGATCGGTATAAAGAAGGTTATGGATTGTCTTTTGCGGGAATCAATTTAGCCCAGGAAATGGGCATCAGCCTCATTATTGCGTTGGATTGCGGCATCAAGGCGTTCGATCAAATTGCACATGCCAACCTGCTGGGCATTGATGTGATTGTGTGCGACCACCACCGCCCGGAGGAGGAAGTGCCTGCGGCATATGCCATCTTAGATCCGAAGCAACCGCAGTGCCCCTACCCATATAAGGAACTGAGTGCCGCAGGTGTGGGTTTCAAACTCTGCCAAGCATTGACCGAGCGTTGGGGGTTGAGCCCCGAGGCAAATCTCTATCCTTTGTTGGATTTAGTCGCTGTGAGTATTGCTGCGGACATCGTGCATGTTAGCGGTGAAAACCGCTTGTTGGCCCATTTTGGGATGCAAATCCTGCGCAGTGGACAGAGCCGAGCTGGATTCAAGGCTCTGCTCGAGGCTGGAAATAAAGATGCCTCAACACTGACCATGCGCGACATCGGATTCAGCATTGGGCCCCGCATTAATGCAGCGGGACGCATGGAAAGTGGATTGCGGGCTGTGGAGTTGTTGTTGAGTACCAACGAAGCGGAACAATTGGAATTGGCCAAGGCTATAAACGATTATAATCTCGACCGTCGAGAGATTCAAGCCGAAATGTTCGAAGAGGCGAAAGCGCTGTTGGATATCGAGAATTTTCCAAACTCTAACGTCCTGTTTAAGGAGGACTGGCACAAGGGCGTTGTCGGTATTGTCGCCTCGAAAATCGTCGAGGAGCACTACCGCCCCACCATTATTCTTACCCGCAGCGGTGATCATCTGGCCGGTTCGGCGCGCAGTGTTATGCATTTCGACGTCTATAATGCCATAGAGGCTTGCGAGGAGCATTTGATCCAGTTCGGCGGGCATAAATATGCCGCCGGTTTAACCCTGCATGAGGCTCAATTACCGCATTTCAAAAAAGCCTTCGAATCGTACGTCAGTGCCCATTTGCCAGAACGACTGAAGGTGCGCGAGCACGTTTATGATGCGGAAGCAAATTTGCTCCAATTCACTGAAGGATTTTATAAAGTACTGCGCCAATTCGAGCCTCAAGGCCCAGAAAATGAGGCTCCAATGTTCCGTATTCGGAACCTCATTGATGCCGGAGGCTCTTCCGCTGTTGGCACCGACAAAAGCCATTTGCGGTTGGTCGTAAGACACCCTGATTCCAACCACACCATGGTCGGCATCGCGTTTGGCATGGGTCACCTGATCGAGCAAGTGAAAAGCGGTCAACCCTTTGAAATTCTCGCTCATGTAGACGAGAACGAATTCCGCGGTGCAAAAAGCCTACAACTCCAGGTCGTGGACCTGCGACCACTCAATGAATAGGAACCTATCAAATTTCTATCTTTACAACCATGACCGTTCACGAAATCATCACCAAAGGCCACGAGGTATATGTACCTAACCTCTCCGTCGACACCGTAATATTCGGATACGAAAATGGGAAGTTGAAATGCCTGTTACTGAAAATGGGGTCACGATGGATGTTGCCCGGTGGTTTTGTCGGTAAAACCGAAGCGGTACAGGAAGCCGCGGAACGTATCGTCTTAGAACGTACGGGCATAGAAAATCCCCACCTGAAATTCCTTTCGGTTTGTGGGAGCGGCACCCGCAGTTTCAAAGAGGACTGGGATTTGATCTTTCCGGAATTGGGCCTGAAATATGATCCGAACAGCTGGCTCATTGATCGATTTGTATCCCTAGTGCATTATTCACTGCTCTACATCCCTTCGGTCAATCCGAAAGTGACCGGCTCCGATACGGAAGCGGCATGGTTTCCAGTCGATGAACTGCCCACAATGTGGTTTGACCACGCTCAGACGGTTCGTCAAACGCGAGAGTCTTTGCGCGTGGATGTGAAGTTGGAACAGATTGCCCACCACCTACTCGCAAAGGAGTTTACAATGCCGCAACTGCATGAGGTACACCAAGTCATCTTGGGCATGGAGGTAGATCGCAGCCGATTCCAAAAAAAGATGCTGTCGTTGGAAATATTCGAACGACTTGAGAAAAACAAGGTCAAGTCGCCCGGTCGAAATCCCTACCTCTACCGCGAAATTGTGCCCTAGGCCATGGACAATATTTCAACGAAATTTCTGCGCTTTAAACAAAACGTGGAGGACATAAGGCTTCCCGAAGCCTTTACCTACCCGTTTTTCTACGTGCCACACCCCATTGTGGAATTGGCCGCCGAAGAGCTGAAGGCACGCATTTCCGAGGACCCAAAGATTGGCGAGGGTTTGGTTGGAGGCAACTCCTCCGGCACCTTCGGCAAGATGTTGGGTGTGCTCGTGGTACGCGATAATCAGAACCAATTAGGCTATCTAGCTGCATTTTCAGGCAAATTCGCCACAGGAGAAGCCCCTGAATTTTTTGTCCCACCGATCGCCGATATTCATGCTCAAGACACCGTCTATAAGCGTGGGGAGGCAGAATTGAATCGCATGACCGCAGAATTGGTTGCCATGAAAAATTCACCAGCACACACAGAAACTAAGGTTCAGTGGGAAGAGAAATTGGCAGAATTTGAAGCTTTTACCAAGGCCGGTCGCCAGCGCCTAAAAGCGGAAAAGCAAGACCGCAACAAGCGTCGCGAGGATGGTAGAAACACATTAAACGCGGAAGAATTTGAAGCGTTGTGTGAAGCGCTCAAGCGCGAAAGCATCAGCACTCAGGTTGCTTTCAAGCATCAAAGTGCCCGACTTGGGCAAGAGTTAGATGAATTGGCCCAGCGCTGGCAAAAAGCGCAAAGTGATTTTAAGGCCCTCGAAGAAGCGCGCCGATCGCGCAGCAACGAGTTGCAACGGTGGATTTTTGAGCAGTACAACTTCTTTAACGCGCGCAAGGAAGCTCAAAACTTGACCGAAATATTCCCGGACTTTGAAACCCAACGGCCACCGGCAGGGTCAGGCGATTGTTGCGCGCCGAAACTGCTCCAATTCGCCTACAAAAATGGGCTCACCCCTATCGCCATGGGCGAATTCTGGTGGGGACCTGCGCCAAAAAACGAAGTCCGCAAAGCCGGAAACTTCTACCCCTCGTGCAACAGCCGATGCCGACCCATTCTCGGGCACATGCTCGAAGGGCTCGAGGTGGAGGAAAACCCCCTGTTGACCTGGAGCGATAACCTGCCCTTGCCCATAATACACGACGACGAAAGCATTGTGGTCGTCAACAAACCTGAGGGTATGCTTAGCGTTCCCGGAAAAGACATCGAAGACAGCGCCTTTACCCGCATAAAGGCGCATTACCCGGAGGCCACAGGTTCCATTTTGCTTCACCGCTTGGACATGTCTACTTCCGGAATATTGGTGTTTACAAAAACACCGAAGGCGCACAAGTTTATTCAGCACCAATTCATTTCGCGCACGACGAAAAAGAAATACATCGCTGTCCTCGATGGCATCGTCGAAGGGGAAAGCGGCACCATCGAACTCCCTTTGCGACCCGACTACTACGACCTACCCCGTCAGATGGTCTGTTACGAGCACGGCAAGCCTGCAAAAACACATTGGGAAGTAATCGACCGCAAGGACGGCACCACCCGAGTGGCCCTTTACCCTGTTACCGGCCGTACCCACCAACTTCGCGTTCACTGTGCCCACCCTAGTGGACTCAACACCCCTATTCTCGGCGACGAACTATACGGCAAGCCTAAAAATCGCCTGCACCTGCATGCGGCCTATATCGAATTTATCCACCCGGACAGCCGTGAAAAAGTAAGCTTTTCTGTGGACCCCAATTTTTAAACGCCATGGCCAAAGAAATCGAACGCAAATTTTTAGTCGCGACGGACAAGTGGAAAAACTCCGTAGCCCGTCAAAGCTTCTATGCCCAAGGCTACCTCAGCTACGATCCCGAACGTACGGTACGCGTCCGCGAGACGAGTACCACAGGATTTTTGACCATAAAGGGGATGACTGTCGGCTTGAGCCGTGATGAATTTGAGTACGAAATCCCTAAAGCGGAGGCCGCAGCATTGTTGGAAATGTGCGAACAACCCCCGGTGCAAAAGATGCGCTACTTTGTGGAAGTGGGCAAGCATACCTGGGAGATTGATGTTTTCGAGGGGGCTAATGCGGGCTTGGTGGTGGCCGAGATTGAATTGGCCAGTGAAGATGAAGTGTTTGAATGTCCCGAGTGGCTTGGAGAAGAAGTGAGTGGGGACCGCCGTTATTCAAATTCCTCTTTGAATCTGAATCCCTTTAAAAGTTGGAGCGAAGGGGAAAAATAAACGTACATTGGAATCATGATGACAAAAAATCCCGACCATTACTTCATTGACGGCTGCGGCCGTTGTTCCTTTCACGGTACAGACCAGTGCAAAGTGCGTACCTGGGCTGATCCATTGGTGCTGTTGAGAGAGATTATGCTCCAAAGTGGGCTCGAGGAAGAAGCAAAATGGGGCCAACCGACCTATACCCTAAAAGGAAAGAATGTAGCGATGATCTATTCCTTCAAGGAAAGCTGCGGCATTAGTTTTTTCAAAGGTGTACTGCTTCAAGATGATGCAAAAATTTTGGTGCCTGCAGGGTCCAATTCAAATGTTGCCCGTCATCTTAAAATCACATCTACCGCCCAAGTAGCGGAATTAGAGCCGTATATCCATGCCTACATAGATGAAGCGATCGAACTCGAAAAAAGCGGCGCAAAAGTACCAAAGCCTACAGAACGCGAACCGATGCCTGAGACCCTAGAAGCGCGCTTGAGCATGGATGCGGAACTTCTCGAATCCTGGAACGCCCTAACCCCGGGTCGCCAGCGCAGCTACATTCTCCACATAGGTGGCGCAAAACAAGAGCAGACGCAGCTAAACCGCATTGAGAAATGCGTGCCGAAGATCCACGCGGGAAAAGGGTTTAACGAATACTAAAGACGGCCGAAAAGCCTACTTTTGCCGCATGGGAAAAGACAAGCTGCGGAAATTCCGCGAAAACGAACAAATGCATTGCGTGATTGAGCCCACATCTGAGGAGGCTCGCAACGGGTTGAATTTAAAAGGGAATTGGGCCGAGAACCAATTCCAAAATACCAACGGCATTGTTCTCGAACTCGGCTGTGGCAAAGGCGAATACACCGTGGAGCTTGCACGTCGCAACCCGAACCAAAACCATGTGGGCGTCGACATCAAAGGTGCCCGTCTATGGCGTGGGGCGAAAACCGCCACAGAAGAGGGCCTCGACAATGTCGCTTTCCTACGCACCCGCATCGACTGGATTGACCAATGTTTCGGTCCCAACGAAGTAGATGAAATTTGGATCACCTTCCCTGATCCGCAGATCAAATACAAGCGAGCCAAACACCGCCTTACCCACCCTGAATTTCTCATACGCTACCGCAAATTCCTCAAACCCGGCGGCACTGTTAATCTCAAATGCGATAGTGAATACCTTCACGGCTACACCCACGGCATCGTCCAAATGCTTGGGCTTGAGGTCGAGGAAGCCTACCACGACATTCACGAGCAAATACAGCCGAACGAAGGTATCCTGTTTGACGTGGTGACCCACTACGAAAGCATGTGGCTCCAGCAAGGAAAAGCCACGACTTATTTGCGCTTCAAACTCGACGGCATCGAAGAGGCTATGGCGCACTGGGCCAATTTTAAAAAATAAGATGGCCGGCGATTTTTTTGAACGCGTTTACCGTGTTGTTCGCCTGATCCCCGAAGGCCGTGTAACTACATACGGCCATATAGCACGCTTTTTAGGCACTGGCCGCAGCGCACGTGTGGTAGGCTATGCCATGAATGCCTCGCATAACGACCCTACCGTTCCAGCACACCGAGTTGTGAACCGCACGGGTGTTTTGACCGGTAAACATTTCTTTGGCGGGAGCACATTGATGGAAGACCTACTAGCCAATGAAGGTGTGGAAGTTGTGGACGATCAGATTCAGCGGTTTAAGGATCATATATGGGACCCTATGACGGAATTGGACCAAGAAGATTTCCTAGAATAACCATGGGCGCATTCCTTATATTTAGGGTATGAACCATGAAGCTATTCGAGAATATGCCCTGAGCCTGCCTCACACCACCGAATCACTGCCCTTCGACGATGTGAGCCTAGTATTCAAGGTGCATGGTAAAATGTTCGCCATCCTTAGCCTCGATGAGCAGCCGCCGAGAATCAATCTTAAAAACCTTCCCGAGACCAATATTCAACTTCGTGAAGAACACCACTGGGTGATCCCTGGCTACCATATGAACAAGGTCCATTGGAACACCATTATCGTCGAAGAAGTGGCGGATTGGTCTTTCCTTCAGGCGCTCATACGGACGAGTTATGATTTGATTTGGCAAAAGCTTCCAAAGAAGCTGAAGGAAGGCTCCTAAGCATTATTTTTGCGAACTATGAAAAACATTCGCAACTTCTGCATCATTGCACACATCGACCACGGAAAGAGCACTTTGGCCGATAGACTTTTGGACGTTACGCAATCGGTATCAGACCGTGAGAAACAAGCCCAATTGTTGGATGATATGGATCTCGAGCGTGAGCGCGGCATCACCATCAAGAGCCACGCCGTACAGATGTACCACGTAAAAGATGGCGAGAAATACACCTTAAACCTTATTGATACCCCAGGACACGTCGATTTCTCCTACGAAGTGAGCCGCTCTATTGCTGCCTGTGAAGGTGCTTTGCTCATTGTCGATGCTGCTCAAGGTATTCAAGCACAAACCATTTCGAACCTTTATCTCGCTTTGGAACACGATTTGGAAATCATTCCAATTCTGAATAAAATCGACCTTCCGAGCGCCGATCCTGAAGCCGTAGGTGATCAAATTATAGATCTTATCGGTTGTGATCGCGAAGATATATTGATGGCGTCGGCAAAAACTGGTAAAGGGGTTCCTGAAATTTTGGAGGCTATCATCGACCGTGTGCCCGCTCCAGTTGGCGATCCTAACGCACCCTTACAAGCATTGATTTTCGATAGCCATTACAATCCATTCCGTGGTATCGAAGCCATTTTCAAAGTGGTCAATGGTACCATTCACAGTGGACAGAAAGTCAAATTCATGTCTACAGGCAAGCATTACGAAGCTGACGAAATCGGAATCAACCTGATTAAGCAGTTCCCAGTGAAGTCAATTTCAACAGGGGACGTAGGCTATATCATCTCTGGTATCAAGGAGGCTAAAGATGTAAAGGTCGGTGATACCATCACCTCATTTGACACTCCGGCTTCCACCCCGATTGAAGGTTTTGAGGAAGTAAAACCTATGGTCTTTGCCGGGATTTATCCTGTGGACACCGAAGAGTTCGAAGAACTACGCACTTCATTAGAGAAACTTCAACTTAACGATGCCTCTCTAACTTTTGAAGCGGAAACATCTGCGGCCCTTGGTTTCGGTTTCCGTTGTGGTTTCTTGGGCATGCTTCATATGGAAATTATCCAGGAGCGTCTCGAAAGAGAGTTCAACATGACTGTAATCACTACGGTTCCTAACGTAAGCTACAAGGCTTACATGAAGAAAGAGCCTGAAACTGCAGTCTGGGTACAAAACCCAACTGACTTCCCTGATCCGACAAAAATGGATCGCATGGAGGAGCCTTTCATCAAAGCACAGATCATCACGAGCGCTGATTTTGTCGGTGCAATCATGAATCTATGTATTGGGAAGCGTGGCCAATTAACCAATCAGACCTACCTCACCTCCGACCGCGTTGAACTCAGCTTCGATATGCCACTTGCAGAGATCGTATTTGACTTCTACGACAAACTAAAGACCATCTCTAAGGGCTACGCCTCGTTTGATTACCACCCTATCGGCTACCGCGAAAGCGTTCTCGTAAAAGTGGATGTCATGCTCAACGGCGACCCTGTTGATGCCTTGAGTGCTTTGATTCACAAAGACAATGCCTACGACATCGGTAAGAAGATGTGTTCGAAGTTGAAGGAGCTTATCCCACGTCAACAGTTCATGATTGCAATTCAGGCGGCTATCGGAAATAAAATCATTGCTCGTGAAACCTTGAGTGCTCTTCGTAAAGACGTTACCGCTAAATGTTACGGTGGTGATATTTCACGTAAGCGCAAACTTCTTGAGAAGCAGAAAGCCGGTAAGAAGCGTATGCGCCAGCTAGGCAATGTGGAAATTCCTCAAAGTGCCTTCCTCGCGGTACTCAAGCTGAACGACTAATACAATACGCCTTTAGCAAAAAAATAGCCCCCAACTACCCTAGGTGAGTAGTGGGGCTCTTTTTTCTAATCCGAACTCTATTTAAAGAGGAACTCGGAATAACCCACCAAAAAGGCTGGCTGTCCGCCTGATTGGTGGGGATCAAAGTGAGGTTGTAAAGGGCACACACAAAGGTAAAAGCGGCAATATTCGAGATATTAATACCAGCAAGACAGGCATCAATATAACGCTGGTGCAAGCCTCTGGTGTTAAGTTCAAAACCTTAGGACGCAACGTGGAAGTAAAATGATGTTCCCTACCTTCGGAAGATGATTAACCCAACCATTATTTACTTCGAAGGCTCCCTGCTTTGTGGAGTATCAGCCC
Organism: Bacteroidota bacterium; assembly: GCA_041164065.1. Classification (GTDB taxonomy): domain Bacteria; phylum Bacteroidota; class Bacteroidia; order Flavobacteriales; family Schleiferiaceae; genus UBA10364. The sequence continues at coordinate 57,517 of JBEAQE010000023.1, read as the reverse complement.
CTATGTCCCTTCGTTCCTTCACCCCTTGGACACTTTGGCCCAAAGTGATGCATCAATTATCCCAAGTAAGCAATCGCTGTAATGGTGACCTTATTTCATTGCGCTCATTTGACGGCATTCCGGTTTTCGGCCCAACCGCAGATCCAAGTTTCACCTATTGGGGCGGTGTTGAAGTGAACGGCGAAAATGAAGGGTTTGAACACCGGAGCATCCCAGGCGGGTTGTATGCGGTTTTTCACTACCAGGGACTTTCAAGTGATTCAGCCATATGGCGTTACATCTACGGACAATGGTTGCCCAGCAGCGATTATGAACTGGACGATCGGCCCCATTTCGAACGTTTAGGATCGAAATACAAAAACAACGATCCACTTTCCGAGGAAGACATCTACATTCCTATCCGCCCCCAGCGGTCATAAAAAAACCCCGGCCTTCGGCCGGGGTTTTTAGTATTGCGGCGCGCCTAATAGCGCATCTTTTGCTTATTTGTTGCTGCTGAAAGAAGCGAACAAGTAATCGCGGTTCATGCGAGCGATGTTTTCCAAAGAGATTCCTTTTGGACATTCAACCTCACACGCGCCGGTGTTGGTACAGTTACCGAATCCTTCAAGGTCCATCTGGTTCACCATGTTCAACACACGCTCTTTAGCCTCAGGCTGACCCTGCGGCAACAAAGAGAATTGGCTCACCTTAGCACTTACGAACAACATGGCTGAAGAGTTCTTACATGTTGCCACACAAGCCCCACAACCGATACATGTCGCTGCATCAAAGGCACGATCAGCATCAGCCTTCGGCACTGGAATAGCATTCGCATCGATGGTGTTCCCAGAAGTATTTACAGAGATGTAACCACCAGCCTGCTGAATACGATCAAAGGCCGAACGGTCTACACTCAAATCCTTGTTCACCGGGAATGCCTTCGCTCTCCATGGCTCGATGTAGATGGTCTCGCCTGATTTGAACTCACGCATGTGCAACTGACATGTAGTGATCTGACGACCCGGGCCGTGCGCTTCACCATTAATGAACAAGCTACACATACCACAAATACCCTCACGACAGTCGTGATCAAAAACTACAGGCTCCTCACCCTTTTCAATCAAACCTTCATTGAGGTAGTCTAACATTTCAAGGAAGCTCATGTCCTCCTCTACTCCCGAAATCGGGTAGGTCTTCATCTCGCCCTTAGCTTCCGGGCCGGCTTGACGCCAAATTTTTAGTGTTAGATCCATAACATCTTATTTGTAAGAACGGGTCTTCAATTCAACATTTTCAAACACCAATTCCTCTTTGTGGAGTTTGGCTTCTGCAGGAACACCAGTGTATTCCCACGCACTTACGAAGGCGAAATTCGCATCATCACGCAATGCCTCACCTTCTGCACTTTGGTACTCTTCACGGAAGTGACCACCACAACTTTCGTTGCGCTCAAGGGCATCTTTTGCCATCAATTCACCGAGTTCCAAGAAATCCGCAACGCGACCCGCCTTATCCAACTCAGGGTTCATTCCCTTTGCAGAACCGAGTACGCGTACATCTTTGTAGAATTCATCACGCAAAGCTTGAATCTCAGCAATAGCTTCCTTCAGACCTTCAGCATTACGAGCCATACCTACCTTATCCCACATGATCTTTCCAAGTTTCTTGTGGAAGTAGTCTACAGACTTCGTACCGTTGTTGTTAATGAATTTTTCTGTGCGCTCACGAACTTCCTTCTCCGCTGCTTCAAACTCTGGAGAATCTGTTGAAATAGCACCCGTACGGATATCCTTACTCAAGAACTCACCTACAGTGTAAGGCGCTACGAAATATCCATCTGCTAGACCTTGCATCAATGCAGAGGCCCCTAGACGGTTGGCACCGTGGTCGGAGAAGTTTGCCTCACCCAATGCGAAACATCCTGGGATGGTCGTCATCAAATTGTAATCAACCCACAATCCACCCATGGTATAGTGAACTGCTGGGTAAATCATCATAGGCTCTTTGTAAGGATTCGATGCGGTAATTTTTTCGTACATCTGGAAGAGGTTACCGTATTTCGAAGCAACAATTTTCTCACCCATCGCACGTACTTCTGCATCAGAAGGATGGTGCATCCCTTTGATGTGTGCTTCTTCAGCACCATAACGCATAATGGCTGCAGCAAAATCGAGGTATACGGCTTCACCAGTCTTGTTCACACCGTGGCCAGCATCACAACGCTCCTTCGCGGCACGTGAAGCTACGTCACGAGGCACTAGGTTACCGAAGGCCGGGTAGCGACGCTCGAGGTAGTAATCGCGATCCTCTTCTTTAATATCGTTTGGATGAAGCTTTCCAGCACGGATCGCTTCAGCATCTTCTTTTTTCGCAGGAACCCAGATGCGTCCATCGTTACGCAACGATTCCGACATCAAGGTCAACTTACTTTGGTTTTCACCACTTACTGGAATACAGGTTGGGTGAATCTGTGTGAACGAAGGGTTCGCAAAGTATGCACCCTTGCGGTGTGCTTTCCATGCAGCCGTTACGTTCGATCCCATCGCGTTAGTTGAAAGGAAGAATACGTTTCCGTAACCCCCAGATGCCAACAAAACAGCATGAGCACTGAAACGCTCAAACTCCCCGGTAATCAAGTTTTTCGCGATAATACCGCGCGCCTTACCATCTACAAGAACCAATTCCTGCATTTCGTGGCGAGCATACATCTTCACACGACCTTTAGCAATCTGACGGTTCAATGCCGAGTAGGCACCGAGAAGCAACTGCTGACCAGTTTGCCCCTTCGCATAGAACGTACGGCTTACTTGAACCCCACCGAAAGAACGGTTGTCCAACAAACCACCATAATCACGCGCAAAAGGAACCCCCTGTGCCACACACTGATCAATGATAGACGTACTCACCTCGGCCAAACGATGTACGTTCGCCTCGCGAGAGCGGTAATCACCACCTTTAATGGTATCATAGAACAAACGGTAAACGCTATCACCGTCGTTTTGGTAATTCTTAGCAGCGTTAATCCCACCTTGTGCAGCAATAGAGTGTGCACGGCGTGGAGAATCTTGGAAACAAAACGCTTTCACGTTATAGCCCATCTCCGCTAATGAAGCTGCAGCAGAGGCACCTGCCAAACCCGTACCGACAACAATGACGTCAATCAAACGCTTGTTCGCAGGGCTTACCAACGGGATCTCTCCTTTGTGTTTTGTCCACTTCTCTGCCAGTGGTCCTGCTGGAATTTTAGAATCTAATGCCATGGATTATAGGTTTTGACCGGGTTGAACAACAAATAAGAAAATGGCTACAGCGATGAAAGCCAATGGAATGATAGTCGCAAGGGATTTCATTCCAACCTTGATCAAGCCGTTGTATTTTGGATGATTGATTCCCAAAGACTGGAATGCGCTTGCAGCACCATGGCTCAGGTGAACACCCAAAGCCGCAATAGCTACCACATAAAAAGCGGTGTACCACCACTGCTCAAATGCAGTTACGGTCAATGTCCACAAATCCTTGTTTCCATTTGCATCCAATCCCAATGAACCAAAGTGCATCTCATACCAGAAACTCTTCATGTGTACTACGATGAAGAAAAGAGTCATCAAACCCAAAACGGCCATCTTACGCGATGCCCATGAAGAGTTAGCGGATGCATTTTCCTTCACATATCCCACTGGACGAGCCGCGCGGTTCTGACGCGCAAGCATGATTCCGTCCACTGTATGAAGTAGGACAGAAATGTAGGTCAGGTAAGAAAGAATCTTAACGACCGGAAAGGTGGTCATGAAGTGGCCATACTCGTTGAAAGCCAATTTACCTTCTTCCCCAGTAACAAAGAGTTGAAGGTTACCCAACAAATGCCCTACAAGGAAGAGAATGAGGAAGAGGCCTGTTGCAGCCATCCAGTACTTTCGCGCTAGCGATGAGCCGAAAAGTCCTTTAGAAGTTGATGCCATAAGCGTTTTTACAGTTTAAATAGCCTAATTTTAGCGTGTCAAATTTACAACACAGACTTTTGTCTGCGGCAGAGCGTGACATAAATCCCACAAAGAATTATTCTAAATTAATATACCTGCAGAATCATGAGATATCACAAATTGGACCGTGAATTGTTCATTGAAAACCGCAAAAAATTTACGGCTGAAATGAAGCCAAATTCCTTGGCCATCTTCACCTCAAACGACGCATATCCAACCAGTGCTGACGGGCATTTACCGTTCAAACAGCACAGCGACATTCTATATTTAAGCGGTGCTGATCAAGAGGAAAGCATCCTCGTCTTGTTCCCAGATGCGCACAAGGAAAACCTCAAAGAAGTGTTGTTCTTGCGCGAAACCAACGATTTGATCGCGGTATGGGAAGGCGCGAAATACAGCAAGGAAGAAGCCTTCGAAATTAGCGGCATCAAAACCGTTTTTTGGCTGGACCAATTCGAGCGCATCTTTAATGAAATGGCCATCAACGCCGAGCGCATCTACATCAACGGCAACGAACATCTACGTGCCCATGTAGAGACTGAAATGCGCCACGACCGTATGAATAAGTGGATCAAGGAAAACTACCCTGGTCATGAGTTCGAGCGCAGCCAACCGTTGTTGCACAAGGTTCGTGGAGTGAAGAGCGAGAAGGAAATCGAGGTCATGAAAATTGCCGCTGATGTTACCCGCAAGGGCTACGAGCGCATTCTTAAATTCTTAAAGCCAGGGGTTTGGGAATACGAATTAGAAGCGGAGTTCATGCACGAGTTTTTAATGAACCGCAGCAAAGGCTTTGCCTACACGCCAATTATTGCAGCTGGAGATAACGCCAATGTCCTGCATTACATCGAAAACAACGACCAATGTCATGATGGCGACCTCGTATTGTTTGATGTGGGTGCAGAATATGCGAACTACACCTGTGATGTGACACGCTGTTTCCCGGTGAATGGAAAATTCACGGAGCGTCAGAAGGCTATTTACAACGCGGTTCTTCGCGTACATGATGGCGCGATCGCGTTGTTGCGTCCTGGGGTGCTGTTGGATGAGTACCACAAGCAAGTGGGCGAATTGATGACGAAAGAATTGCTCGACCTTGGGTTGATTACTGCGGAGGAAGTGGCAAATGAAGACCCGAATTGGCCCGCATACAAGAAATATTTCATGCACGGCACGAGCCACTATCTGGGCTTGGACGTCCACGACTACGGACTTTGGACAACGCCGATCGAAGAAGGTATGGTCTTTACCGTGGAGCCAGGGATCTACATTCCTGACGAGAAATTGGGCGTACGTATCGAGGATGATATTGTGATCACTAAAGACGGTCATATCAACCTAACACGCGCTATTCCAAAGACGGTTGAGGAAATCGAAAACTTCATGGCTCAAGGCTAATGGCGACACTCGATTACCGAGGCGAACATATCCATTACACGCTGTGGGAGGCGACCCAGGACGTTGGTCCTGGCCGCCTCCCACTCGTGCTTTTACACGGCTTTTTAGAGGATAGTCGGATGTGGGATGGCATGCTGGAGGCCCTACGTCGAAATGGACCGATACTGACCATAGACCTTCCGGGCCATGGCATGAGCGCGAATTATGGCTACGAACACACTATGGAGGATATGGCCGATGCGGTTTATGCCGTAATGGATTATTGCCAATTGGAAAGAGCGGCTATTCTCGGTCATAGCATGGGAGGCTATGTAGCCCTCGCTTTTGCAGAACATCATCCCGAGCGGATGGCCCGCATGGGACTATTTTTCAGCACGCCGCAAGCGGACGCACCAGAAAGGGTCGAAATGCGAAACCGTGCGGCAAAAGTCGTGATGGCCAACAAGGAATTGTTCATTAAAAACAGTATTCCACTACTGTTCGACCCAGAGGCGTTGGATTCGCACCGCGAGGCCATTGACCGGCAGATTGGATACAGTCTCGAAATGAGTTCACAGGGAATAGTCGCTGCCATCCACGGGATGCGCCAACGTCCAGACAGGACGAGGTTACTCTTTGCCCCGCCGGCGGATTTGGAGCCCGGTGGTGTGGGGGTTTTTGCAGGTATTCACGATACCGTCATTCCCTTCTCGGGGGTGAAGGAGTGGTGGGAAGCGCCTGCCGTAGGATTCCGCTATGAAAGTTCCCACGGCCATATGGGCCATCTAACCGATACCGAAGGCTGCACCGAAGCCATTATTCAATGGTGGACCCGGTAAATTTTTTCGATCTAAAACAACAAAGGCGCCCAAGGGCGCCTTTGTTTTATAGGTGATCCGCGCGCGGCGCGCGCAGAACTTATACTACACCTTGGTCAAGCATAGCGTCGGCAACTTTCACGAAACCAGCGATGTTCGCACCGCGCACGTAATCGACGCTACCGTCTGCTTGCTTACCGTACTTCACACATGAAGCATGGATGTTTTTCATAATACGGTCGAGGTGGCCGTCCACTTCTTCACGTGTCCAATTCATACGAAGGCTGTTCTGGCTCATCTCCAAACCTGAAGTGGCAACACCACCGGCGTTTGAAGCCTTACCCGGAGAGAACAACACACCATTCTTTTGGAAAATCTCAACTGCTTCAGGTGTACACGGCATATTAGCCCCTTCACCCAAAGCGTGCAATCCGTTTCCAACCAACACTTGTGCATCTTCACCTTTGAGCTCGTTTTGTGTCGCACATGGAAGCGCTACGTCACAAGGAGTTGACCACGGCGTGCCCGCATGGAATTCAATATTTGAGAATGCCTCGGCAGCCTCCGAAATACGGCCACGACGAACATTTTTAAGTTCCATAACGAACTCCAATTGCTCACGAGACAACCCGTCTTCACATAGGATGTATCCAGAAGAATCACTCATGGTAAGAACAACACCACCCAATTCCATCACTTTCTCAGCGGCGAACTGCGCAACGTTTCCTGATCCAGAAATAACAACCTTCTTGCTCTTCAAAGTCTCCCCTTTCGTAGCCAACATTTCACGAGTAAAGTATACTGTACCGTAACCTGTAGCCTCTGGACGAATCAATGACCCACCCCAAGAAAGGCTCTTACCGGTAAGGACACCTGTAAACTCATTGCGCAAGCGCTTGTATTGACCGAACATAAAGCCAATCTCACGAGCACCTACACCGATATCACCTGCAGGGACATCCGTGTTAGGACCAATGTGACGGGCCAATTCCGTCATGAAGCTTTGACAAAAACGCATCACCTCAGCGTCGCTCTTGCCCTTAGGATCGAAGTTAGAACCTCCTTTACCACCGCCCATCGGCAAAGTGGTCAAGCTATTTTTAAAGATTTGCTCGAAGCCGAGGAACTTGAGTACGCTCAAATTCACCGTCGGATGGAAGCGCAAGCCTCCTTTGTACGGTCCGATCGCACTATTGTATTCCACACGGTAGCCTTTGTTCACATGAACATTTCCTGCATCGTCAGTCCATGGCACTCGGAACATAATGGTGCGCTCTGGCTCCACGATACGCTCGAGCAAGCTCTTGCCTTTGTACTTAGGATTTTCTTCGATGAAAGGAATTACGCTTTCCGCAACTTCAAGAACAGCCTGCATAAACTCAGGCTCATTTGGATTAGCCGCCTCGACTTTCGCAATGAACGCGTCGATTTGAGCTTGGTACTGGCTTGACATAATGTCTGTTTGTAATTGATAGGTTTCGCTAACAAATGTAGAACAAAAGATAATGAGCAAAACATTTTTCAATCCATTTTGCGCCGATAGGTATCCGGACCAATTCGCTCTACCAAACCCAATTCCAACAAAGTTCTTAATCCGCTGAATATCATATTATTAGGAACACCGAGACGTTCCCTAAACTGTAAACTATTTACAATCCGACCGTGGGGAAGCAGCTTGATTAAGGCCTCCTCGATGCCTCCGCTGAGGTCAAAAAGTTCATTGTTTTTTGCCCAAGGCGGGTAAAATCTTCCCGGAAAACGATCTAAATCAACAACGGCTTCCGCTAACTGTTCCTCAATCAAAGCATTAGGCCCTTGAGAGTATGGCATGAACCACGCGCCGGGCACCGCAAAAACCGAACGGTGATATTTATGCGCCATGTTCGCAGTAATCAGCGCCCCACTCTTTCGTGCGGCCTCGACAACAACTGTGGCCAAAGATGCCCCTGCAATCAGCCTGTTACGCACGGGAAACAGACCGGCAGTTGGTGCGCGATGAAAGGGCTGTTCCGTAAAGTAGCCACCACTTTGATCCACGATCTGAGCGGCGAGGCGCGTATGCCGAGGAGGGCTGATTTCGGCCATCCCCCCGGCCAGAAATGCCGTGGTAGTAGCACCCATTGCTAAGGCGTTCTCGTGAATAGCGGCATCTACCCCAATGGCCAATCCGCTGACTAGGTTAACGGGAAATTCACTCAGGCGCACAGCCAATGAGCGACTCACATTTTTACCGTAGTGTGAAATCTTCCGTGTGCCCACAACTGATAGTGGAATTTTTTGATTGTTCCAGCGGCCACGGCCGAAAAGCGCCATGGGAGGATCGACAATCTCCTTGAGATAGTGCGGGTAATCATCGTCCACATAGGTCAGGATTTTGTAGCCCTCGCGCATTGATGTGGTGTGTTCTGTATGTGCCAATTCCACGGCCTCGCCCCACGCCAACTTCCACTTAACTGGCAAAGGCTTTTTGAACGGCCACAGACCGGGGTGCTCCGGGGTACGGAAATGGTCATCGACCCAGGTTTTTTTAACGGAATTGGTCAAAGGGGAGAAAAAATGAAGGGGAAGTAAGGGATGCATAGGTATGATTATCAGCGTTTATTAAAATTTACCCCGTCTTTTTCGCCTAATAAAATGTAGTTATTAACAGATTTTCGCATTTTTGCTATATGCAACTCGAATCACTCATATTAAAGAGCCTACAAAGCAATCCGCGCGTCTACGTGCCGGGCTGGGGTACTTTTTATTTGAGTCAGCGTGAAACGCGCTTCGAAACCGCTACTGGCGCGGTATTTCCTGCCGGGAAGTACATCGGATTCAATCCGAATAGTGCGGGCAGCCCTGCTGTATTGCAAGCTGCCGTGGTGCGAGCAAAAGGCGGAAACTTAGAAAGTGCTGAGGCGTGGGTACGTCGTAAAGTGCAGAATTGGCAACAAACGATTGACGAAGGGAAAGCCGTAGCCTTAAAGGGTCTTGGTACGTTCATCGGAAACCATCGTTTTTCACCAGAGCAAAGTGGCCCTATAGATGCGGCAAGTTTCGGGTTCTCTAGCATTTTGTTACATCGATTGGCGCAGCCGAGTGCATTAGAAAGCAAGGTTGTCGCAAGTTTGAAAGTGGTCAGCGATCAACGCAAAAACAGCACGGCTTTGTGGCGCAAGGCGGCGGTGGCGGCGGCAGTGACCGCATTGGTCACCCTGGGCGTTTTCCAGAGTGAATTGCCAACGCAGGCAGCCGGATGGTTTGCACCGCAACCTACAGAGGCAATAGAAATAGAACCTGGCGAAATTTCGCAGGAAGCCGCGGTGACTCCAGAAGAAGTGGACATAAAAGATGCTCCTGTAGTCGTTGCACCCGTGAAGGCACACACCCACTATGTCGTTGTAGGCTCTTTCAAAGAGGCACAGAACGCAGAGAATTTGGCCGCTGACCTGAAGGCTCGAGGCTTAGAGGTTGAGCTGCTTAAGGGATCGCTCTTAAAGGTGGGTATTGGTTTTGGCAGCCGTGCAGAGGCGACGGCAGAATTGGCCCAAATCAAAGCAAACGTGAATGCCCACGCTTGGATCTACGCTCGTCGTTAATCCTCTGAGGCGTACCTTTGCGCCAACCACATCAATCGTATGAACAATTTGAAGACCCCTAAGGACAGTCTGTCCATCATGACGGAAATCGTCATGCCTAACGATACGAATACGCTGAACAATCTTTTCGGTGGCCAACTATTGAGTTGGATGGACCGCTGTTGTGCCATCGCTGCGCACCGTCATTGCAAGCGACAGGTAGTGACCTCAACGATCAACAATGTGAGTTTTAAGAACCCCATTCCCCATGGGGCAATTGTGACTATCGAGGCTAAGGTCAGTCGTGCATTTACTTCATCCATGGAAGTCATTGCCGACGTCTATATTGAGGAGCAACGCGCCGGGGAAGGAAGATTGAAGGCAAATGAAGGTATTTTCACCTTTGTGGCCGTAGACCAAATCGGCAACCCGATTAATGTGCCAGCGATTGAGCCTGAAACGGAATTGGAAAAAGAGCGTTATGCTGCTGCTTTGCGCAGAAGACAGTTGGCGCTCATTATCGCCGGTAAAATGGAGCCGAACGAGGCGACAGAACTCAAGGCTTTGTTTTATCCTGAAGAATCTGCGCAGTAAGCACGAGTATTTTTTCCAAGGGAAGTTTTTTCATCGGATTTGGCATCCAAAACGGGCGCTGACCATGTTTGCTTGCTGGTGACCAAAGGCTTTTCGTGATGATCATGCGCTCCTGAGGTTGCGCAGGCCAGGGCGTGAAACCAAGTGAAGGATGTGTGGCGCCCCAAAGGCTAATGACCGGGCGTCCAAAAAGTGCGGACGCGTGCATTAAACCCGTATCCCCCGTAATGACCACGGCAGCATTCTTCACAACTTCAATAGAGGCGAGCAGACTCAACTTCCCGCAATAGTTCGTTATGCCAGAACCCAATGGTTGTTCCAACGCTTCTCCGATGCCGGCTTCCTCAGGACCGCCGAGGAGGACGATAGAGCGGTTCAATGGTTTAAGTGAGGTAATAACCTTCTTCCACCCTTCGTACGACAGCTTTTTACCACTATGTGTTCCGCCAATAACAAGCGCAATAGGATCTTTTGGTACACTGGCAACCTCAACGCCCAACATATTCAATACGCGAGGCTGATGATCGAAAGGTTTCTGAAGTAGAGGAGCCGCAGCCTTTCCATATCGTTCCACCACATGATCCAGGGCAAAACGGTTGCTTTTTGTTAAAAGAAGCAACGCTCGGCGCAAATAGGGCTTGCGGTATACATGCACCGGAATCTCAAATTTCCTGGACCAATTCTTTGTTTTACGCGTCCCCTGTAAATCCAGAACTGCATCATATTGGGTTATTCTCGAGGATATCAGCGCGCGCTCGCGGTCCCATGACCACACCGTCTGCACTCCGGGGAGCGATGAACCGATGCTGCGATAAGCGTCCTTGACAAGCAGGTGGATTTCCCGACCCTCTTCAGCGAATTGGCCCATCAATGACGCGGCGAGAATAATATCACCAATTGCACTGAGGCGGATCACTAATATGGGTTTTTTCTTGGTCATGATAGTGCTACGAAGTTAAGGGCTAAGACTAAAGAAGCAGCCACAAACAACCACGCAACAACCTCCTGCAAGAATTTTCTTTTGTCCAAATATCGCAATGCACTATGCATTGTGAAGCTCAAACCTAGAATAGCGGCCACATACGGCCCATGTATGTTTTCAAAACCGGAACTGAGCAGTGAGATAATGAACCACCCACCAGCAACCAAGGAACGTGATTTATTAAGATTATTCCCGCGACGAAAACTCAGATACGTCTGATTTAGCACGAGAACAAACAGGGCCGTAGGAAGTATCCACCAATTCAGTGGAATATCAGAGCCCCATGAGGGCAACCAGAGCACTTCTTGTTCTGGCGAAAACTGCCACATGATATAGGCCATCGTACCATAAGAAATGGCCGTAGCCAACAATGCTTGCACAGTTGATCGGATGCGCAGCTGGCCTGTCGTAATCCAGGTATACGTCGTGATTAAAGCAAAAAAAAGTCCTTCCTGAGGATATAGCCCGGTGAGCACAGCACCTAGTGCCGCTGTATTCATAATCCAAAATGGGCTCCGCTGACGACGGTAAAACTCGGCCCAGTGCCACATCGTCTCTAGTGAAATCCCGATAAGCATCAACTTTAAGACGCTTACTTCCACCATCGCCAAAGGCAATAAAACAGCAGCAACCAAAAACCGGAAAGAGGCCCCTTTTAATAGCCATCGATCGCGATAGACCGTCCACGCTGCTAAAACGAACAACAAAAATAGAGCCCCCATTAAAACCGAGTCCAGCAAAGAAGCTGGCTGCACTGCATGGGCGAAGGCCATCAAGGCGAAAGCCAACACTCCCACACGAAGCAAGGTGAACGAATCATTCTTTCTAAAAGAGCGAAGAAGCATTGGGATTTTGTTTTATTTTAGCGACTCTAAAAGCTAATGCGATGTTAAGAAATTTCTTTGAAGGCCTAGGTGATATTTTTCAGTGGACGTTCCAATTCCTTCCGTCTGTAGGCGATTACGTAAACCGATTGTTCATGCTCGTTATCGCAGGCGGCTTAATCTACTGGATCCTCCAGATGAGAAAACACAAAGCTAACGGCGAGGCGTAGAAATACGTTTCTGTTAAGATACAAAAGCCCCGGCTCACGCCGGGGCTTTTTTTATGCAGTTTACTGCGGGGCTCGCTTCGCTCGCCCGCAGGTATTACAAATCGAAACCGATATCGCTACGGTAGTTCATCCCTTCAAAACTCACCTCAGAAATGGCCGCATAGCTCTTTTTCAAAGCCTCGTCCTTATCCTTTCCAAAGCTAGTAAAGGCCATCACGCGACCTCCTGAAGTTACCAACTCACCATCCATTTTCGTTCCGGCATGGTACACTGTAGTTCTCTCAAAATCACGGAGACCTGAAATCACATCACCTTTCTTGTATGCTTCGGGGTAACCACCAGCCACTACCATGACCGTTGTTGCAGTCTGCGGGTTCACTTGCAGGTCAATATCACCTAGTGTTCCATTGTCCATGGCCACAAAGAGGTCGATAAGATCTGTCTCCAATCGAGGGATAACCACTTCAGTTTCCGGGTCACCCATGCGCACATTGTACTCAATGACTTTCGGCCCTTTGGCAGTATTAATCAATCCAAAGAACACAAAGCCTTGATAGGGTAGATTGTCCTTCACCAACCCTTGGATGGTCGGCTCGATGATTTCTTTAATAGTCTGCTCACGCAATGCCCGGTCAAAGAACGGTACAGGGCTAACCGCACCCATACCACCGGTATTCAAGCCGGTATCACCTTCGCCGATTCGCTTGTAATCTTTAGCTTCCGGAAGCAATGCATAGCCGCCCTTTCCATCGGTCAAAGCGAAGATGCTGAATTCGATCCCGCTCAAGAACTCTTCGATGACCACGCGTGAAGAAGCATCACCAAATTTGGCATCGACGAGCATGTTTTTCAACTCCTCCTTTGCCTCATCAAGATCCGCGATGATCAGCACACCCTTTCCTGCCGCGAGACCGTCCGCCTTGAGCACGTAAGGCGCCTCGAGCGTTTCAAGAAAAGCTTGACCCTCGGCCAATGTATCTTTTGTAAAGGTTTGATAAGCCGCCGTAGGGATGTTGTGACGCATCATGAACTCTTTGGCAAAGTCCTTCGAACCTTCGAGCTCAGCAGCTGCCTTCTTTGGTCCTACGACAATAAGATTGGCCAATTCCGGATCTACCTTCAACCCATCATGAACACCTGCAACCAATGGCGCTTCTGGCCCTATTACCACGATATCAATACCGTTGGCTTTCACAAAAGCAGCCACCTCAGAAGCATCCTCAATGTTCATACTAACATTAGTACCTAAGGAACCCGTACCGCCGTTTCCTGGAGCAATAAAGAGTTGTTCTAACTGTGGACTTTGTGCAATTTTATGACTGAGTGCGTGCTCACGACCGCCGGAGCCTAGGACCAATACCTTCATTTATTCGGATTTTTGTCCGACAAAAATAAGGCAAAAAAGACGGGGTTGAAATTAAGATTCCCGGCTGCGCAACCACGCCGCAAATTCATACAACGGCTTAAGTTGCTCTTTGCCTAGATTCACCCTTCTCAAGGCGTCTAAACTCTGGTTGTAATAGTCATCGATCTGCATGAGCGCGAAGGTATCGACGCCCAAATCGCGGTAGAGTTGTTGGAAAGCCTCGACCTTCGACGGCGTCGGCTCCATGGCGGCATAGGTCGCAAAATCAACACCTTGCTTAGCCGCGCGCTTTTGCGCTTCAATCCAGAGCAAGGTCTTTTTATTCGATAAAATATCACCACCGACCTGCTTACCGAACTTCTGCGGATCACCATAAACGTCGAGATAATCGTCTTTGATTTGGAACGAGGTTCCGAGTAATAGGGCAAAGTCATAGAGCGCCGCCGCATCCTCGACGCTAGCACCCCCCACGAGGGCACCAACCTTCATGGCACAACCTAGAAGAACAGAGGTTTTGAATTGGATCATTTGGATATAGGTGTCCAATTCCACCACTTCCATGTCCTCAAAATCCATATCCATCTGCTGTCCCTCGCAAACTTCCAAAGCCGTTTGCGAGAAGGTTTGCATCACCTCCGGCAACAACGACGGATCCACTTGCGCCATGTACTGGTAGGCCTTGATCAACATTCCATCGCCACTCAAGATCCCAACATTGGTATCCCACTTCTCGTGCACGGTTGTACGCCCACGACGCAACGGAGCTGCATCCATGATATCGTCATGAATCAACGAGAAGTTGTGAAAGAGCTCAATGGCCATTGCTTGCGGCATCGCCTTCTTTGGATCACCATACAAACCCGCTCCCATCAACGAGAGCAAAGGACGCAACCTCTTACCCCCTAAATTCATGATATAGTGCATGGGGTCGTAAAGGTTATCCGGCCCATCCCCGAGGTTGAGGTGGTCCAATTCCCGTTCAAAAAGTTTCTGGAGATCCGAAAGTGCGGTCATAATGTTATTTGAGCAATTTAAGCAAGTACTTACCGTACCCACTTTTAACGAGCGGCTGCGCAATTTGTTCGAGCTGCGCTTCATCAATAAATCCTTGCTCGTAGGCGATCTCTTCGATACACCCCACTTTCAATCCTTGACGCTCCTCTATGACCTCAACGAATTGGCCCGCCTGCTGCAAGCTCGCGAAGGTTCCCGTGTCCAACCACGCCGTTCCGCGGTCCAAAACACCCACCTCCAGCTCACCCCACTCGAGGTACTGTTTGTTCACGTCGGTAATCTCCAACTCGCCACGTGGCGAAGGCTTCAAGTTCTTCGCAATCTCCACCACTCGGTTGTCATAGAAATACAAGCCCGGTACCGCATAATCGCTCTTCGGTTCAGTAGGCTTCTCCTCAATGGAAAGGGCCTTCATGTTTTCGTCGAACTCCACCACTCCATAGCGTTCTGGATCGCTCACGCGGTAGGCAAAGACCACACCGCCGCTCGGATCCTTGCTCGCTTGAAGCACGCCCTTCATCGAGGAGCCGTAGAAAATATTGTCCCCTAAAATCAAGGCAACACTATCATCACCGATGAACTCTTCTCCCAAAATGAAGGCCTGCGCCAATCCTTCGGGATTTTCTTGAATAGTATAGGTAAACTCACAGCCCAATCGGCTTCCGTCACCCAACAACTTTTGGAACAACGGTGCATCGTGCGGTGTAGTGATGATCAATATCTCGCGGATACCGGCCTGCATCAACGTGCTGAGCGGGTAATATATCATGGGCTTGTCGTACACCGGCATCAATTGCTTGCTCACTGCTAGGGTCAGCGGGTGTAGACGGGTTCCGGAGCCTCCGGCGAGAATTATTCCTTTCATAACGAGGGTATTAGGCTTCTTCGGTTTCTGAGTCGTAAATATCGAGGATATTATCGCTCAAGTCTTTTTTACCTATCCATTTCTCCATAGTTAACAAGAAGGAAGGCAAGAGTAACAAGTTAGACAGCATCGCCACGAATAACGTAATGGAAGTCAACAATCCGAGGGCCTGGGTACCCCCAAAACTAGAGGTGGTAAAAACTGAAAAACCGAAGAACAATACGATAGAGGTGTAAAACATACTCAATCCCGTTTCAAGTATCGAGCTTTTCACTGCCCAAGTTATGTTCCAGCCTTGCGCTTTGAGTTCTTGGCGGTATTTAGCCAAGAAGTGAAGACTATCGTCCACACTGATACCAAAAGCGATACTAAAGACCAAAATGGTCGAAGGCTTCAAAGGAATACCAGCATACCCCATAATACCTGCGGTCAACAGCATAGGAATGAGGTTAGGAATCAGTGAAATCAAGACCATACGCCAACTCATAAATAGCAAGGCCATAATGATACTGATGGCAATAATCGCCATGGACAAGCTGTAGATGAGGTTGTTGATCAAATAATTAGTCGAGCGAATGAACTTGATTGACGCCCCTGTGATGGTCACATCAAAATGATCATCAGGGAAAATCTTCGCGACCATATCTTCTACACGTTGGCTCAATTCCCTCATTTCAGGCGTACTCAAATCAGCCATCTGCACCGTGATTCTTGCTTTTCGGCCGTCTTTTGTCACCATGGAGCTCGCTAAACCCGATTCATCCTCAACATTACGGGGCAAATAAGCCAAAAGCCATTGCATCTCGTTGCGGTTGGGAAGTTCGTACAGGTCTGGATTTCCAAAGAACACACCCTGTTTCGCAAACTTCACAAAATCCACTAGACTCACCGAGCGGCTCAGTTCAGGGAAAGTAGCCAGTGAATCTTGAAGCTGCGCGATGCGACGGAGGTTGGTCAATTTTTCGACACCACCTTCGCGTTTGGTATCGATAATGATATCCATTGGCACAACGCCCCCGAAGGTTTTCTCAAAGTACTTCACATCTTTGTAGATGTCCTGAGTACGGTCGAAATCGGCAGTGATATTCCCTGCTGTTTCGATCAAAGTAACACCATAAATTGCCAAGGCACTTGCCACACCAGCCACCAAATAGACGACACTACGACGCTTTTCCACAGCGAAATCGATAAAGTCCAAAAACCTCACCAACCACGCGACGTCAAAGTGATTCATGTGACGCTCCTTTGGAGCACGCAAGTAGCTGTAAATCGTAGGCATGAGAATAATGCTCAATACGAACACGCTCATGATACTGATAGAACTCACTATACCAAACTCTACGAGGTTTTGGCTATCGGTCAGTGCGAAAGCCGCGAACCCAAGTGCAGTGGTTGCATTCGTGATTAGCGCTATATACCCCACCTTGCGAACGACACGCTGAATGGCCATGACCTGATTCCCATGTTTCTTATACTCCTGGTGGTACTTGTTGATCAGGTAAATACAATTGGGCACCCCAATAACAATAATCAACGGAGGTATAAGTGAGCTCAATAGGGTAATGCCGTATCCGAAAAGTCCCATGGTCCCCATTCCGAAAACAACGCCGAGCATGACGATGAGTAGGCTGACTAATGTAGCGCGGAAACTCTTCAAGAAAAGGTAGAAGATGATCACTGTCACCAACAACGTGAGTCCTACCGTGCGGTAAATCTCCCGTTCCAACTTTTTACTGTTCGCAATACGGATCCAGGGCAAACCGCTCATATGAAGATCTCGGCCGTATTTGGCTTCCCAGTCTAAAATGATGGCCTTGGAACCTTCGATTATTGGGACAATCCCCTTATTATATAGACGTGCTTCATCAATGCGAAGAATCATCATATAGGTATCACCTTGGAACAGACCACCCTTGTAAAAAGGCCAGCTTTTCACCTTTGCTTCGAGCGCTATTTCTTCTTCACCGTTGTTCGGCAACTCCTTAAATAAGGTATCCGGGGCTAATTTTTGAGTCACAGAATCTACGACCAAACCATAGGCTTCCGTAATGCTCTGAACATTCGTTAGACCGTCAACCCCTTGGAGATTGTGAACGAGCTCTAACCACTGTTCCAAATGCTCTCTAGTGAAGAAATCCGGATCCTCCATGGCGATAACCACCGTATTGGACGCCTGTCCAAACTCTTCCACTAACATGTTGTAGTCAATGCTGACGGAATCGGATTCCGGCATCAGCTTGGCAAACTCATAGGTCATGCGCACCTGCGAGCCCTGAAAAGCCATGAAAATGCTTACGAATCCCACAGCAACTAACCATGCCAGTCGGTTGCGGAGTAAAATTCGTGCTACAGAGGACCAGAACATAGGTTTAGTCGACGATTTGCCAACCTTGGCTCAAGAGCGGGAGGGCTTGTTTGTATTTCACGTTTTTCTCTTCGCCTGTCGCACCATTGCGCACCGTCACGGCGTCATTACGGCCGTATTGCTTGCCCTCGTTCATCACTGGTGTACGTGGTGTAGCCTGGGTTGGATTAGGCGTACCACCGACAGGTGTATTTCCGTGGGCACCGACGCGCTCAGCCTGCACTGGAGCATCAAGTCCTGGATGGCTTTCCTTAAGCTTAGGTTGCTTAGGTGCATGGGCAGGTGCCTGACGAACTTGCTTTGGCGTTTCCTCTGGTAGGCCGCCACGGAACAAGAAGCTAACCACCTCCTGATTAATGCGTCCAATGAGAGATTTGAATAGCTCAAACGACTCAAATTTGTAAATCAACAATGGGTCTTTTTGCTCGTAAACAGCGCCTTGAACACTTTGACGGAGGTCATCCATAGCTCTGAGGTGCTCTTTCCACTCATCATCAATGATGGCAATACTGATACCCTTTTCGATATCTGAGGTCAATTCCGCCCCTTCCGTATCAATGACATCCTTCAAGACGGAAGTCACCTGAAGCGCTTTCTTGCCGTCGGTAATCGGAACGAGGATTTTATCAAAGGTGTTGTTCGGATTGGCCGCTACCTGATGGAATATCGGCAAGGCTAGCGCAGCAATGCGATCACTTTTCGCGGTGTACCACTTGGTCGCAATATCAAAGAGCTTCTGACTCAACACCTCGGCATTTTCGGTGTTGAATGTCTCCGCATCCAACTCTGGATCGAAAGCGAAGGTCTTGTAAAAATCGAGTTTGAAGCCCTCGAAATCTTTAGCCGGCTGGTATGCATCAACCAATTCCGCCACGGTGTCGTAGATCATGTTCGCGATATCCACCTTCAGGCGCGACCCACTCAAGGCGTGCGCACGGCGCTTGTAGATCACCGAACGTTGGCTATTCATTACATCATCGTACTCCAGCAAACGCTTACGTACACCGAAGTTGTTCTCTTCGACTTTTTTCTGCGCACGCTCAATGCTCTTCGTTACCATGCTGTGCTGAATCACCTCACCCTCTTCAAGACCTAAACGGTCCATTAGGCCCGCGATACGCTCACTGTTGAACAAACGCATGAGCTTATCCTCCAAAGAGACAAAGAACTGTGAAGACCCCACATCTCCTTGACGACCGGCACGACCGCGCAACTGACGGTCAACGCGTCGGCTGTCGTGGCGCTCTGTACCGATGATGGCCAAACCACCCGCAGCTTTCGCTTCGTCAGAGAGTTTGATATCCGTACCACGACCCGCCATGTTGGTCGCAATAGTCACCATGCCGGGCTTACCCGCTTCAGCAACCACTTCCGCTTCAGCGGCGTGCATCTTCGCGTTCAATACCTGGTGCGGCACCTTGCGCATTTTCAACGCACGGCTCAAGAGCTCAGAAATTTCCACAGAGGTAGTACCTACAAGAACTGGTCTACCCGCATCGCGCATCTTAACGACTTCATCGATCACCGCGTTGTATTTCTCACGCGCCGTTTTGAATACCAAATCTTCACGGTCCTCACGAGCGATAGGACGGTTGGTCGGAATGACTACCACCTCGAGTTCGTAGATTTCCCAGAATTCACCCGCTTCCGTTTCCGCCGTACCAGTCATACCACTGAGCTTATGGTACATGCGGAAGTAGTTCTGTAAAGTGATGGTCGCGTAGGTCTGCGTTGCTGCCTCGATCTTCACGCTTTCCTTAGCCTCAATAGCTTGGTGTAGTCCGTCCGAGTAGCGGCGACCTTCCATGATACGACCGGTCTGCTCATCAACAATTTTGACCTTGTTGTCCATGATCACGTATTCCGTGTCTTTCTCGAATAAGGCATACGCTTTTAAGAGCTGGTTCACCGTGTGAATGCGTTCCGACTTCACCGCATAATCGCGCATGATTTCGTCCTTCTTCACCGATTTTGCTTCGGTGTCCAATTCCATTTTTTCCAAATCACTCAACTCCGCCGTAATGTCGGGCATCACAAAGAAGTCCTTGGCCGTACTCTTCGAGATCAACTCAATCCCCTTTCCGGTCAATTCGATTTGATTATTCTTTTCCTCAATGGTGAAGAACAACTCCTCATCAATGATTTTCATTTTCTTTCCTTGCTCCTGCAAGTACACGCCCTCTGTCTTCTGCAACAACGACTTCATTCCGTCCTGAGACAAGAATTTGATCAATGGCTTAGACTTCGGCAATCCGCGGTAGGCACGCAACAACTTCACGCCACCCTCTTCGCTATTCCCCTCGGCGATCAACGCCTTCGCGTCCGCCAATTCCTTCTGCACATACTGTTTCTGGGCATTCATCAATGCCTCAACGAATGGCTTGAGCTCATCAAACTGGTGCTGATCACCTTTAGGCGTAGGCCCGGAGATGATCAGTGGCGTACGTGCATCATCAATCAAGACGCTATCCACCTCATCGACGATGGCGAAATGATGGCCGCGCAATTGGACTTTATCCTCCTGACGACGCGCCATATTGTCGCGCAAGTAATCAAAACCGAATTCGTTATTTGTTCCGTAAGTAATGTCGCTGAAATAAGCCTGACGGCGCTGCTCTGAATTCGAAGGGTGCTTGTCGATACAATCGATAGTCAATCCGTGGAAGTTGAACACAGGAGCCATCCACTCGCTATCACGTTTCGCGAGGTAATCATTGACCGTTACCACGTGAACCCCGCGTCCAGGCAATGCGTTCAAGTACACTGGCAAAGTCGCCACCAAGGTTTTACCTTCCCCAGTCGCCATCTCTGCAATCTTACCCTGGTGCAAGACCGTACCACCGATCAACTGAACGTCGTAGTGGACCATGTTCCAGGTTATATCACCACCGGCTGCTTTCCAAGAGTTGGCGTAAACAACCTCCTCACCCTCGATAGTGATGTGGGCATGTAGGTTGGCCAATTTTTTATCGAGATCCGTCGCCGTCGCACGAACCGGGCCAGCTGCAAAACGCTTCGCCGTTTCGCGCATCACCGCAAAAGCTTCGGGGTGAATGGTGGTCAACACCTCTTCAATGATTTCTAGCTCTTGAGCATCCAACGCCTCGATTTGTTCGTACAATGGCTCGCGCGCATCATAATCTGCAGTGGCATTGATTTGTTCTTGAAGTGCTTCTTTCTGCGCCACCAATTCCTTCGTCGCCTCCGCTATGGCTGCCTTAAAGGATGCTGTCTTTTCGCGAAGCCCGTCGTTGCTCAATGCTTCTACCGCCAAGGCGTATGTATTGATCTGATCGACGTATGGCTGGAGTTTCTTGAGGTCGCGGTCACTTTTGGTTCCGACGAGTTTGGATATAAATTTCAGCATGAGGCTGTGGTCTTCTTATAAATAGTTCACAAAAATAATCGTCCCAAGCAAATGGGGTCCCGAATGGAACGCTAAAAAAGCGCCAAGACGAAAGAAAATGCAAAATGAGGACACATTGTCAGCGAATGGACTTCTGAAGTGCCAAAGATGTCGGAAAAATAGGCTCGAGGGAAAATAAAAAAGGGGAATTTGGAAGTATCTCCTCGGTGTTCAAATCGGCTCAGTACACCTAGGAAAAGCTGCCAAATAGCCCCTAGAACCTATCACAGAAGCATGAAAAGAAAGAACCACCAATCTTCACATACATGGCAAATATAAGGTAAAAAATCACTTAAGTGTACATTCGACACTAAGTTTTTCTTTCTCCTCGTCCCTAAAGTGGGTCAATGTCCCGTCTTCATTCGTTATTTTTGCAACCTAAATAACTGATCGTATGGCAAATTCAGAGAATATTTCGACCTCAACGGCCCCCAAAGCAGTGGGTTTGTACCCGCATGCACGCAAAGTTGGCAACCTACTGTTTCTTAGCGGTGTTGGACCACGCACGGCGGGTAGTGACGCGAACGACAGCGGGGTTCCAGGGTTGGAATTGGACCACATGGGGAATTTTAAAAGCTTTGATTTTGAAGCTCAAGTTCACAGTGTTTTTGCCAACGTTAAGGCGATTTTGGAAGCGAGCGGTTCGAGCTGGGATCAATTGGTCGATGTGACCGTGTTCCTTGTGGATATGAAGCGTGATTTCCAGACGTTTAACCGAATCTATGCGGAGTACTTCAAGGACAATCAACCGTGTCGCACCACTTGCGAGATCAACGCCTTGCCTACTCCGATTGCCATCGAACTCAAGTGTATCGCCACCATCGATTAAGCCATGAAAAACTTCACCGAATACAACCAGCTTGATCTGGTCAGCGTCCACAAATCCGTGCTTGAAAAATGGCGCGAGAGCCATCTTTTTGAGCAGACTTTGAAAGCCCGCGAAGGCGCGCCATCATGGATTTTCTTCGAAGGTCCACCGAGTGCGAACGGACTGCCGGGTATTCACCACGTGATGGGTCGTGCGATTAAGGATGTGTTCTGTCGCTACAAGACCCAGAAAGGGTTTTTGGTAGACCGCAAGGCGGGTTGGGACACGCACGGTTTGCCGGTGGAATTGGGTGTTGAGAAGGAACTGGGCATTACCAAAGAAGATATCGGCAAAACCATCACGGTGGAGCAATACAACGATGCCTGTCGTGAGGCTGTGATGCGCTACACGGGCATCTGGAAGGACCTGACGGACAAAATGGGCTATTGGGTCGATATGGACAATCCGTATGTAACCTACGATCCGAAGTACATGGAAAGTGTGTGGTGGCTGCTGGGCCAATTGCACCAAAAAGACCTCCTTTACAAGGGTTACACCATCCAACCCTACAGCCCCAAGGCGGGTACGGGATTGAGTTCCCACGAGCTAAATCAGCCCGGATGTTATCGTGACGTCAAAGACAATACGGTCGTGGCTCAATTCAAAATGATAAAAAATGAGCAAAGTTCAGGACTCTTTGGTGATGTGGACGCGCACTTCTTGGCTTGGACGACAACGCCGTGGACATTGCCGTCGAACACTGCCTTGACTGTTGGACCGAAGATCGAATACAGCCTTGTGGCGACCTACAATCAGTACACCCACGAACCGGTACGCATTATTGCGGCTTCGGCCTTATTGGGTAAACTTTTTGGTAACAAGTTCGTTGAGGGCGATCTCGAGAGCTACGAAGCGGGCGCGAAGAAGGTGCCTTACCAGATAGAAAAAACGGTTACCGGAGCGGAATTGGTCGGGTTGCGTTATGAGCAGTTGTTGCCTTACGTTCTGCCATTTGAGGATGCGGACAAGGCGTTCCAAGTGATTCCTGGTGATTTCGTAACCACAGAAGACGGTACAGGAATCGTGCATACAGCACCGACCTTTGGTGCGGACGATGCTAAAGTGGCTGCTGATGCGGGCGTGCCTCCAATGTTGATCTTGGACGAGCAGGGCAACCCGGTGCCTTTGGTGGATCTGCAGGGTAAGTTCCGCAAAGAATTGCATGACGCGCAGTTTGGTTTGGGCGGTGAGTACGTAAAGGCCGAATACCTCAGTGACGAGGAAATGGCAGCGGATCTCGAAGTGCAGCGCGGATTGTTGAAGCCGATCATTCCTGAATTGAAGGCGTATTTGAGCGTTGATGAGCGCATCGCCTTGAAATTGAAAATTGAAAACAAAGCCTTCAAAATAGAGAAGTACGAGCACAGCTACCCACACTGTTGGCGTACGGACAAACCGGTCTTGTACTATCCGCTTGACAGTTGGTTTATTAAATCAACGGCGAAGAAGGAAACGATGATAGAACTGAACAAAACGATCAACTGGAAGCCTGCGTCGACGGGTACGGGTCGTTTTGGGAATTGGCTCGAAAACCTGAACGACTGGAACCTGAGCCGCTCGCGTTTCTGGGGTATTCCGCTACCGATTTGGAGTACTGAAGAAGGCGACGAACACATTTGTATCGAGAGCATCGAGCACCTTATGGGCGAGATTGCGAAATCCATGGAGGCCGGCTATATGACTGAGCACCCGTTCCCTGATTTCGAACCGGGTAATATGGACGAAGCAAACTATGCAAAAGTGGATTTGCACCGTCACATCATGGACAAGGTGGTTCTAGTGAGTCCGTCGGGCAAACCGATGAACCGTGAAAGCGACCTTATTGACGTCTGGTTCGACAGTGGTTCTATGCCGTACGCGCAATGGCACTACCCGTTTGAAAATCGCGAAAAAGTAGAACAGGCCGGTGCCTACCCTGCAAACTTCATTGCGGAAGGTGTGGATCAGACGCGAGGCTGGTTCTTTACCCTTCATGCGATTTCTTCCATGGTATTCGGCAAAGTGGCCTTTGAGAATGTTATTTCTAACGGTTTGGTTCTGGATAAAAACGGTCAAAAGATGTCCAAGCGATTGGGCAATGCCGTGGATCCGTTCGACGCGATGGAGAAATACGGCGCTGATGCCTTGCGTTGGTACATGCTGACCAATGCATCTCCTTGGGACAACCTCCGCTTCGACTTCGACGGGGTTGAAGAGGTACGCCGCAAGTTCTTCGGGACCTTGCACAACACCTATGCCTTCTTTGCGCTGTACGCGAATGTCGATGGTTTCCGTTTTGAAGAAGCACCAATTCCACTTCACGAGCGCCCAGAAATGGACCAGTGGATCCTCAGCGAACTCAACACCCTTATCGGACAAGTTGAGGACGGCATGGAGGCTTTCGAGCCTACCCGTGCATTCCGCCCTATCCAGGAATTTACCACCGAGAAACTTTCGAATTGGTACGTACGACTAGGTCGTCGCCGCTTCTGGAAAGGCGCCTATGGACCTGATAAAATCAGCGCATACCAAACGCTTTGGACGTGTCTCGAAACATTGAGCCAGCTCATCGCGCCGTTGGCACCGTTCTACGCAGACCAACTCTACCGTGACTTGCACGCTGGAGTAGTTCTTGAAGGTCAGGAAAGTGTTCACTTGAGTACCTTCCCGGTGAAAGATTATACCGCCATCAACCCATCTTTAGAGAAGAAAATCAACACGGCCCGTAAGCTAACCTCTTTGGTGTTGAGCATCCGCAAAAAGGAGAACCTAAAAGTGCGTCAACCGCTATCGCGTGTACTCATCCCTTCACTCAATGCGGATGATCGAGAGATACTTGAAAGCATTGGCGATATCTTGTTGTCGGAGGTGAACATCAAGACGATGGAAATCATCGACCCAGATGCCGGCGTCTTTGTAAAAAAGGTTCGCCCGAACTTCAAGGCACTCGGACCAAAAGTCGGTAAGCACATGAAAGCCGTTAAAGCCTTCGTTGAAAGCATGGACGGCCCAGCGATCGACGCCTTCGAACAGCAGGGTTTTGTGAGCTTCGAAGATGGCGGTGAAGAAGTGCGCATTGACCTCGTGGACTGTGAAATCATCACGGAAGATATCCCGGGTATGGCCGTTGCTTCCGGTGATGGCTTGACCGTCGCTTTGGATACGGAATTGACCGATGAACTACGTCAAGAAGGAATGGCTCGCGAGTTTGTGAACCGCATCCAAAACCTGCGTAAGTCTTCAGGGCTAGAGGTGACTGATCGCATCATATTGACGGTTCAAGCAGATACGGAAATGGGCGCTGCCTTAGCTGCTTTCGATGAATACATCAAAGGAGAAGTTTTGGCAGATGCTATTGATTTAGGAACAACAAGTGAAAACAGCATGGAAGTAGAAGGGCACGAAATTTGTGTTTCGCTATTAAAGAAATAATATTATTTTCGGCGACAACCATCTGGCCTCGAAATATTACCCATGCAGGAATCGAAAATGACCGAACAAGAAAAAACAAGATTCAGCGACGCTGAGCTTCAGGAATTTAAGGAACTCATCACGAAGAAAATCGAGAAAGCAGAAAGCGATCTTGCACTTCTTCGCGAGCAATTTGCAAACGACAGAAACAACGGTACGGATGATACCTCACCACAGTTTAAATCGTTCGAAGAAGGCTCAATGACCATGAGTAAGGAGAGCAATTCTCAGCTTGCGGCCCGTCAAGAAAAATTCATTCGTGACCTCAATAATGCTTTGATGCGCATCGAGAACAAGACCTACGGCATTTGCCGCGTAACCGGTAAATTGATCGAAGCGGATCGTCTACGCCTCGTTCCGCATGCTACCTTGAGCATGGAAGCGAAAATGAAGCAACGTTGAGAAAAGCCTGGCTCATAGTTTTAGGCACGCTACTAATCGACCAATGGGTAAAACTATGGGTCAAATCGACCATGTACCTTGGCCAGAGCTATGAAATTACGCCATGGTTCTTCATCCACTTCACGGAAAACCCAGGCATGGCCTTTGGCCTTGAACTCGGTGGAACATGGGGTAAACTTCTATTGACTTTATTTAGAATTGTGGCCATCAGTGGGATCATTTGGTGGCTGCGTTCAACCGTTAAATCCGGAACAAACACTGTGACCATTTGGGGAATTAGCCTAATCCTTGCGGGTGCTATAGGCAACGTTATGGACAGCCTCTACATGGGTGTACTCTTTGGTGATAGCCTCGGACATGTGGCCCCGTTTCTTCCGGAAGGAGGCGGCTATGCAGCACCGCTACATGGCAAAGTAGTCGACATGCTGTATTTCCCCTTATACGAGGGTTATCTGCCCGAGTGGATGCCTATTTGGGGCGGTGATTACATCACATTCTTCCGACCTATTTTCAACATCGCAGATACGGCTATATCGGTAGGCGTAGGTCTGCTCTTTTTGTTCCAACGCAGCGCATTTAAATAATGGCTTCGAGCGTTCACACCGTTTTTGGTGATGCACATTGGACCATATACCCGGACGGTAGCGCATACCTCCAAGAACATAATTTGCTGCTCTTTGCGGACCTCCATATTGGCAAGGGGGCCATTTTTCGCGCATCAGGAATCGCCGTTCCAGCAGGCCTGCACAAAGATGCTATGATGCGATTGGAAGCAGCCTTGGCACGAAATCCTGAGGCCCAGGTAGTCTTTTTGGGAGATCTATTTCACGGTGTGCAGAATGCGGAGACCCAAGCATTTCGCGAAGTTTTAAAACGCGCACCTCAAGATCATTTTACACTTGTTCTGGGTAACCACGACTTTCACGCTCCGGATTGGGAGGAAATAAACTGTGTGGACAGGATGGAATTGGGCCCTATGATCCTCGTTCATGAGCCCCCGGGAAGTGATTTTGACCACAATATTCCTTTCGATATGGATAGGGCCGACCAACCTGGGCATTACTACGTGGCTGGCCACCTTCATCCTGCAGCAGCACTTCGTGGAAAAGGACGTTCGAGATTGATGTTGCCGGCCTTTTATTTCGGCGATAAACTAGCCGTTTTACCGGCCTTCGGGCTTTTCACTGGTCGCAAAGCACTAGATGCTCATGGACGCTTTTATGGACTGGCGGAAAATAGTATCATAGACTTAGGAGTTAACCCTTCAAAAGGCTAATTTCACACTCCATTAACGCGCTTTTTGCGCGAGACTTTTTTCATTTGACCCCACATTAAAACAGTTGCTATGCAAGGTGCTCCAGATATCGTTGCTCTGAACGAAGAAATCAAAAATGAAAGTGCATTTATCGACCTCATTCAAAGCGAGGTTAGCAAGACTATTGTTGGTCAACGCGGCATGATAGAGGGCCTGCTCATTGGGCTTTTAGCGAACGGACACATCCTTCTAGAAGGCGTTCCGGGATTGGCTAAAACTTTGGCGATTAACAGCCTGAGCAAGGCATTGGGCGGAAGTTTTTCCCGTGTCCAATTCACTCCTGACCTCCTCCCCTCAGACGTCATCGGTACGCAAATTTACAATATGCGTGATCACGTTTTTGAAACCAAAACGGGACCGATCTTCAGCAACTTCGTCCTAGCCGACGAAATCAACCGTGCCCCTGCCAAAGTGCAGAGTGCACTACTCGAAGCGATGCAGGAGCGTCAAGTCACTATCGGCGAAAAAAGCTTCGCGCTTCCGAAGCCGTTCTTAGTGCTGGCTACGCAAAATCCCGTGGAGCAAGAAGGTACGTACCCACTTCCCGAGGCACAAATGGACCGTTTCCTTTTGAAAGTGACCCTGGGTTACCCTACACGCGATGACGAACGTGAAATCATGCGCCGTCAAATGGCTGGTGGTATAGCAGAAATCAAGCCGGTAGTAAGCATGGACCAGATCGTTCGCGCACGACAGGCCGTTGAGCGCATCTACATGGACGAAAAGATCGAAGGGTACATCCTCGACATCATCTTTGCCACCCGCCAACCGGAGAAATACAACCTCGTCTCCATGCGCAACAAAATCAGCTTTGGCGCCTCACCTCGCGGTAGTATCGCGCTTGCGAAGGCAGCGAAATGCCATGCATTCTTGAGACACCGCGGTTTTGTGACGCCGGAGGATGTTCGAGCCGTGGCACCATCGGTGCTTCGACACAGAATCGGTCTGACCTACGAGGCGGAGGCCGAAGAAATAACGAGCGAAACCATTGTTACCGAGATCCTTAACACCTTGATGGTGCCTTAAAAAGCGGTGGTAAAGACGTGGATGCTTTAGAGTTACTTAGACAAGTCCGGCGCATTGAAATTAAGACGCGTCGGTTGAGCGATCAGCTCTTTTCGGGCGAGTATCACAGCTCGTTCAAAGGGCGAGGTATGTCGTTCGCGGAAGTACGCACCTACCAGCCGGGTGATGATGTGCGTGCCATCGACTGGAATGTAACTGCCCGAAAGCGAGCTCCCTATATCAAAGTCTTTGAAGAAGAGCGTGAATTAACTCTGTTCCTGGTTATTGACATCAGTGCTTCGGTGAACTTCGGAACGGACCGCCGAACCAAGAGACAGCAGTTGACGGAGATTGCAGCAACGCTTGCCTTCAGTGCGATGGGTAACAACGATAAAATTGGCTTGATCTTATTCTCTGGAAAAGTCGAAAAAGTCATCCCTCCGAAGAAAGGAAAGCTGCATGTGATGCGCATTATTCGAACCATACTGGAAACCGAACCAACGGCTCCAGGTACGAATATAGAGTTGGCGCTCGAGCATCTGCTCAAGGTTCAGAAACGTCATAGCATCGTCTTTGTGATGAGCGATTTCATTCGCTCCATGCCGGAGCGCAGCTTCAAGATTGCGGCGAAGCGATTTGACCTCTGTGCTATTCGCACCTTTAACAGGAAGGAAATTCAGATGCCCGCGGTGGGTTTGATTCCCGTTCGTGATAACGAAAGTGGTGAAGAGATCTGGATTAACACCTCGGATAAAAACTTCCAAAACAAACTACTCGAGCGGCATTTGAATCACGGCAATGAGCTGTTTCGGCTAACGCGCAGCTCAGGAGCTGGGCTCATTCAGCTCGATGATGACCAAGATTTTGTACCCCCATTGCTTCAATTTTTAAAATCGAAAGGACGATGAATTGGCGCATAAAAATGAAGACCCTTTTTGCCACATTGGTCGTAGCCCTAAGTTCGATCATAGCGCAAGCAGCAAGCATTGATGATCCGATTATTCAAGACGATCAAAGTGTGTTTCGCGCCTACATTGATTCTACGAACCAATTCGTGGGCGGAACAATCACCCTCTACGTCGAACACAATAAGAATGCAGGGCTGACTTTTACCCTCGATACCGTTCCCCACTTCAACATCATCGCTACATCCAATGACACCTCAGGGAACTGGTGGAGGCAAAAATACACGCTATTGGCCTTGGACACCGGAGAATTTGAACTGCCCGTTCTCCGTGCCGAGGGTGCAGATACCCATTATCAAAGCTATCCGGGAAGTGTGCGAATTTCTTTGATTCCTCAGCAGGGCACGGTGGAATTGGCCGAAAACAGACCCAATGAAATCGTGCCATGGAACCTTTGGTGGTGGCTCAAAGACAATTGGATCTACCTTCTAGAGACACTGGTGGCCTTGGGGGCGATAGTTTATGCTGTTCGCAAATGGCGCAGATCCAAGCGCCCCGTGGAGAAAGCGGAGATCATTATTACCCCTGCCGATCGATACGCCGAAGCTTTGGAACAGATTAAAAATCTCCGCAAAGACAAACCTTGGGAAGAAGATCCAAAAGCATTTTATGTGGTTCTGGGCGATGTTCTGCGGAAGTACCTCGAGTACCGCACGGGATTGCCGTTGATGGAATCCACAACCACCGACGCGCTTACATTGGTGCACGGAAAATGGACAGGGGCACAAATAGAAGCCTACGAATACCTCCTCACCCGTGCCGATATGGTGAAGTTTGCAAAAGGCACCCTTGACGTTAGCGTTCACCTGGACTGTTTGACCAAGGCGGAACAGTTAATACTAGAATTCAAACCCACGAACCATGATTGATTGGACTTTTGCTCAACCGTTGTGGTTACTAGGACTCGTCGTTGTTCCCATTGGAATCGTCTTGCGCTCCTTAGTCGGGTGGCGCCGCACGAATACGTACGGCTGGTCCAATGTGGACGAGCTACCTAAAAGTCTGCGCGGGACACTTCGAGCAAACACTGCGGTCTTGAGCTGGCTCGCCCTAGGGTCAATATTCGTCGCTTTGTCTAGGCCACAAACCTCGGAAGTCATTCAAACCCCGAGCCAGAACCTCGGAATTGATATGATGATGTCCGTAGACATTAGCGCCTCGATGATGGCTCGCGATTTGGAGCCAAACCGATTGGAGGCTTTGAAAAATGTAGCTATCGACTTTGTGAACGCCCGGACCGTGGATCGATTGGGACTGGTCATCTACGCCGGAGAAGCCTACAGCCCAGTTCCGCTGACCACTGACCATAGCCTTCTGAATCAACAAATCCGCAATCTACGCTACGACCTACTCGAAGGAGGTACGGCAATCGGTATGGGACTCAGTACCGCCGTTAATCGTTTAGTCGAAAGTCCCGCGAAGAGCAAGGTGGTTATCTTGCTCACGGACGGTGAGAATAATGCCGGGTTGGTGGATCCGATACAGGCAGCGGAATTGGCCGCAAGCGTAGGTGTTAAGGTATATACCATCGGGCTGGGTACTAACGGGACCGCCTCGACACCTGTTGCAATGGACGGCGCTGGCAACCTGATTTACCGCCCTCGACAGGTAACCATCGACGAAGATTTGCTTAAACGCATCGCAAAAATCACTGGAGGACAGTACTTCCGCGCTACGGATAACGCGAGTTTGACCAACATCTACGAAATCATTGACGGATTGGAAAAATCTGAGATCGAAGGATTCCAATTCTTCCGCCATACCGAGCACTATTTGCCCTTTGTACTGCTGGCAATCGGCCTCATTCTGCTCGAACTGTTGTTGAATTTTGTCCTGCTCAAAACCGCATTCTGATGGTGTTTAAATGGCTACATCCCGAATACCTTTGGATTGGACCGGCATTATTCCTGCTCGTCCTAATCAGCGCAATAATTTTCCAACGTTGGCGCGAACGGATCTGGACAAAACTGGGTGTCCAATTCCGCAATAGCACCATGGTGAAAGTTCACCTCAGTAAAGCCCGCTTCTACACACGAAACATCGCTTTGGCCATCGCACTGCTATTCTTGGGGCTGAGCCTTGCAAACCTTCAAATGGGGGGGCAAAAGCAAAAAGTTCAACGCAAGGGCGCCGACGTGGTCTTTGCCCTGGACGTGAGCCGCTCCATGCTCGCAGAGGACATCGCTCCATCACGTTTGGAAAAAGCCAAACTACTCATCTCACGAACCATCGAACAGCTCGGTGGTGACCGAGTGGGCATTGTTGCCTATGCCGGTTCGGCCTACCCTGCCTTGCCAATCACTACCGACTATGCCGCTGCGAAAATGGCTTTGCTGGCCGCAGACCCAGATGCAGTACCAAACCAAGGTACAAACCTCGCCGCCGCACTCGAATATTCTTGGGGCTACTTCAACCCTGCCTCACCAGCCGGCCGCTTCGTCATCGTGCTTACCGACGGCGAAGACCACGAATCTCTGGATAAAAACATACTTCCAGATTTCACGGTCAACACCGTACTGGTTGGTCTCGGCACTACAACGGGTAGCCCTATTCCGGTAGACAAAGGCCGCAACGGCACCACTTACAAAAAAGACCGCGGTGGAGAAACTGTAATTACCCGCCGAGATGAGGCTACATTATCAGAAATCGGAAGGGAATTGGGTGCAGAATATATTGACGGCAACCGAACCGAAAACACACTCGCGCGACTCAACGCGCTTCTTGAAGAGGGCAGCAAGGCAGATATTGAAGAGGAAATCGCCATTGATTTCGATGACCAATTCACTTGGTTCCTCCTCCCCGCTTTCTTCTTCTTGTTGATTTATCTCATTCTACCCGCCCGTGCAGGAAACCCAATGACCGAAAAACACCTCAGCAATAAGGCCACGGCAGTAATCGCTATTTTTCTCACCTCGACCATTGCGCACGCACAGGAAGCCCCTTTAACCCAAGGGTCTCTTCACCAATTCCAACAAAAGATGGCCCAAGGCGACGCTGCTACAGAACGCTTAGATTATCCAACAGCAGCACAACACTACCTCGAGGCGGCACAAATGCAACCCGAGAAATTCGCTCCGATGTACAACCTCGGAAACACCCTCCTTCGCATGGGAGAAGCCGAACAGTCCGCTGGCGCCCTTGGTGCTGCCCTTGAACTAGCCGGCAACGAAACCGAAAAGAGTAATACCCTCTACAACCTCGGGAATGCCCTAATGAACGCCGAACAATATCCACAAGCAGCCGAAGCTTACAAAAAGAGCCTTGCAGCACAACCGGGCCGAAAAGACGCCATGTACAACCTCAGCCGTGCCCTGCAGAAAATGCAGCAACAGCAACAGCAGAATGAGCAGCAGGACCAACAGAACGATTCGGACGATAATCAAGATCATGACCAAAACCAGCAGGACGACTCAGAAAACCAGAATCAAAAAGAGGATAAAGACGAAAGTGAGAATCCTAAGGATGATCCGATGAACCAGAATGATCAGAATCAAGATGCTAAGGACCAGCAAAATCAGGACGGCGAAAGCGACCCTGGTCAAGATGAGGGTCAGCGCGAGGAAAACAAGCCTGAAGAAGGTGGTACGAGCAAAGCGAAAATGACCCCGGAAGAAATCAAAGGATTGCTCGAAGCCATCCAACGGGCTGAACAAAAAACCGCCGAGAAGGTTAGTGCCAAAAATGCAAAAGGAAAGAAAAGTACCGGTGAAAAAGATTGGTAAACACATACTTATCATAGGTGTCCTGCTCCTCTCCTTGTTCGCCCAAGGGCAGGACAGCAACGGCAGCATAAACGCGAGCGCGTCTCGAACGACTGTGGGCTTGAACGAGCCTTTCAGAGTAGTTTTCACTACAGACATTCGTGAGGGATCTATACAGGCGCCCAATTTTGATAATTTCATTGTAGTCCGGGGACCATACCGTGGCCAACAGACCCAGATCATTAACGGCAACGCGAGTTTCCGCAAGGAGCTCTCCTTCGAACTCGTCGCTGAAAAAGAGGGCACATTCACCATAGCACCAGCCACTATTAATATTCGTGGCCAATTACGCCGAAGCAACACCCTTGAAATCACCGTTAAATCTGGCGTAAAGCGGGAAAACTCACTCTCAGAAAAGGCTAAAAATGCCTTCCAAGTGGACATCCTCACATCTAAAAAAGAGGTCTATGTGGGCGAACCGGTGGTGATGCTCTACCGTGCCACATTGTTCGAGCCGGTACGTGATATGAATATCATACAGGCGCCAAACTTCGAAAACGTCCTACAACAGCAGCTCGATTTTAAGCAGGAGCAACGCATCGAAATTGTTGATGGCAAGCGCGCTACAGTGCTTGATTTCGACAAACGACTATTAATCCCTAACAAACCTGGCATACTTGGAGGGCAAGAGTTGAAAATCGCAGGTCAGGTTCAGGTACCTACTGGCCGGGTCGATTTTTGGGGAATGCCGTTGACTAAGTTTGTTCAAGATGTAAGCTCGGCTGAAATTCCCGCAGTGAAAATCAAGCCGCTACCCTCACCCAAGCCTGAGGATTTTTCAGGTGCAGTCGGAAGCTTTAAGGTGGTGAGAGAATTGGACAAAACCGCACTCAATGGAGATGAAAGCTTGACCCTTAAAATTAGGATCGAAGGTTCCGGGAACTTCAACACAATCAGTGTTCCCGATCTTATTCCGCCTCAAGGCTTTGACGTTTATGACCCAAAATTCAACGAAAATATTCGCTACACGGAGCGTGGGGTCCGCGGATACAAAGAACTTGAATACCTCCTCGTACCGCAGTTTAAAGGTGAGTTCATCATACCCGAAATGCAATGGACCTTCTTTAATAGTGAAACTGGCGATTATGAGACGGTACTGCTTGAGGAAGAAACCATACATGTCAACTCTAATGTACTCTCAGCAAGAGATACATCAACCTTAGCGCCGGTAGATAAGCGAGAAGTGACCACCATTGATGACGACATAAGATACCTACAAACAGGTGATTTCAAACCCTTCGTCGACCTCCGACTACGGCGAATTTCACTCCTGTTCGTGCTACTTACAGCCTTAGCTTGGGTCTTACAATTCATAAACGTTAAACGGAAAGGTCCGTCGAGTGAGGCCTTGGCCAGTGCTCTCGAGAAAAAGGTGCTCAAAGCTTTTGCTGGGGGGGACGAGGCTCGATTTGCAATCATGCTTAACGCAGTGGAACAACGCATCATGGAACGTGGCATTGCAAGAGAAGCCATCAGTAGCGATGCCCTGGAAATGTATTACGGCGAAGAGCGTACCAAGGCAATACGTAGTCTAATGGAACGTTGCCAATTGGCGCAATACGCACCTATTTCTATCGGATCTACCCAACAACTGGAAACTGATTTTAAGGCATTATGGAAGACGCTCTAGTACACCTCGGCGACAGCGCGAAAACATTATACGATGCCGGCAACTATCGCCAGGCTTTGGAAGCTTACGCGCATCTCGAAGCGGCTCAAGTGAAGCAAAGCAGCCTGTTCCACAACATGGGGAACTGCTATGTTCGTTTAGGCGAACTCGGTGAGGCACGTGTCTACTTCGAACGCGCTCTCGTGTTCGATCCGAACAATGTCGATGCTCAGCACAATCTGGACTGGCTAAAAATGCGTCTAACTGATCACCTGATTGAACCTCGACAAGAACTGATTGATTGGTTGAGTATTGCCTTCAGAGGCATACTACCCACTCAAGCCTGGGGCATTTTAGCCTGGACCGTCCTTCTGGTGACCATTGTCCTACTGCTCGTGCGACGCTTCGGCCGCGGTATGAATTGGCGCTATCCTTTTACGACTTCCCTGCTTGGGCTTCTTTTGCTCCTTACCGCATGGATTAGCATCCCCAAGAGTTTTATCGCGGTAAATACAGCCGCAAATTCCTACGGGTACAGCGAACCTTACGCCAAGGGTAAAAGGGTCGTACTACTCGGGGAAGGGAGTGCTGGACGATTAATCAGTGAAAATGATAATTGGCTCTACATCGAACTGGGCGACGGAAGAGTCGCCTGGTTCAATGCAGAGGAATGGGAACGCGTTTTGCATTACCCCAAAGAATAACTCTTATCGCGCTTAGATAAGCTTTGGCAACCAGCTTGTGGTATTGCCCTTAATTCCCATAATTTCTTTGTAGGAATTCGGGAATGCTCGAACAGCGTGTTTCGCTTCAGTCCACTGCTCATAGCTGCGGTCACCAGATGCATAAATAGCAAACAATCGACGAAGATTCTTCACGGCTTTCTCTTGTTGGGAAAGGCTCAAAGACCCGAAACCTGGTAATGTTCCTAGTTTATTCTCGGCAACCGCTTGATCTAGTGTAATGCTTTGATCCAACGGAGCTCTCCAGAATGGAAATGAAAAGGGGTACCCGAAGAGTACATTGTTGATGATTTTGTCTTCCATCTTGTTAGGGCTTTAGTTTATTGTTTTTGGTCCTATCAATTTACGATAAGTAAAAACACTTAAACAAACCCTTTTGAAAAATAATCCAAAACGAGACAAAAATACCGTTTAGCGCTATTTAAAAGGTAAAATAACGACTTATAATGTTAAAATACGAATGGTTTTACCCGTGGTGTTTGAAACCCTGTGCCTTGAGTTCGATGACTTGATCGTCCCTCGTGATCAAATTGGCCCCTGAACCTTCCTTCACATAACCGATAATGGTAAAGTTTGGATTCGTCTCCATAAGCTCATGAGAATCAATGGGCACGGTGAATAACAATTCATAATCTTCA
This sequence comes from Bacteroidota bacterium, assembly GCA_041164065.1. Taxonomy (GTDB): domain Bacteria; phylum Bacteroidota; class Bacteroidia; order Flavobacteriales; family Schleiferiaceae; genus UBA10364. The sequence goes on along the minus strand of JBEAQE010000023.1, from coordinate 21,398 downwards.
CCTCCGCTCAACGCCACAGTCGTGGTATTCATGCTGAATTCTTCACATAGTGTGTAGATAGATGGATCAATGGGGATCTTGTTCTCGTAAATATTGAATTGCATTCCGGATGCCTTTGCCAAATGCAAGGTTTCCGAACTCAAGCCATCTGAGATATCAATCATAGAGGTAGGTCGAACACCCAATTCCTTTAGGATCTCGACCACATCCTTGCGCGCTTCCGGCTTCAATTGGCGCTCGAGGATATATTCGTGCCCACTTAGTTCTGGTTGCATTTCGGGGTTTTCCAGAAACACCTGCTTCTCACGCTCCAAGATCTGAAGTCCCATATAAGCCCCCCCTAAATCACCGCTGACCACGATGAGATCATTGTTTTGAGCACCTGAACGCTTCGCCTCCTGTCCCTTTTCTACACGTCCGACGGAAGTGATGCTTATGACCAAGCCAGAATGCGATGCTGTGGTATCACCCCCGATGAGATCTACATCATAGGCCTTGCAAGCAAGGTTAATACCCTCATAGATTTCTTCGAGTGCTTCCACGGGAAAGCGGTTGGATACCCCAATGCCTACGGTAATGTGCTCGGCCTTCCCGTTCATTGCATAAATGTCGCTAAGATTCACAACGACACTTTTGTAGCCGAGATGCTTTAGTGGCATGTAAGAGAGATCGAAGTGCACCCCCTCGAGCAGCATGTCCGTGCTGATGGCCTGGTAGTGCGTGCCCATGTCGATCAATGCCGCGTCATCGCCAATTCCGAGTATGGTATTAGCGTTTTTAATTTCAACATTATTCGTCAAATGGTCAATCAATCCGAACTCGCCTAGAGAGGAGATTGGTGTGCGTTGGAGGTTCTTCGATTCAAACATATGGCAAAGTTATAGTGTTATAGGAGGAACACAATTAAAAAAAGCGTGATAATCACTAACTTTGCACCGCATCTTTAGAATGTTTCTAAATAAAATGATCAAAGTCTCAACTACAGCCAAAGACCAATTGGCCCGTCTTATGAGTGAAGAAGGAAAGTCGCTGGAAAGCACCTACATCAGTGTGGGCGTGGAAAGTGGCGGCTGTTCTGGTCTCTCGTATAAGATGGATTTTGTCGACGTTCTTCCGGAAGGAGCGGACATCTATGAGGATAATGGTGTTCGTGTAGCGGTCGAGAAAAAAAGCCTTTTGTACCTCATCGGCACGACACTAGAGTACAGTGGCGGCTTGAATGGGAAAGGATTCAATTTTAACAACCCCAATGCAACTCGAACCTGCGGATGCGGGGAGAGTTTTGCAGTATAAACCCTCTCTATGAGCGACGAAATTCTAGACGAGGTAACCTCCTCCGAATATAAGTACGGGTTCACCACGGACATCGAGAGCGATACGGTGCCCCCGGGTTTGAACGAGGATGTTATCCGTTTGATTAGCGAAAAGAAAAACGAGCCTGAGTGGATGCTGGAGTGGCGCTTGGACGCCTTCCGCATTTGGAGTGAAATGCAGGAACCCGAGTGGGCAAACGTGAACTATGCCAAGCCTGATTTTCAGGCTATTTCTTACTACAGTGCACCAAAGCAGAAAAAGGAATTGGCGAGTTTGGACGAGGTTGATCCCGAGCTGCTCAAGACGTTTGAGCGCCTAGGCATCAGTCTGGACGAGCAGAAAATGTTAACAGGTGTGGCCATGGATGTGGTGGTCGACTCTGTATCGGTTGCAACCACTTTCAAGAAGACTTTGGCTGAGAAAGGGATTATCTTCTGCTCGATGAGCGAGGCGATTCAGGAGCATCCGGAATTGGTCCGTAAACATCTTGGTACCATTGTGCCGAAGCGCGATAATTTCTATGCGGCGCTGAACAGTGCTGTCTTTACCGACGGCTCGTTCTGTTACATTCCGAAAGGCGTACGTTGTCCGATGGAGCTTAGCACCTACTTCCGTATAAACGAAGCAGGAACTGGGCAGTTCGAGCGTACGTTGGTGGTGGCCGACGAAGGTTCGTATGTGAGCTACCTTGAAGGTTGTACGGCTCCAAAACGTGATGAAAACCAGCTTCACGCTGCGGTGGTCGAACTCATTGCCTTGGATGATGCCGAAATCAAATACAGCACGGTTCAGAACTGGTATCCTGGTGATGCCGAAGGCAAAGGTGGGGTATTCAATTTTGTAACGAAGCGAGGTCTTTGCGAGCGCAATGCAAAAATCAGTTGGACGCAGGTGGAAACTGGTTCAGCAGTGACCTGGAAATACCCGAGTTGTGTGCTCAAAGGCGACAACAGTGTGGGTGAATTTTATTCTGTAGCAGTAACGAACAAATTCCAGCAGGCCGACACCGGGACGAAAATGATTCACCTGGGCAAGAACACGAAAAGTACCATCATCTCGAAAGGGATTAGCGCAGGCAAGAGCCAGAACAGCTACCGTGGTTTGGTTCGCGTGGGGGCACGTGCAGAAAATGCACGCAACTTCAGTCAATGTGATTCGTTGTTGATGGGCGACCAATGTGGTGCACATACCTTCCCATACATCGAAGCACAACACCCTTCGGCACAGATTGAGCATGAAGCGACGACGTCTAAGATTGGTGAGGATCAGATTTTCTACTGTAATCAGCGCGGAATTGGTACCGAAGAAGCCATCGCCCTTATCGTAAATGGGTACTGTAAAGAAGTATTGAACCAGCTTCCAATGGAATTTGCCGTGGAAGCACAAAAATTATTGGAGATCTCGCTCGAGGGCTCCGTGGGATAAGCCATGATCAAAATTAAAGACCTTCAAGCCCGTGTTGAGGAGAAAGAAATCCTCAAGGGAATCAATCTAGAAATCAACGCCGGCGAAGTACACGCCATCATGGGACCAAACGGTTCGGGTAAGAGTACGTTGAGCAGCGTGATTGCAGGACGTGAAGATTACGAAGTAACCGGCGGTGCCATCGACTTCGAAGGAGAAGATTTGCTCGACCTCGACCCAGAGGAGCGCGCACACAAAGGGATCTTCTTGAGCTTCCAGTACCCTGTAGAAATTCCTGGGGTAACCGTGTCCAATTTTATCAAGACAGCCATCAACGAAAACCGCAAAGGCCGTGGGCAAGATCCTATGGAGGCACGTGAAATGCTTGCTTTGATGCGCGAGAAAAGTGCCTTGTTGGAAATGGACAAGAGCTACCTCAGCCGCAGCTTGAACGAAGGATTCTCGGGTGGTGAGAAGAAGCGTAACGAGATTTTCCAAATGGCGATGCTCGAGCCGAAATTGGCCATTTTGGATGAGACCGATTCAGGTTTGGATATCGACGCGTTGCGCATTGTAGCCAACGGTGTCAACAAGCTTCGCAGCAAAGAAAACGCTGTGGTGGTGATTACACACTACCAACGTCTTCTGGACTACATCAAACCCGACTTCGTGCACGTATTGTACAAAGGGAAAATTGTGAAGAGCGGCGGGCCTGAATTGGCGCTAGAACTCGAAGAAAAAGGATACGACTGGATCAAGCAAGAGAACGCATGACGGATTTCACACAAGATATTCTCTCCTCATTCGTCGTTGCAGAGCGCAACCTGAACGGACGCAACAACCCACACGTGCTGGACATGCGCCGCAAAGCCCTCGATGCATTCGAGGCGACCGGGTTCCCGACGACGCGTGATGAAGAGTGGAAATACACCAACCTCAAGCCCGTCCTTAAAGAGCAGTACAACATCCTACTTAAAGGGGATGATGCCGTTGATTTTGGGGACATCAAGCCTTTCTTATTGAGTGATTTGGACACGTACAAAATCGTGTTTATCAATGGAAAATACAGCTCGTGGTTGAGCGAGACTACACACCACGGATACGACATCTGCACCTTTGCTGCGGCGTTAAACAAGTACCCAGACGTTATTGAGAACTATCTTGGTAAAGCTGCTCCAGCGGACAGCACCATGGTGAATCTCAATACTGCGTTCGCGAACGACGGGGCCTTTATCCGCGTTAAAAAGGGTGTTGTGGTTGATAAGCCTGTAGAAATCCTATACCTCACTACAGGAGAGAACGGAGCCTCCTTCTCGCAAGTCCGCAACCTGATTATTATGGAAGAAAATTCCGAGTGTCAGATTGTAGAGCGTCACCAAAACCTCGGCGATGCACCGAGCTTCACCAACTTTGTCAGCGAAGTTTTCACAGCGAAGCACAGCCGATTGAACTACTATAAAGTGCAAAATGACGCTCTTCATTCTTCCTTGGTGGACAATACGCATGTGAAGCAGGACAGCGAGAGCAATGCCCATGTAGGAACCTACACCTTCGGGGGAAAATTGGTTCGCAATAACCTTCACTTCTACGCTGGCGGTTCACATACCGAGAGTCACATGGACGGCATCACCATCATCGGCGATGGCCAGACCGCTGACCACCACACCTTGGTTGATCACCAGGAGCCCGATTGTTACAGCCGCGAGTTGTACAAAGGCATTTACTTAGGCAACAGTCATGGGGTCTTCAACGGTAAGGTCATGGTGCGTCAAAAGGCACAGAAAACAAATGCCTTCCAACAAAACGACAACATCATTTTGAGCGACAAAGCGCGCGTAGACACAAAACCTCAGTTGGAGATTTTCGCCGACGACGTGAAGTGTTCACACGGGTGTACCGTAGGTCAGCTTGACCGCAATGCGCTGTTCTACCTCCGTTCGCGTGGTATTCCTAAACGTGAAGCGGAAGGTTTGATGACCTACGCCTTTGCTTCGGACGCCCTAGAATACGTCCGCATCCCCCAATTGGAAGAGCGATTGAACCGATTGATCGCAGAAAAATTGGGCATTAACCTAGAATTCGCGTTGTAAAATATGGCTTACGACATCGACTATATCCGTTCCCAATTCCCCATTCTCGATCAACAGATCCATGGGCGACCCTTGGTGTATTTGGACAATGCCGCTACGGCACAAAAGCCCATTGCGGTTGTCGATGCCATTCGCGATTATTACTTTAAAGACAATGCAAACGTGCACCGCGGCGTACACTCCTTGAGTCAACGTGCCACCGATGCCATGGAAGCCGTTCGTGAAAAGGTACGCGACCACATCGGTGCCGCAGAAACAGCTGAGATCATCTTCACCCGCGGTATAACCGACAGCATAAACACCATCGCATTCGGTATGGCTAGTATTGTCGGACCCAATCACAACGTGGTCATCACAGCACTCGAACATCACAGCAACATCGTGCCATGGCAAATGCTCTGCGAACGCACTGGTGCCACTTTACGCTACATCCCAATCAATGAGCGCGGCGAGTTGATTTTAGACAGTTTAGAGAGCCTCATCGATAAGAACACGGCCATGGTCGCTTTCAACCACATCTCTAACAGCCTCGGGACCATCAATCCCGTGGAGCGCATTCTCGAGCGCGCCAAGGCAGTAGGTGCGTGGACATTGGTCGATGGCGCCCAAAGCGGTCCACACGCCAAAGTCAACGTACAACAATGGGGTGTCGACTTCTTTACCCTTGCATCGCACAAGATGTACGGCCCCACAGGGCTAGGCGTGCTTTATGGACGTCGCAAACGTCTTGAGGCACTACCGCCGTATCAAGGTGGAGGAGAGATGATCGCCACGGTGACAATGGAAAAAAGCACCTACGCTGATATCCCGCACAAATTTGAGGCAGGCACACCACACATCGAAGGCATCATAGGTTTCGGTGCTGCGCTCAATTTCATGAACGAGGTAGGCATTGAGGCCATTGCACAGCACGAAGCGGAGCTGCTGGAGTACGCCACTGAGAAATTGCAACAACTTCCTGGGCTCAAGATCATCGGAACGGCCGCTCACAAAGCAAGCGTAATCAGTTTCGTGGTGGCAGGGACGCACCCTTATGATTTGGGCGTGCTGCTCGATCAGCAAGGTGTCGCCGTGCGCACCGGTCAGCATTGTACACAGCCCATTATGGACCAATTCTGCATCGCCGGCACGGCACGTGCCAGCTTTGCCATGTACAACACCAAAGAAGAAATCGACATGCTCTACAACGCGCTCGACCGCGCGATCAGCATGCTCGTCTAAATCCCACACCCATGAGCACCATCGCCGAAAAACAAGCACAGTTGGTCGAAGAATTCTCCTTCTTCGACGAATGGATGGACAAATACAATTTCATCATCGAACTGGGTAAAGGACTCAAAGGCTTGCCTGATGAAGAAAAAGTGGATGACCTGCTTGTTCAGGGTTGTCAGAGCAAAGTATGGCTCAAAGCCGGAAAGGAAGGTTCGAACGTCGTGTTTCAAGCAGATGCCGATGCCATTATTGCTAAGGGCATCATAGCTATGCTTATCGATATCTTCAGTGGCCAACCTGCTGAAGAAGTTGCAGCGGCAGAACTGAACTTCATCGAAGAAATTGGGTTAAAAGAGCACCTAAGTCCAACGCGCGCGAATGGACTGATGAGCATGATTAAACAAATGAAATACTACGCGTTGGCCATGGCCGCGTCCTAAGATGATGAGTGAAGAACTAACCAATGCACAAATGCAGGCCCTTGGCGAAGAGGTCGTGGGCGTATTGTGTGGAATTTACGATCCTGAAATCCCAGTAAATATTTACGAATTAGGGTTGATCTATGACGTTAGCGTGAGTACCGAAGGTGATGTCCATATTCTAATGACTCTGACCTCACCAAACTGCCCGGTAGCAGAGAGTATGCCCGAGGAGGTGAAGGAAAAGAGCCGTGCATTGGATGGAGTGCGCGATGTAGAAGTCGAAATCACCTTTGACCCACCATGGGATAAAGACATGATGAGTGAAGAAGCGAAGCTCGAGCTGGGCATGCTTTAAAATTTTGCCAAAAACGAAACCTTTGTCTCACTAAATCGTTAGTGATATCGTTACTTCGTTGTAACAAAGACAATTGTTCACGCTAAAACGTGCGGTTCATTAAATATACACACGCCATGAAAGTTGGTATAGACGCATTATCTTACTACGTTCCTAAGCATTACCTGCCTATAGAAAGCCTGGCACAGGCACGCAATATTGAATACGCTAAGCTCAACCAAGGATTGGGATTGACCTCAATGGCATTCCCTGACGTTGATGAAGATGCAGCAACCATGGGAGCAAACGCCGTGCTTAGACTCTTCAAGGATGAAAATGTCGATCCAAAGAATGTTGGACGATTGTACCTCGGAACAGAAAGTGCTTTAGATAGTGCGAAACCAACCGCTACCTACATCCTAGATCTCGTAGAAGGTCAACTAGCCCCCGAATATGGTGAAGCATGCTTGAGAAACGTAGACTGTGTTGATTTGACCTTTGCTTGTGTCAGCGCAGTAGATGCCTTGGAGAACGCATTGCTGTATGTGATCCAAAACCCGACGAAAAAGGCTATTGTCGTAGCTTCAGACCTTGCTAAATATGACCTAGGAAGTACGGGGGAATATACTCAAGGTGCCGGCTCTGTTGCACTTTTAGTGGGTAGTAATCCTAAGCTTGTAAGCATTGATCCCGCAGTCGGTGTAGCAACCAAAGGCGAACGTGATTTCTTCAAACCACGTCGAACTTACACCAAGGCATCCGTTCTTGTTGAAGCCGCTAAACTATTGGGCGTTGACCTCAGCGAATCAGATGCTAAAGCGAAACTAGCTCAAGCCGATGGATTCTGGGGTGGCAACGTGATGCTCCGTAGCTATGTTGACGAGCCCGTTTTCGACGGACAGTACAGTAACGACACCTACGTTAGCCGCATCAAAGAAGCACTCGCCGATTTTGACACTAAGATTCATGTAAACCCTGCCTTGGACTGGGACAAGGTATGTATGCACCTACCCTACGCCTTCCAGGGTCGTCGTATGTTGGTGAACTTCTACCTTGATTGGATGAAGACGAACGGAAAGTGGAACGATGTAGTCGCCGTTATGGGTAGCGACCTACCTGAGGATAAGGCAGAGGCTAAAGAATGGATTCGTGCTTTCAGTAAATCTGATTACTACCGAGCGTATGTGGCTAAGGCTTTGGCGCCGGCAGAGCGCGCATCGAGCCTCATTGGAAATATGTACACTGCCTCCATCTTTATGGGGCTCATTTCAACCTTGGCAGATGCTGCAGATAAAGGTGAAGATATAACAGGTCAACGTATTGGTTTCATGGGTTACGGCTCAGGATCAAAGGCTAAGGTGTTCCAAGGCCAGATTGAGGCTGGTTGGAATAAGGTGGCCAAATTGAATTTGTTCGAAGAGCTCGAAAGCCGTCAGGCGGTGAGTTTCGAGACTTATGAGAATTGGCACAACGAAAAACTAGATGCGCCAATCGTTACGGATAAGAAAGGTTTTACCTACACCGGTCATCGCACCGAGGTAAACCAAGAATTTTACCGCGACTACACTTATAACGCATAAAAATGTCCCAGGGAGAGATCGTTAATAAAGTAGCGCAAAGTCCGCTGATCACTTTCAACCTAGAAGATTACCTTCCATCCCGTAAAGAAGATTTGGACCTCAGCACTTTTTTAGAGGGCGGTTTTATACTTCGCGAAAAAGCATTTCGAGAGGCCATAGCAGGTCTTGATTTCCCCTCATTGACGGGCGCTGTGGTGCGGATATTTTGCAGTACAGATGCTATCCTACCAGCTTGGGCACCGCTGCTAGTAGCCTCACGCTTGATCGACTATGGGATTACTTCGTACTGGGCAAATTCCGACGAAGCATTCTGGTCCGCCTTTTACCAAAAGGCTTTAGCCAAAGTTGATTGGAATAAATTTGAGGGACGCCCTGTGATCATCAAAGGATGTGGCGATCGCCGTATACCGCAGGATGCCTACCTGTGTGCGACACAGAATCTTAAGCCCCTAGCGAAGAAAATAAGCTACGGCGAAGCTTGCTCCGCCGTACCCTTAAAATAGCTTAATCCTCTAGATCAGCTTCTGGAAGATCACTCGCATCATCGCTGTCAAAATCCTCATCTTCCTCATCGAAAGACTCAAAATTACTCACGAGTGATGCGCTCATCTTAATGAGGTATTTGGTGTCTTCGGTCTCTAGTTGAACCGCTTCCACACGTTCTCCCTTTGCATTGGTGAAGAAAATCGTTTCATCTTCAAATCCATCGGGGTACTTTTTTACGAGCAGCGCCATCAATTCCGGCGTCATCGACTTGTAATCCTTAATAACGTTTTTCTTCGCCATTGTTCCTAAACTCTTAAAAAAGAGCATCTTCACTCAACCCAGTATAGGCCTAGTATAGAGCTCGAATTACTGTCCTAATATCCAAGAAAAAATCAAAGGCGCAACGATGGTTGCATCACTTTCCACAATAAATTTTGGTGTATCCGCATCCAGTTTTCCCCAAGTGATTTTTTCATTTGGAACTGCTCCTGAGTAAGAACCGTAAGAGGTCGTACTGTCTGATATTTGACAGAAGTAACCCCAAAATGGCGTGTCTTCTCTTTCAAGGTCCTGGTACAACATAGGAACAACACAAATAGGAAAATCACCTGCGATACCTCCACCAATCTGGAAGAATCCAATAGAAGAATCCTTGCTTTCAGCGGAATACCAATCTGCCAACCAAGCCATATACTCAATACCTGATTTTACGGTCGATGCCTGTAGTTCACCTTTGATCACATAAGACGCAAAGATGTTCCCCATAGTACTGTCTTCCCAACCCGGAACAACGATTGGCAAGTTGCGCTCTGCTGCGGCGATCATCCAACTGTTCTTTGGATCAATCTCGTAGTACTGTTCCAACACTCCACTAAGAATGAGCTGGTACATGAATTCATGAGGGAAGTAGCGTTCGCCTTTTTCATTAGCGCTGTACCACAAATCTTCCATGTGTCCTTGCAAGCGACGGAAAGCTTCTTCTTCAGGAATACAGGTATCTGTCACACGGTTTAACCCGCGATCGAGTAATTCACGTTCTTGTTGCGGGGTCAAATCACGGTAATGAGGTACGCGCTCATAATGCGTATGTGCGACCAAATTCATCAAATCTTCTTCAAGATTCGCTCCTGTACATGAAATGATATCGACCTTGCCCTGACGGATCATTTCCGCTAGGCTAATGCCCAATTCCGCTGTAGACATCGCTCCAGCAAGAGTGATCATCATCTTACCACCTGCATCCAAATGTGCCTCATATCCCTTGGCTGCATCTACCATGGCCGCCGCATTAAAGTGGCGATAATGGTGCGCCATAAACTGTGAGATCGGGCCTTTACCCGCTGCTGCATTACTCATATCCTAATATTTTTAACATGCTCTCTGGAGTCTGTTCCTCGGCGAACAACGTTGTTGAAATAGTTCCTTCTTCATTCGTGTCGATAACGACGTGTTTCGGCGAGGGAATGAGACAATGTTTCGTTCCGCCATAGCCTGCCAAACTTTCTTGGTACGCCCCTGTATTGAAGAATCCGATATACAACGGTTCATCATCCATTCGTCTCAATCGCGGCAAGAAAATGGCATTCACATGTTGTTCTGCGTTGTAATAATCGTCAGAATCACAGGTCAATCCACCCAATAGAACACGCTCATAGGGCTTGTTCCAATTATTAATCGGGAGCATAATAAAGCGCTTGTTGATCGCCCACGAATCAGGTAGGGTTGTCATGAATGAGCTATCAATCATATACCACAACTCTCGATCATTTTGCTGCTTTGTCCCTAGAATGCTGTAGAAGTTTGCACCACTCTCGCCTACTGTAAAAGAACCAAACTCACTGTAGATATTCGGTTCAGGTACATTGGCAAAATTACACATGGTCTTGATTTGATTAATAATCTCCTCGGCCATGTACTCGTAGTCAAAATCATAGCTCAAACTTGTCTGAATAGGAAACCCACCGCCGATGTTCAAGCTGTCTAACGTAGGACAAATGCGCTTAAGATCAATATATACATTCACACATTTGCGCAACTCATTCCAGTAGTAAGCAGTATCCTTGATCCCCGTATTGATGAAGAAGTGAAGCATCTTGAGCTCCGCCTTGGGGTTTTCAGCAATCTTCGTATTATAGAAGTCCACGATATCGCGGTAACCAATACCCAATCGGGAGGTGTAAAACTCAAATTTCGGTTCTTCCTCTGAAGCAATGCGAATACCCACCTTTGCTTTCTTTTCGATACGGGAAGTCAACTCCTCCAACTCTTCAACGTGATCGATAACGTTAATCACATTGTTGTGGTCGTCATTGATCAAGGTTGCAATGTTGTCTAAATATTGCGGCGTCTTGTAACCGTTACAGACAATGTGTCTATCCTTGGGAAGGATTCCTTTTTCAGCCAGTCGACGAACAATATTGATATCATAAGCGCTAGAGGTTTCCATGTGAACATCGTTCGACAAAACCCTTTCCATGACAAAGCTGAAGTGGTTACTCTTGGTACAATAACAGTAATGGTATTCTGCATCATAATCAACCTTTGCCATAGCGACATGAAACATCCGGCGCGCACGCTGAATATTCTCGTCAATTTTAGGTAAGTAAGTTAGGCGCAAAGGCGTGCCGTATTCCTTGAGAATGGGTTTAAGATCCAAACCATTCCAACGCAAGGAATAATCCGTGTTGAGTTCAAACTCCTCAGTAGGCCAATCAAAGGTTTGCTCAACAAGATCAATGTATTTATTCTTCATTTCTTCAAAAAAGGTGGGCAAATGTAATGCGATGTGGCACATGCTCAACACTTACTTGTGAAGTTAGCATTTAAATAAATCGATTACCGCTGAAATAATACTTTAGTCGTTCTATCTAAAGATTTTGATACGATTCACCAACGGCAATTTGCACATATGCTTAATATGCGAACAGCAGCTCAGAGGCGACCATAGTTCTCACGAGAATAGGCGATTATGGGGAAGAAAAATTGAATTGGCGCCTATTCAAAACTCAAAAGAACCGGAGCAAAACCATCAACTTCCAGGGTAAAGAAATCTCCTGATTCCACCGGAACCATGGGCCCCAATGCGCCCGAGAGCAATACTTCACCCGCCATTAGCGGTCGGCCATTTCTAGCCATCGTGTTTGCAAGCCACAAGGCCGCGTTCAAAGGATCATCCATACATGCGACTCCTTTACCTTCGCTGGCGATTTCACCATTTCGTTTTAGGCGCATCGTAATACCGACGGTGTCGACTTGATGCAAAGGAAGGCCTTCGCTTCCGAGCACAAAATGCGAGCCCGAGGCGTTATCAGCGATGGTGTCTGAAATGCGGATGTCCCAATTTGCGACGCGGGAGCCAACAATTTCAATGGAGGCGCGCACCTGCGAAATGGCAGCAACGAGTTCCTCTTTGGTGATTTCCGGGCCGTCGAGGTCTTCTCCTAAGATGAACGCCAATTCCCCTTCGACCTTGGGTTGCATCAACAACTCCATCGGCACAGGACCCTTGCCCGTGAGGTTCATGGTGTCGAATAGGACGCCATAATCGGGCTGGTCGACGCCGAGCTGTTGCTGCACGGCAAAACTGGTCAGGCCAATCTTTTTCCCGACGATTTTTTCGCCCGCGTCCAAGCGAAGATTTACGAGTTCTTCCTGTATAGCGTAGGCTTTTTCGATGTTGTTATCGATGTGATCGCGAAGGGGCGGGATGGGTTGGCCCGAACGGAGAGCATCGAAAAGAGAATTGGCCAGAGACTTAATAGATGACATAACTCAGTTTTAGCTGAACCAAGGTACATTATATTTGTCGTGAACCCATCAGAAACGCAAACAGGATATTATGCCGTTTTATCAAAAATCCGGGCGCATTCCGCACAAACGCCACACCATCTTCCGTCAGGAGGACGGTTCGCTGTTCCACGAAGAACTCTTCGGAACCATTGGCTTCGACGGGATGTCGTCACTGCTCTACCATGTTCATCCGCCAACGATGGTGAAGGAAGTGCTGGAGAGCATCGATCTCACCCCGAAAATCGCGGTGGAGAAAAACATGAAGGCCTACCACATGGACGGTTTCAAAACCGTTCCGACGGACGATTATTTGGAGAGTCGCCTTCCGGTGATGACCAATTCCGACCTGACCATCTCCCTCGCCGCCCCGAAGAAGAGCATGACCGACTACTTCTACAAGAATGCACAGTACGATGAGATGGTGTTCGTTCACGAAGGAACAGGAACGTTGTTTACCCAGTTTGGCGCGCTGCCTTTTGGCCCGGGTGACTATCTACTTATTCCCCGCGGAATGATTCAGCAAATGACCTTCGACACGGAGGACAATAGGTTGTTCATTGTGGAAAGTGCGGCACCGATGTATACGCCGAAACGCTATCGGAATTGGTTCGGGCAACTCCTCGAACACAGTCCGTACTGTGAACGCGATTTGCGCACCCCAGACCACGTGGCGCCGAAAAATGAATTGGGCGAGTTCCATCTGAAGATGAAGAAGGAGCACATGCTCCATCAATACATCTACGCCTCGCATCCCTTTGATGTTGTGGGCTGGGACGGCTACAACTACCCTTACGCCTTCAACATTAAGGATTTCGAACCTATTACCGGGCGTGTGCACCAACCGCCACCGGTACACCAAACCTTCGAAACCACCTCTTTCGTAGTGTGCTCCTTCGTACCGCGCCTCTATGACTACCATCCTGAGGCCATACCTGCACCCTACAACCACAGCAACATCGACTCTGACGAGGTTCTCTACTACGTTGACGGTGATTTCATGAGCCGCAACAACATCGGCCGTGGACACATTACCCTCCACCCGGCTGGCATTCCACACGGACCGCACCCGGGCACCTATGAAGGCTCCATAGGCAAGAAGGGCACCGAGGAGTATGCTGTAATGGTGGATACCTTCCGTCCGTTGAAAATCACCGAGCAAGGCTTGGCACTAGCCTCTGGAAATTACCACCAGAGTTGGTTGAAAAAATAGAACTCACCATCCCCTTGGCGCCTTGTGCGCCAAGGGGATTTTACATCACAGACCATGAATAAAAAACCGCAAACCGCCATGCTAGGCCATGGCTATGAGGCCCATGAATATAAGGGCAGCATGAAACAGCCCATCTTCCAAACTTCAACATACGAGTTCCCGAACGCACAGGCCGGTAAGGACTACTTCTCATGGGCGACAGGGAAAGAAGAAATGCCCGAAGGGGCCACCATGGGTAACATCTATGGACGCCTAGGATCCCCGAATACGCAATTGCTCGAAGCCCGTCTTGCCGTGCTCGACCGCACTGAAGATGCCGTGGTTTTCGCTAGCGGCATGGCTGCCATCGCCTCTACCCTGCTGGACATTGCTAAACCCGGAACCGTTTTGCTACACACCGCCCCGGTGTACGGCGGAACACATAGCTTTATGGACGTCTACCTCGAGCAGTACGATGTGGCACGATTCGTTGTGCCTACAGACGCAACCGCGGATGAGGTCATCGCCATGGTCCGTGACCAATTCCCTTCTCGCCCCGTTTGTGGCTTCTTCACCGAAAGCCCCGCTAACCCCACCATGGACATCTACTCCGTCCGCAAAGCGCGCAAAATCGCAGATGCTTTCGCCACCGAGGAAAATCCAGTGCCTGTAATCATGGACAACACCTACCTCGGGCCGACATTGAGCAAGCAACACGAGAATGGGGCGGACCTCGTCGTGTACTCGGCCACGAAGAATTTGGCGGGACACAGTGATGTCATCGCGGGAGCGGTGACCGGCAAAAAAGTTTGGACGCAGCGCGTTCGACGAGCCCGCACCTTCATCGGTGGGATTCTAGGCCCAATGGACAGCTGGCTGATCTTGCGCTCATTAGAGACCTTCAGTTTGCGTATCAAAGCACAGGAGGAGAACACCCACAAGGTGGCAGCGGCGTTGGCTCAGCACCCGGCGGTAGAGCAAGTGAAGTATTTGGGCAACATTAATGAATGGAACCCCAAGCAGGCCGAAATCTTTGCAGCAGAATATGACGGTGTGGGATCGATGATCGCTTTGCACATAAAAGGTGGAGAAGCAGAAGCATTCAAGGTTTTGGATGCCACCGAGGTGTTTAAGCTCGGAGTGAGCTTGGGCAGCACGGAGAGCTTGTGCGAACACCCCTATTCTATGACCCACGGAAAGGTTGATGATGCCTTGAAACCGGAATTGGGCATTACCGAAAACCTTATTCGACTCAGCATCGGTGTAGAAGATGCAGAGGACCTTATTGCCGATCTGAATCAGGCGCTAAACACAATCATTTAATACCTTTACCCACCCAGAAATCAAACACTATGGAAAAGACCACCATTTTACCGACTGAATTTGAAGGCGCACAGGACTTTCTTGAACTGTGGGGAACAGACTATGTAGAATTCTATGTTGGAAATGCGAAGCAAAGCGCGTATTACTTCAAAACAGCCTTCGGATTTAACGAGATAGCCTACGCGGGCCTTGAAACCGGTGTAAAAGACCGCACCAGCTATGTATTGGTGCAGGATAAAATTCGATTGGTGATCACCTCTTCCATGGTGCCTGACAGCCCGATCAACAAGCACCTCAACGAACATGGGGATGGCGTTAAAGTTGTGGCGTTATGGGTTCCGGATGCTACGAAGGCGTTTGAAGAAACGACCAAACGTGGTGCGAAGCCGTTCCAAGAGCCTATGGTGAGCGAGGACGAAAACGGAAAAGTGGTAACCTCAGGTATCTACACCTACGGCGAGACTGTTCACCTGTTCGTGGAGCGCAACGAGTACGACGGCCCGTTCTTGCCAGGGTTTAAGAAATCAGAAGCAACCTACCAGCCGAAAAGCACCGGTCTGATGTACATCGACCACATGGTGGGCAATGTGGATTGGGGCCAGATGAATACCTGGACTAAATTCTACGCCGAGGTCATGGGCTTTACCCAGATTGTATCATTCGATGATAAGGACATCAGCACGGAATACACCGCATTGATGTCGAAGGTGATGTCAAACGGTAATGGCCGTATCAAATTCCCGATCAACGAACCTGCTGAGGGTAAGAAAAAGAGCCAGATCGAGGAATACATCAATTTCTACCGTGGTGCTGGGGTACAGCATTTGGCATTGGCCACCGATGATATCATTTTCACCATTCACGAATTGCGTGAGCGGGGCGTTGAATTTTTGGACGTACCAGATAGCTACTACGATGATTTGACCGAGCGCGTTGGTGCCATTGACGAAGATATTGAGGTATTGAAACGCTACAAAATTTTAGTAGACCGCGACGACGAAGGGTATTTGTTACAGCTGTTTACCAAGCCTTTGATGGATCGTCCTACCGTATTTATTGAGATTATTCAACGCAAGGGTGCTAAGAGTTTCGGAAAAGGAAACTTTAAGGCCTTGTTTGAGAGCATTGAGCGCGAACAAGAACGTCGCGGAACATTATAATAGCACATTACCCATGGTAGAGAACCTAGCAAATAACCCAAACCGCCAAAGCTGGATCGAAGTTGCCAAAGACAGCGATTTTCCGATTCAAAACTTGCCTTTCGGGGTGTTCATTCCTGGAGATGATATCATCACAACGGGGACAAGAATTGGCGATACGGCCATTGATTTGAGCGTGCTTCACCAATTGGGGTACTTTAAAGGCATTGACCTTCCTGATGATGTGTTTTTGCAAGACACCTTGAACGATTTCATCGCGCTGGGTCGTCCGACATGGCGCCGTGTTCGCAACCGTTTGGCAGAGATTTTTGATATTAATAATGACGAACTGAAGGACAATGTATCGCACTGCGAGCAGGCTTTGTTCCCAGCGAATGAAGTTCAAATGTTGATGCCGGTGTTTATTCAAGACTACACTGATTTCTATAGTTCAATTGAACATGCCACCAACGTTGGGAAGATGTTCCGCGATCCGGACAACGCTTTGTTGCCGAACTGGAAGCACATACCAGTGGGGTATCACGGACGGAGCTCTTCGATTGTGATAAGCGGAGAGGATTTGCACCGTCCGAAAGGACAGCGCATGGCGCCCGGAGCAGATTCACCAACCTTTGGACCGTCGGTGAGAATGGATTTCGAGTTGGAGATGGCCTTTATTACCGGAGAAGGCAAGCCTTTGGGACACCGAATTAAGACGGAGGAAGCAGAGGACTACATCTTCGGGATGGTCGTGTTCAATGACTGGAGTGCTCGTGATATTCAGAAGTGGGAATATGTGCCCTTAGGGCCTTTCTTAGGGAAGAATTTCGGGTCGAGCATTAGCCCTTGGGTGGTGACTATGGATGCCTTGGAACCGTATCGCGTGGAAGGTCCTGTGCAGGATCCACCAGTGTTGCCGTATTTGCAGACCACGGGATTTAATAACTACGACATTAAGTTGGAAGTGGAATTGGCACCAGAAGGAAAAGAAGGAACGGTGATCAGCCGCTCGAACTACAAATACATGTACTGGAACCAGAAGCAGCAGCTGGCGCATCATACCGTGAATGGTTGTAATATCAACGCTGGGGATATGATGGCTTCAGGAACGATTTCTGGGCCGACAAAGGACAGCTACGGATCGATGCTGGAGTTGAGCTGGTCGGGCAAAGAGCCGTTGACGTTGGATACCGGCGAGCAGCGCACGTTCATTGAAGACGGTGATACCGTGGTGATGCGTGGGTGGTGTGATAACGGTACCGTGCGTATTGGCTTCGGTGAAGTGCGCACGAAGTTGTTGCCCGCGATAGAAGATTAATGCGGTTTGGCCTGAGGGAATTGGGCCGAAAGCAGCATAGAAATTTTATATGGAGCCCCGTTCAATGCCTGTTGGATGGGGCTTTTTCTTTACCTTGGTGGGGACCCAATTCAACATCCTATGTCACAGAAACACAGCTATATTTCGAAGGTCGTGCCCAACGCGGCGGCGGCCCTTGAAGGAATGGAAGACGGCATGAATGTGATGTTTGGGGGATTTGGCCTTTGTGGAATCCCTGAAAACAGCATTGCAGCCATTCGCGACGCGGGCATTAAGGACATTACGTGCATCTCCAACAACGCGGGGGTGGATGATTTTGGCCTAGGTCTGCTCCTTCAAACGCGACAAATCAAGAAGATGATCGCCTCATACGTGGGTGAAAACGAAGAATTCGAGCGCCAGATGCTCAGCGGCGAACTCGAGGTAGAGCTTATTCCACAAGGGACTCTAGCCGAGCGCTGTCGCGCTGCGGGGGCCGGTATTCCCGCCTTCTTTACCCCGGCCGGTTATGGTACGGAGGTCGCAGAAGGTAAAGAGGTGCGTGTGTTCAATGGAAAGCCTCATATTCTCGAGCACGCCTTTGACGCGCCCTTCGCATTCGTAAAGGCCTGGAAAGGTGATAAAGCCGGCAACCTAATCTTTAAAGGGACGGCACGCAATTTTAACCCAATGATGGCCATGGCTGGAAAAGTGACCGTGGCTGAGGTTGAGGAGCTCGTTGAGGTGGGGGAATTGGACCCAAATGACATCCATGTTCCCGGCATCTTTGTGCAGCGCATTTTCCAAGGCGTGGATTACGAAAAGAGAATCGAACAACGCACCGTACGTGCCAAAGCAGAATAACTATGGGATTGAGTAAAGATCAAATTGCACAGCGCATTGCCCAAGAACTGCAGGACGGGTGGTACGTGAACCTTGGAATCGGTATTCCAACCCTTGTGGCTAACCATATTCCACAAGGCATCAACGTAGAGTTTCAAAGTGAAAACGGGATCCTAGGTATGGGCCCCTTCCCTTTTGAGGGTGAGGAAGATGCCGACCTGATCAACGCTGGAAAGCAGACCATTACCGCCCTAGCCGGTGCGAGCTTCTTCTCGAGTGAAATGAGCTTCGCCATGATTCGTGGCCAGCACGTGCAGCTGACCGTGCTGGGTGCCATGGAGGTGAGCGACAGTGGCGATATCGCCAACTGGAAAATTCCTGGAAAAATGGTGAAGGGCATGGGTGGTGCCATGGACCTTGTGGCTTCCGCAGAGAATATCATCGTGGCGATGCAACATACCAATCGTGCGGGTGAAAGCAAGTTGCTGCCGGAGTGTAGTCTGCCACTTACCGGCGTGAAATGCGTGAAAAAAATCGTCACTGACCTCGCGGTACTGGAAATAGATCCCGAACGTGGGTTCGTACTCATCGAGCGTGCACCCGGTGTAAGCGTGGAAGAAATCGTCGAAAAAACAGCGGGCCGTTTGGTCGTGGAGGGCGATGTTCCCGAGATGAAATTGTAAGCGCTTCGGGCGCCGACAAATAAAAAAGCCGCGCTGGGTAATCCAGCGCGGCTTTTCGCATTCTATACCACGGTATTAGCAGCAGCATCGGGATTTAAGTGCCTATTCGCCCAAGAAAGCAGCATACATCCAAACCAGTTTTTCCTGGGCACGAATGTAATCCCCCATCAGGGCAGCTGTTCCTTCATCACCTAATTGTGATGCGTCTGCCAGTAAGAGGCGTTGACGACCCAACATGATTTTTAATGTTTCTAAAATATCCTTAACAGCAGCCTTAGCATCGGAAGTAATATCGCACTCCTTCACCTCTCCTAGGATAGAATAGCTACTAAAACGGTGATCTGGTTTTCCACCCAAGGTGAGGATACGCTCAGCTACCTCATCTACTTTAAGCGCGAGATCATCATAGAGTTCTTCAAATTTCAGATGTAGTTCAAAGAATTGGGAACCGCGAATGTTCCAGTGGTAACCCCGCACATTTTGGTAGAAAACGGCATAATCGGCGAGCAACGCGTGCAGTTCTTTTATCAGGCTTTCCGTGCCTTCGACAGGCAATCCAATGGCATTAATTTTCATAGTTCTTAGGGTTTATTTCTCCTTTGAAGGTACACCAATTCCCCCTCACCAACTGTGATTTAAATCATCCTCAGACATAAAAAAACCTCCCCGATTCACGACCGGAGAGGCTTCTAAACTTCCTTTGGTTTTACGCGGTATTTACCGCCCATCCCGATCTTATTTAATCCCGCCTGTGGTTGATAGCACCATCACTCTGAATATCACCCAAGAGCTGGTGAATTGCAATCTGCGCATTGATCACACGGAAAAGCGCGCTGTACTTACCGTTCTCTGCAGACGACCATGCCAACTGTGCCTCGCGCAATTCCAAGCTTGAAGCGCGACCCAAATCGTGCAATTCCATCACTTTCTCCATCCGTTGTTTAGCCACCTCAGCGTTGTTCCATTCAATGCCCGCGATCTTCACCGCATTTTCGTACACACTCACCGCGTTCTCGAAGGTGTTCTCTAAGGTCTCGCTGACCTGCGCGAACTGCTCCTGTGCTTTCAAGACCTCGATCTCAGCATTCTGGCGTTGGGTGCGGCTTTGGAAACCGCCAAAGAGGTTGTACTGAAGGCTCACACCAGCATTCAAACCGACTTGTTGTGATGACGTTAGGAATCCCGCCTCAGCCTGGCTTTGGTTGATGCCGTAAGCCCCTTGCGCATTAATGCTTGGGAACAACGTAGCCTTCTCAAGCTTGTTCTGAATCTCCGCAGTCGCCACACTCACTTGAGCGAGTTTGATTGCGGTGTTTTTAGCGGCCAATTCCGACACCGCATTCTTATAATTATAATACGCGAACGTAAGCCCAGTCTCGCTTACGACAAAGTCTTTAGAGTCCCAGCCGATGTACGTTGCAAAACTGTTTCGTGCAGCGTCGAATTGGGTTTTTACATCCAAATACGCGATACTATCGCGGTTGAGATCCACCTCAGCAGCCAATCGCTCAGTCGTATTCGAACCGCCCAGTTCATGCAACTGCATCGCACGTGCAAAGCGCTGACCACTTATGGCCAGTAGTGACTCGCTCGTCGCCACACTACGCTGCAAAAGCGCCAAAGCTGTGTATTGCGACCAAACCATAGCCACGGTATTTTCCATAGCCTGCACCTCAGCAAGCGATGCCGCTTCCTTACCCTTTTTCAAGAGCTTGAAACTGTTTTGCAAACGCCCACCAGCAAACAACACCTGACTCACGCCGAGTGAAGCATTCTGGCTCAAGCTTTGCGCACCCTGGACATCTTGAGTCTGGCCTGTTGCAAATTCCAGGTTAGAGTTTTGCTGGCTTACGTTAGCCCCAGCCGTTGCGTTGACCGTAGGCAATAGGCCAGCATTGCCCATAGTCGCGCGATTCGCCGCCTGCTCTGCAGAGAATTGGGCAATTTTCAAATTGTGGTTATGCTCCAACGCCGAAGCGATGGCCTTATCAAGGGCCAAAACTTCCTGGGCCTGAAGCGCGCCTGTGAAGAGGAGCCCTAAGGCGATCCAAAGGTTTCTATTCTTCATCATATTCGTGTTTATGCATTTCTTGGAAGTAGGCTTCGCTTTCCATTTCTTGGATGGCGGGCTCTACCTGTTCGCGGGTTGGCTTCTCACCCGTCCAAACATACTTAATCATCACGCGAGCATCGTTGACCAAAGCCATCATTGAAGGCAATACCAATAAGGTCAGCATGGTCGCATAACCGATCCCATAGGCAATACTTACTGCCATAGGAATAAGGAATTGGG
>JBEAQE010000022.1:0-8739 GCA_041164065.1 Bacteroidota bacterium | reverse complement strand
GAGATTAAACCCACCGTGTCTTTATGGTCCGTGTTGGAGGCTACATTCCCCATGGGATCGATGACGGGTGCGCCAAAAGTGAGTGCGGTGGAATTAGCCGAGCGTTACGAGAAAACGGCTCGTGAGATTTATTCTGGGTCTGTTGGTTACATTCTGCCCAATGGAGATTTTGATTTTAATGTGGTAATACGAAGCATTGCCATAAACACAGAGAAGAAATGCGCCGCAGTACATGTCGGCGGTGCCATAACTATACTCAGTGATGCGCAACTGGAATATGAAGAATGCTTACTGAAGGCACAATCCCTTCTGCAAAGTGCAAATTAATCAACCTTGCTTTTAATGCGTTCTCCGAAATGAATATCGTGTTTCGGAACAGTAATGCAAATGGAAGTTCCTTTTTTTAAGTGTGCTCTCCAACCCGCTACTTTTGTAATCCACTTTCTGGTTGTTTTTTCTTACCCCCAGGGCAACAGTACCATTTCGTTTTCGTCTCTAATCTCTTCAGTGATCAATTCAGGAGAGGCGTTAGTGAGGGTCTGCGCGAGTTGCTCTGAGCTTTTGGTATAGTTACGTTGAATACTAAATAAGGTTTCTTATAACCCCAGATATCACGCTCCATGTGGTAAAAGAACCTGAAGGTTTGGGATGCGGTTAAGATGACTTCCCCAGTAGCAGGGTCGTTTTCCCAGTTTTCCTGTGCTAGGGTGATATACCATTTTCCTGGCTCGGTCAGACTTACGGGTTTCCAATAGGGACGAGTACTAACGTCGTTTTTATTGTTGAATCCGAATTTGTCAATTTTTAATTGTTCCTGGCCCAATTGATCGATAAGGCGCACCTGAAAAATGGCAAATTCTAGGTCGGAAATAATATTTTGGGAGAAGGCGGTCAAATGATTGACCGGAGATTAGGAAGTTCCTTGTAGGTATTAACAACGCTGAAATACTGCTTGAATTCTTGCTCCACCGCAATTTCCTTCGCCTTAAAATGGTGTTTGCAAGGCACTAAATGAGTCCAAGGGATAGACTCAGCGAAGCGATCAAAAAGATCGCAAAGGATAACATCTGTCGAATGGTTAACTTTGGAAACTAGATCATTGAATGGAGGAAGTCTTGAAAGAGGCAAAGTTGATTCTTTTAGCGCTAAAAAACTAAGACTTTACACGTGTTTTAGCAAGTCCTTATGTGTTCAAAAATGAGTAAAAACGCTACAATATTAGGCTTTAGTGGAGGTGTTGACTCTGTGGTTTTGGCTTTGTACTTAGTAGAAGTTCGTGGCATTAGACCTCATTTGTTGCACGTTAACTATGGATTGCGGCCGGAAAGTAATGAGGATGAACAATGGTGTCGTTGGTTCGCTGAAGAACACCGGTTCAAGCTGCGCGTGTTGCGCTTATCGAAGGAAGACCATCCGAAAAAGAATATTCAAAATTGGGCACGCAAAGTCCGGTATCAGTGGTTCGCTGATGTTGCAGAGGAGTTGGGCGCAAAGACGTTGTACACCGCACATCATTTGGATGATCGCTATGAAACTTTTTTCATGAATGCACTGCGTGGCTCTGGGCTTCAGGCTTTGCCGGGAATGACCAATTCCGCTATAGAGCGTCCATTTAAAAATTGGACCAAAAGCGAGATTTTACAATGGGCGGAGCAGCGCGAGATTAACTGGCGTGAAGATGCTTCCAATGCTACCTTAAAATATACCCGGAATAAGGTCCGACATCAGCTTTTGCCGGTGCTTGACCAAGTCGATCATAGATGGCGCGGTGGGTTACGTAAAACGTTGAACAATCTAGAGCAGGATGGGGCCTTACTCCGAGCGTTGGTGGGCGAGTTTAAAAAGAAACACCTGGTTTTTGAGCACGGGGAATTCACCTTTGCCTTTGGAGATTGGATGGAGCGCAACTACGCACTCAATCTCCTTTATCATGTCGTCCGCGATGTAGATCAGGGGTTTAGTTTCGAGGAAGTGGGGCACGTATTGGTAGGAGATAGTAGTCAACGCACACAGGGAAAACAGTGGGAGTTGATTAAGGATCGAAAACACTTTTATATCTCGCCGATTCGGGCCATTGATAAAGAGGTGTATATAGTGAACAGCTGGGCGGAATTGGTTCAGTTTCCCATTGGTCTTGAGGTAAGTGAACACCCCGCAAGTGCTGTTAATTTTAATGAGCCTGGACAGTGGATGAGTGCGGCAGCCATTTCATTTCCTGTGCAGTTTAGAAAATGGAAGCCAGGTGATGCCTTCATTCCTCTGGGTATGCGGGGCATGAAAAAAGTAGCCGATTTTCTAAATGATTTAAGGTTACCTATACACCACAAGGAACATGTTGTGGTCATGATTAGCGGCGGAGAAATTCTGTGGGTTGTAGGTCATCGAATTGCAGATAAAGCAAGGGTTGTCGAGAGCGATTCCAAAGCCTATCTTGCACTACTCAAATAAAGAAGCATGAAATATTTGTTCTCGGCCTTGGTGGCCTTGTTTTCCCTGGTATTGACCGCCCAGGATAATCCGGTAAGTTGGAGCACTCAAACGAGCGTAAATGGAGACCAGGTGGTACTCGAACTCGTTGCGGACATCCAGCCAGGATGGCATTTATACAGTCAGAATTTGGCCGACGGTGGACCAATTCCGACTTCGTTTACCCTCAATGCTTCTGAGGCCTTCACAGGTGGCGCCGTTTTCGAAGAGGGTGAGGCTCATATGGAGTGGGATCCCAACTTCGACATGGAATTAGCCTTTTTCTCTAATAAAGCCATTTTCACCACAACACTTGTGGCATTAGAGGAGGATTTTGAAATCACCGGTGAGCTTGAGTTTATGGTGTGTAA
The DNA here is from genome assembly GCA_041164065.1 of Bacteroidota bacterium. Lineage (GTDB taxonomy): Bacteria > Bacteroidota > Bacteroidia > Flavobacteriales > Schleiferiaceae > UBA10364. Next base: position 5,902 of record JBEAQE010000022.1, on the reverse strand, counting down.
CGATGAGATGTGCATGCCGCCAACTTTTGTTGACTTTTCAGCGCAAATAACGGATGCAAAGCCCAATGTACCGGGAGCTTTTACCGGCATGGGCACATTGTTTTGGCTTGGTTTTCTAGGTGGCCTAGCGGCGCTTATCATGCCTTGTATTTTTCCAATGATCCCGTTAACAGTAAGCTTCTTCACGAAGCAGAGCAAAACCAAGGCAGAAGGTATCTTTAAAGCCGGCATTTATGGTTTGGGGATCATCGTTATCTACGTTGGCTTAGGTTTGCTAGTAAGCTTTCTCTTTGGTGCAGATTCATTGAATAAATTGGCCACGAATCCATGGTTTAACCTAGGATTCTTTGCACTCTTTGTAGTTTTCGCAGCGAGCTTCTTCGGTGCGTTTGAAATCACTCTGCCTTCTAGCTGGGTGAATAAAGCCGATGATGCCTCCAATCGTGGTGGTTTGCTCGGTATTTTCTTCATGGCTTTTACCCTGAGTTTAGTAAGCTTCTCTTGTACGGGGCCTATTATCGGATCCTTGCTTGTTGAAGCGGCTTCGAAAGGCAACTTGCTCGGTCCTGCTATCGGAATGTTTGGTTTCGCGCTAGCCTTGGCCATTCCATTCACATTGTTTGCGGCCTTCCCAGGATGGCTAAACTCTCTGCCGAGTAGCGGTGGGTGGCTCAATACCGTTAAAGTGACCTTGGGCTTCTTGGAATTGGCTTTTGCATTAAAATTCCTATCCACTGCCGATCTCGTATGGCAAGCGCACATCCTCGAACGAGAGTTGTTCATTGCCATTTGGGTAGCTATTGCTTTTATCACAGCGCTCTACCTTCTCGGCGCCTTCCGTCTTCCTTTGGATAGCCCAATTCAGACCATCTCTATCCCTCGTCTATCATTTGCCATGGTCTTCTTGATCATGGGCTTTTATATGCTGCCGGGTATTTTCGGTGCCCCAGTAAAGCTCATCGCAGGGTTCCCACCTCCGGAACACTATTCGGAGAGTCCAAATGGTGCTTATGCAATGCCTAAAGTTATTGCTGGTGGTGCTGTGGCAGTAGAAACTTCAGCAGAGTTCGGTCACCACTGCCCGAATGACTTGCCGTGTTTCAACGACTACGAGGAGGGGCTGGCTTACGCTAAAGAAGTGGGCAAACCTATTATGATCGACTTCACAGGTTGGGGTTGTGTGAATTGTCGTAAGATGGAAGAGAACGTTTGGAAAGACGAGCGCGTGCACAAGCGTTTGGCTGAGAATGTTGTGTTGATTTCACTTTATGTCGACGAACGCACTGACCTTCCGAAAGCGGAACAATATACCAGTGAGCTAACAGGTCGTAAGATTAAGAACATCGGTAATAAATGGAGTGAATTCGAGGAGGTCAACTTCCAAGAAGTTAGCCAGCCTTTGTACGTTATTCTCGGTCACGATAACCTCGTACCACTGGTCGAGAAGAATGCCTACAACCTCGATACTGAGGCTTATATCGATTGGTTGGATCGTGGTGTAGAAGCCTTCAATAATGCGCGTTAATCGGTATGAATTCCCTCATTGAATCAAACCTTAGGGCACATCAAGATTATTTCTCTAGAGCTCTAGCGGATGATGCACTCTTAGAGCAATGGAACGGGGCAGCGGAAGCTATCGTTCATTGTTTGGGTAAGGGCGGAAAAATCATGGTTTGTGGAAACGGTGGGAGTATGACGGATGCTATGCATTTTGCAGAGGAATTGGTCGGGAATTTCAGGGCGAAAAGACGTCCCTTTCCTGCCGTCGCGCTTAGTGACTCTGGAGCACTTTCCTGTATTGCTAATGATTTTGGCTATGATCAGGTCTTTGCTCGCCAGGTAGAAGCCTTGGGTAAGCCAGGTGATGTACTTATAGCGATCTCTACATCCGGGAATTCTGCTAATATTCTCAATGCGTCGCAAGTGGCCTCGAAGGTTGGCATGAAGGTCGTAGGTCTTACGGCAGGGGATGGCGGCCATTTGAACAGTTGCGCCGACTTTCTAGTAAAAGGACCTGATAATCAATATTCCGACCGTATTCAGGAGCTGCATATTGTACTTTTACATACATGGGTTGAATTCATAGAGAAAAATCTACTTTAAGTAAAAGACACTAGTGTAAAATCCCTGCATTTGTGGTATGAAAAATGTAGAGACTAAATATCGATTGCGCAAAGGGAATAAAATTGTCGGTTTTATGCGCAAGATTGGGAATAGTAGTTATTTCTACAGCCGTGATCAATTTTGGTGGAACGGAAAGGCGATTGAATACGATCATATTGATGAAAGCACTGGCCTTTCTGATCTGAATAATCGCGCCATATATGAGATGGATATCGTCGAATATTCTATGGGTGACGGTCGAGACTTGCTTGGCGTAGTGCTCTGGAGCAAGCAGCAGCGTTGCTTCATTATCAAAGATTTGAAGAACCCCGACATTAATGTTCCCATGAGTGTGGAAGATTTGGATTTGTTCGAGCCACAAGATCTAAAGTTCAAAAGTTACATTTTTGTCAACCCAGAATTAATGGTTGAGCTAGGCGTACGAGACAATTGATGCCTATTTTAGCTGCTCGTTAATCAATAGAGTCGCTACGATGAACCAAAATTTCGTTGAAGAACTGCGTTGGCGCGGAATGCTCCACGACATTATGCCTGAAACAGAGGAAACCCTGAACAAAGAAATGGTCAGTGGTTATATAGGTTTTGACCCTACGGCAGATTCTTTAGGGGTAGGTAATTTGGTTCAAATCATGACGTTGGTGCATTTTCAACGAGCAGGGCACAAGCCTATCGCTCTTGTCGGCGGTGCAACGGGGATGGTAGGTGATCCGTCTGGTAAGAGTGCGGAACGCAATTTGCTCGATCTCGATACGCTTAATCACAACCTCGCCTCACAAAAAGCTCAACTTGAGAAGTTCTTGGATTTCGATTGTGGTGAAAACAGCGCCGAGATCGTGAACAACTATGATTGGTTCAAAGAGTTTGATTTTCTAGGGTTCATTCGTGATGTAGGAAAGCACATGAGTGTCAACTACATGATGGCCAAAGACAGTGTCAAGAACCGCTTGGAAAATGGAATGAGCTTTACCGAGTTCTCTTACCAGCTCATCCAGGGATACGATTTCTACCATCTTTGGAAGAACAAAAATGTCAAACTCCAAATGGGAGGTTCTGACCAGTGGGGAAATATTACCACGGGTACAGAACTCATTCGTCGATTGGGTCGTGGTTCAGCACATGCCTTGACGACTCCACTGATCAAGAAATCGGACGGTACTAAATTTGGTAAAAGTGAAGGTGGAAACGTATGGTTGGATCCGAAACGGACTAGTCCTTACGCATTCTACCAATTCTGGCTGAATGCTGCTGATACTGACGCAGAGAACTACATCAAGATTTTCTCTATAAAAGATCGTGCAACCATCGAGGCACTCATCGCTGAACACGCAGAGGCTCCCCACCAGCGTAAATTACAAAAGGCTTTGGCGGAAGAAATTACTTCCCGAGTTCACAGCGAAGAGGATTTGAAGAAAGCGCAATTGGCCTCTCAAATCTTGTTTGGTAAGGCTACGGAAGAGGAATTGCGTACGCTGGATAAAGATACTTTGATGAGTGTCTTTGAAGGTGTGCCTCAATTCGAGGTTGAAGCCTCTGCATTGAATGGGGTGGATATCGTTGAGTTCTTGGCGGAATTGACCACCATCTTCCCTTCAAAAGGGGAAGCGCGTAAAATGGTTGACGGCAATGGGGTTAGCTTGAACAAGACCAAGGTAGATTTGACGAAAACCATTGGTAAAGATGACGTAATCGCCGGAGGTTTAGTCATCGTTCAGAGAGGAAAGAAAAACTACTACCTCGTTACTGTCGTCTAAAGCGGTAAGAATTCATAAACCACATTCTCAAGCTGTTCTTCAAACATCTTGTTGGGTCGTTGGAAGTAATAATAGGTGCCCGTTGATTTTTTCTCGGTCACCTTTATTTTTTCATATTCAAACGGTGCTCCTCTGTTAATGAAGCAGTAAGGAACGCTGCCTCTAAAAACGAGTAGCGCCTCAAATTCGGGGCGGTCGGGGTTTTGCTGCTTGTTCATATAGGCAAAGACCTCATATTCGTCGAGGCTTTGAAATTCCCAACCCGCATCGAGTAATACAGGCTCAATTTTCTCATACAATGCCCCTTTGTTTTGGGCCAGAAACTGTTCGACCAATGGGGTAGGGAAGCTGCGTCGGTGAAGTTCCTTTGCATCTATTGTTCCACTGAGCACGACATCGTAGTACTTTGACATGCGGCGCTCGGTCGTTTGCCATAGTGTGTCTACAGTATAATCGGATTGAACCTCGCCGAGTGATTGGTCACGCATCCAGAACAGTTCAGTCCCTTTTAGGACACTGCTATCGCTAATGTTCACGTTACTTTGCAGTACGCGAGCGTGAATCCAAGATTGGTATTGTCCGTCTTTTAAGTCAGTAGCGTAGAGGCGAACGCTATCATTTAATGTCGCAGTGCCATGTCCGTTCAAGGTGGCTTGGCCACGGACCAATTGGGCCTTAGTGCTCAGAGTGCTGAGCAGCATAGCCGTTACAAAAAGGAATTGTTTCATAAACTTACCATGAGGTTACACCCTCGAATTTCGCTGTGATCTAATCTTCCGTACACTTCAAAATGACCTTCTTCAAAAACCCTGCCTTGATCGCTGATGCTTAAAAAAGCACAACTATGGATGTTGGCTAAATCGATGATTTGTAATGCGCCTCGAGAACCATCTCGCAAGGGTGTTGACAATGGATCACCGATATCGCGCGTATAAACCCGCATCCAAGGTGGGCATTCGAAGTAGCCGCTATCTCTCAAATATGCCTGGCTTAGGAGCTCTGTCATCCCGTACTCACTATCTACTGCACTTTTCGGAAAAGCCGTTTTGATGATGTCATGGACTTCGGCACGAATCATCTCACGCCTGCGCCCTTTCATGCCCCCCGTTTCCATGATTCGGAGTTCGGACCAATTGATCTGCGACGGACCAAAAGTCCCACCGCTTATTTTCTCGGCGAAGTCCAGTAATGCAAAGGTCACACCCAGTAATAAGGTAGGCTTACCTTGAACTTGCAGATCGGATATCGTATCGAAAAGTCGGTTATAATCATAGAGGTAGAATCCACTTTCTTTATGCTCCGAGGCCTTGATCATTCCTTGTGCCATGTGTACGAGGCTCGATCCTTCACGTTCCAAATACGAAGGCAGTAGCGCCAGTACCGTCCAATCCTTAAGTGGTCCATAAACGCGTTCAAAACCTTCGGTATAGACCTGCTTGTACCATTGAAGCGATCTCACATGATGCTTGCTGGGGGTTCCGCCCGTGGTTGTGCTCGAAGTGTAGGTATATTCCGGTGCCCAATTCCCCGTCACCACCTCATTATTTTTAAACAACTCCACGGGCAAAAACGGAATGTCTTTCACCGACTTCACCTCTCTTGGCGTGCGTTTCAGAAGATCGCAAAACTCCCCATAGACCTTATTGTGGCCATATTGATACTCAAAGAGCTCCATGGCTCTTTGGTCAAATTCGGTCGAGTTTGTTGGGAGGAATTCGCGCATAAAAAAACCGCGCCCTCAGGGCGCGGTTCAAAATTACATTTTGTTTTGCCTACTTCTATTACAAGCTGTAACGGAAGCTCAATTTAAATGTTCTTCCCGGAGCCCAGGTGCTGAAGTACGGCGACGAGCTCTGGTAGCTTTGGAAAACACGATCACGTGTATCGTCCAATATGTTGTTCACGCTGAAACCAACCTGGTATTTGCGGTCTTCACCGAAGTTTTTCATGAGGTTGAAGTTCAAACTGTGGAAAGGCACCTCGTATACATCAGGGTTGTCTGCAACACCAACGATGTAAAGCTTTTC
>JBEAQE010000021.1:0-6572 GCA_041164065.1 Bacteroidota bacterium | reverse complement strand
AACCCCATCAAAAGCATGCGCGCATGATTTTCAAAGTGGCTTGGCGAAACATTTGGCGAAGCAAAACGCGCTCGCTCATCGTACTCAGCTCCATCGCCATAGGGGTCTGGGCGGGACTTCTCATCATCGGTTTCTCCTTTGGGATGAACAACGAGCGCACCGCGTCTGCCATTAGAAGTACCCTCGGCCACGCCCAAATACACCACGCAGACTTTCTTGTCGAGCCCAAGGCCACTGCAGTCATCACTCCCGAGCAGTTGGAGGGGATACGAGCGGCGCTTGAGTCAGAGCCGCGCGTCACGGGCTGGACCGACCGCGCTGTTCTTCAAGGCATGATTGCCGCCCCAAAAACCAACCGCGCCGCTCGGATCCTAGCCATTGACCCCGAGAGCGAACGTGCTCGAACAAACCTCGAAGAGATGATGGTCGAGGGGACGTTCTTTGACGAAAGTATGCGAAACCCGGTGGTCATTGGGAAAAAATTGGCAGACAAACTCGGGGTGGGGATGAAGAAAAAGATTGTCCTGACATTTCAAGATGCGAGCGGGAACTTGAGCCGTGCTTCTTTTCGTGTCGGCGGTATCTATCAGAGCCTGAACGCGCAGTGGGACGAGTTTAATGTGTACATCACCCAGAAAGATTTGAGAAAAACCACGGGATTGGACATGATTCACGAGGTTGTTGTCTACTATGAAGAGACGGTGGCTACCGAAGAAATTACGGACGCGCTCGTCGAAATAATGCCGGTAGAGGCGAAGGTGTTGAGTTGGAAGGACAATAGCCCGGAATTGGGCTTCGCGGACGATATGATGGGCATTATGCTCATTCTGGTGCTGGGCATAATCATGACAGCCCTGCTCTTTGGTATTATCAACAACATGCTGATGGCTATTTTGGAACGTCGACGTGAGCTGGGTATGCTGATGGCCATAGGTATGAACAAGCGGAAGTTGTTTTTAATGATCTTACTCGAGACGCTCTTGTTGGGGATTGTTGGCGGCCCCGTGGGTATGTTGTTGGGCGATGTGACCATTCGAATAATGATGAATATTGGAGTGGATTTGAGCAGTAAGAAGGAGGGCCTGGCGGAATTGGGCGTGCAAAGCATAATTTATCCAGAGGTCGTTCCGGAGTATTACATAATCATGGCGTTGATGGTCATAGGGACGGCACTTTTAGCCTCGATTATTCCAGCATACCGTGCATTGAAATTGAACCCTGTAGAAGCGATTAGAAGTTAGAATGAGCAAAGTGGTAATTGAGGTCAAGGACCTGCATAAAGTATACGATGGCGCCGTACCTGTGAAGGCGGTTGATGGGATCAATTTAACCATCACCGAGGGCGAATTCACCGCCCTGCAGGGACCGAGCGGCTGCGGGAAAACGACCCTGCTAAACATGCTTGGTGGACTAGATCACCCAAGCAGTGGTAGCATTAAAATTGGCGGGATAGAAATTACCGAGTTGAAGGACAACGAACTCATTGATTTTCGATTGCGCAACATAGGCTTCGTATTCCAAGCCTATAATCTTATTCCGGTACTCAACGCGGTTGAGAATGTCAGTTTTATTATGCTCCTTCAAGACGCTCCCAAGGAGGAGCGCGAGGCACGCGCCCGTCAATTACTCAGATCCGTTGGTTTGGAAGGCAAGGAAGACAAACGTCCTACGCAACTTTCAGGGGGTCAACAGCAGCGTGTAGCCGTAGCAAGAGCCTTGGCGAGCAAACCACAATTTGTTCTAGCGGATGAGCCCACCGCCAATCTCGATAGCCATAGTACGGAAAACCTGTTGGAGATCATGCAAAAACTCAACGAAGAAGAGGGAATGACCTTCGTTTTTGCTACACACGACAGCCGCGTGATTGAGCGCGCCAAACGCGTAGTCAGCATTTCGGACGGACGGATTATTAATGATCGAAAAGGCTAATATCCTGTGAATTCAGGACCTTCTGTTAGAAGCTCTATGTAAGCATAAGTGCTAAAGATAGGTGCCATTTTTTAAAATTTTATTCGGCCATATAGACAATTTTTAGAACTTCGCATTTAAATAATTTTAGGCATGTTTGAGGGAATTTCAGTCCAATTTGTAGTTGATATAGAGGAGGTTAGAGAGGAACTTGCCGCAGCAAACTTGAATTGGCCAATTGTTAAAGTGCTTGATTCTGAGGACGAGGACGACGATAAAGACCCCGAGGATATGACAACTGGTACCCATGAGGGCGTGGCTATTTATATCGATAGTATTGAGTACATCTTAAAAGAGCGAATCGAGAAGGCGAAGGAAATCGTTTCTGCCGTGGCTCGTATGATTCAGTATTTCAACGCTCAGGATGAAACAGCGGTTTTGTTCTTTCACCGCAGCTGGGAAACTTATTTGTTGGATGAATCCAAATGATTGTAAATGCACTAATCGATACTGGCCTCAATAAGCAAGTAAAGAAAATCTGAATATTGCTTGCTAAAACGTTAAAAATAAGGTTATCAGATATTGTCGTTGGATGCTGTCAAATCTGCAAAATAATCGCAAATAGTCTTGGCCTTTTTCAAACCTATGAGGTCTGTTAACTCTTTTTCGGAGGCTTCCTTAATGCGCCGTACACTTTTATAATGCCTTAGTAGGAGCTTGATGGTTTCCGGACCAATTCCCTTTATATCCTCCAGTTCGCTTTTAAACGCACTCCCGCTTCGCCTATTTCTATGGTGGGCCAAACTAAAACGATGCGCTTCATCACGCGCACGCTGTATAACCTTCAACGTTTCCGATCGCTTGTCCAAGTGTAAAGGGTAGGGGTCACCCGGGAAGTACAGTTCTTCCAGGCGTTTTGCTATACCGATAATGGTAATTTTACCCCGTAAATCCAATCGCTCTAAGGCATTCAGCGCAGCTCCTAATTGTCCCTTCCCGCCATCAATCACAATGAGCTGCGGAAGGGTTTCACCTTCTTCTGTCAGCCTTTTATATCGGCGGTACACGACCTCTTCCATGCTCGCAAAGTCATCGGGACCTTCAACGGTCTTGATGTTAAAGTGGCGGTAATCTTTTTTGGAGGGTTTACCATCCTTAAATACCACACAAGCGCTAGCTGGGTTCGTTCCTTGAATATTAGAATTATCAAAACACTCCAGATGTCGTGGCTCTACCGGCATGCGTAAATCCTCCTTCATCTGCTTCATCAAACGATTAACATGCCGATCTGGATCTACGATTTGAATGTTTTTCAATTTTTCACGTCGGTAATTCAGGGCGTTTTTCAAGCTGAGGTCAATGAGCTTGCGTTTTTCACCCTTGAGCGGCACACTAAAGGTCACGCCTTCTAGGGGCAGTTCTACCTCGTGTGAGGTGAAGATGTTGCGTGAATGGGACCCGTAGCGCTGGCGAATTTCAGGTATTGCGAGGCGGAGAAAATCTTGAGGCTCCTCGTCCAATTTTTTCTTGAACTCCATGGTGTAGCTCTGCACCACGCCTCCTTCTATAATCTGCAGGTAGTTCACAAAGGCACTTTCGGCGTCCATCGTTGCAGTAAAGACATCAATGTTGGTCAACCTGAAGCTTACCACACTGCTCTGTGCGGCGTATTTTTCCAATGCGTCCAGCTTCTCCTTACACGCTTGTGCTTGCTCAAATTCTAGGGCAGCCACATGCTGTTCCATATTGGTTTTCAGAAAACGTCGAACTTCGGTTAGTTGCCCCTTGATAATCTTTCTTGCGGATTCAATATCGGCCATATACTCCTCTTCGGATTGCAGGGCTTCGCACGGTGCTTTACAGTTGCCGATGTGGTATTCTAGGCAACGTTTAAACTTACCGCCTTCGATGTTTTCTTCGCTGAGGTTGTACTTGCAAGTGCGGGTAGGATACATCTGTTTGATTAGCTCTAACAGTGCCTTCATTTGCTTTACATTGGCGTAGGGGCCGTAGTATTCGCTGCCATCTCTTTTAAGGTTTCGCAGGCCATAAACACGTGGAAAGCGTTCCTTGCGAATGGTGATGTACGGATAGCTTTTATCGTCCTTTAGGTTGATGTTGTAGCGAGGCTGGTGCTCCTTGATTAAGTTGTTTTCAAGAAGTAGTGCATCTCCTTCTGTGTCTGTCACAATAGTGCGGATGTCCACTACTTTTTTAACCATGACCGCTATGCGCGCACTGGGCAAGTTTTTATTGAAGTAGGAGCTGACCCGTTTTTTGAGATCCTTTGCCTTACCGATGTACAAGATTTTTCCTTCTTTATCGATGTGCTGGTAGACCCCGGGTTTGTTGGGAAGGGTCTTCAAAAGGGTTTTAATGTGTTCGCTCGTTTCCATTTACTCAAAGATAGCTAATGCCCAAGCATAAAAAAGCCCGACTCTCTGGGGAAAGAGCCGGGCTGGGTGTTCTCGTGTTAATCGAGAGATGCGTTACTGAGCGTCCATAATGGTTATGGATCCTGTGACTGTATACTCAAAGTTATCTGCGGCGTGGACGAGCTCTAGCGCGTAGAAGTAAACGCCATCTGCGAGCTTCGTACCGTTTTGATTGGTACCGCGCCATGGATTACTGTTGTCGTAGAGGTAATCGCTTTTGTAAACGAGGTCTCCCCAGCGGTTGTACACAGATAGTTGACTCAAGTCATCGTAATCGTCGATGTTTTGAATGATAAACTCATCGTTTACTCCATCATTATTTGGTGTGATGAAGTTTGGAACGATTACGGTATCCGGCATAGGCGGTGTCGTAATGATCACCGGGATACAGTTCGAGTACGCCACGAAGGTATCTTGTGGATTGATGGTTTTCACACATACACGGTACTCACCTGGCATCAATTCTAAGTACATGCCGTAAGTCGTATCCGGTGCTACTACCGGGTTTTGACCGGAGTAAATGTGGTCATGAACCCACTCTGACCATGCACCACCTTGTTGTTGCTGCAATACTACTGCATAGCTATCAACAGCCCAGCCGTTGTAGGTATTCCAAATGAGGTTAACGGTGGTGTCGGGATCGATGATCGGACCTGGGCCTGCCGTGTTTTCGAGTAAAATGCTGTGCACCTCGTTGCTCGCACCTTGCATATCATCGTTCAACTTCATGTCGATGTAGTAGCTGTAGCTGTCTTGATCCACTTTTACAGGGCCTACGCCGTTATCTTTCCACCAGTACTTGTATTGATTCAAAACCGTACCCACTTTCGCGTAGTTCGCCGCACCTGGATCTTTACGGAAGATCTGCCACTCTTGGAAGAGGTAATCAGGGTATGATGAGGTATCAGCGGTCCATTCAAGAACCGGATTCTCATCGTTGTCGATCGTTACGTTTTCCAATTCATATACGGCTTCAAAACAGTCGTCAACATTGAGCTGAATCGTATCAAATTCCATCATTGGGAAACCACACTTGTTCAACAAGGTGTTACCATCATTACCCACCTTCGAGTAGAGGATGTACTTTCCGTTCTTACTCAACGGTTTGAACAACTTGATTGTCATTTGGTTTGCCTCGAAGTTGTTATCACAATTCGCGGTAAGTGATTTGATCGGAAGGGCTTGGCCATCAGGCTTCGTGAGACGGAAGTCTGTACCATCAGGTGAGATGCTTGAACAGTCCAATTTCACTTTGAACTTCAAAACTACTGTAGAGTCCAAACAGTTGTAATCAACAGTAGGCAGACCATTGTCTGGATCTGGGTAAATACCGGGCGCATTAAAGTCAAGTTGCACACCCGCTTGAGCTTGTGGGGTACATGCAGAGGCAATGGCAATTTGCATATCGCGGTTGCTTTCGCCAATCTTACGCCATAGGTACGAATTGCTGTCCCAACGGTATTCATCAACAGTAACTGCCATCACATCAATTTCGATATTCGAGGGCTTGAAGGTGATCAAACCAGTTGTTGGGTTCATTACCATGCTGTTTGCAGGGCTCGTAGTGATGGGTTGATCGTAGGTGTAGCCCGCTGCATATGCGAGGTTGTTACCTCCACAGCTTGAAGAAAGACCGCCTTTAACATTCGATAGACGGTAGTAAATAGAGTCTCCATCGCTTTCTACGGCACTTTGCTTCCAGTTGAACGTACGTCCTGTACAGAAGGCACGAACGGGCTCGGATACGAAGTAAGGAGAAGAGTTTTGACCAAACATGTTATTCAACTTAGCCTCTAAGTATAAATCCTGGCTTGATGCGTTCGTAATATTGTCAATTAAGGGGTTACGACAACAATCTGACCAGGCGAAAACCCAGTCAGGGGCATTTCCTGGTAGAACAATGGTTCCTTCGTAGTAGTACACCTCAATGGTAACTCCGGCGTTGTTTTGGTCTACACAGTCGAAAAGTGTGGGAGCAACGCTACCAGAGTTTCCCGTTTGATTACAAGTGGCCGAAGTATTTGCGTATAAGGAGCTACAGGCGTATACAGTAACCGATGTTGGCATTGTAATACCGCTCTGATCACGGTACAAGCGCAATTTGATTCTGTACGTATGGTTGTTACCTGATGAGCTCACGTACTCATACTGCAAGTCACCTCCAGCAAGGTGCGAAGCCTGAACTGGGGCAGTGAATGCGAGTAAGCCTACAACAATGGCGAATATTCT
>JBEAQE010000020.1:0-10228 GCA_041164065.1 Bacteroidota bacterium | reverse complement strand
TCATACCCGTTGCGAGTGGAATCAAACCGAGAACGGTGGTAATGGCCGTAAGGAGTACTGGACGCAGACGCGTCTTACCCGATTGAACTATGGTATCGATCAATTCCGCCTTCGGAAGCTTCGCTTTTTCATCCAACCCAAGGTCAGCACGTTTACGGGCGCTAAGCTGTTTGATAAAGTCGATCAACACAATAGCGTTGTTAACCACAATACCCGCCAGCGATATGATACCAATCATGGTCATCATGATCACAAACTCCATGCGGAAGATCACCAGCCCGAGGAAGACCCCAATGAGGGAGAATACCACGGTCACGAGAATGATAAATGGGGTTGAAGCAGAATTGAATTGGCTAACCAAAATCAAGAAGATGAGGAACACGGCCATCAGTAGGGCACTCGACAGGAAGTTGAGCTGCTCTGCTTGGTCCTCTTGCTCACCCGTGAAGGCCAAACTCACGCCCTTCGGCATTTCGTAGTTCTCCAGGGCCACCTTGATGTTGTTCACCGTCTCCGTAGGGTTGTAACCCTCAAGGACGTTACTCTGAATAGAGATCACACGTTTTAGATCCTTGCGCTTCACCGCCGAGAACGTTGATGTTTTCTTAGCCTTAGCCACCGCAGAAATCGGCACCTGCTTGATGCGGCCGGTGGCAGCATCACGGAAGGTGATTTTCTGGTTCATCAAATCCTCGGTGTTGTAGCGGTACTCGTCGAGGATACGGATATTGATAGGGTAATCGTCCTCACCGTCCTTGAATCGGCTCACCTCTTTACCGAAAAGAGCCGTACGGATCGCATCGCCAATCTGTGCCGAGCTTAGGCCCAATGCACGCGCCTTGATTCGATCCACCTCAATAGGCATCTCAGGCTTACCTGTTTCGACATCAAGCTTGAGCTCTTCAATACCGCCAATACTTTGGCTGTTGATGAAGGTACGTACCTCGTCTGCTGTAGTTAATAATTCAACGTAGTCATCACCACTAATCTCGATGTTGATCGGCGCCCCTGAAGGTGGGCCGTTGCTGTCTTTACCTACGGTGATCGTCACCCCAGGGTAATCCTGAATAGTGGCGCGGATTTTATTCAAAACATCGGCAGAGTTCACACGCGTTCCGTCCGGTGCAACACGGTCAGAGAACTTGTGGAAGGCCACAGTGACCTTAGCCTTATTAGGCGTTTGCGCCATAGATGGACCTTCATTAGGATCACTGGTTCCTTCACCGACTTGGGCTATCACACTCTCTACCATGTAGTTCTGTGTAATACCGTTTTCGTCGATGTAGTTGTAGGCACTAACGACTTCCATCACCTCTTTTTCGATATCTAGAGCCACCTCGTTAGTGGCTTCGATGTCGGTACCGATAGGCAATTGGACATAAACGATGGCCTGATTCGGCATGTTTTCAGGGAAGAACAAGGTCTTCGGTGGGGCTATACCGAGAAGTATGAACGAGAAGATGAGCAACCCGCCAGTTCCTAAGAAGAACCACAACGGACGCTTACCTTTCAATGCATAGATCAACGTGCGAGTGTATAGATCTTCCATCCACGGCAACAAGGTTCCTTGGAACCAAAGGGTCGAAGGCACCACAAAGTAGGTGTAGATCAATAAGAATACTCCGCCGTAAAGGAATAGGTTACCCGTTCCCAACGCGCCAACCACATAGCCCACAATGATCCCAACGGCGATTAATACGAGGGCAATACGGGTCAATTTCCCTTTGTTTACTTCTTCACTTTCCACCTTCATCAGCACCGAAGTAAGCCCCGGATTGATGACCAATGCGACAAACAAAGAGGAACTCAATACGGTAATCAAGGTGATCGGCAAATACTTCATGAACTCACCGAAAATGCCCGGCCAAAATGCCAAAGGCACGAAAGCCGCTAAGGTTGTGGCTGTAGAGGCAATAATTGGTAAAGCTACTTCACCGGCACCCAAACGGGCTGCGGTAAGCTTGTCGTACCCCTCATCCATGAATCGGTAAATATTCTCCACGACTACAATACCGTTGTCAACCAACATCCCCAAAGCGAGAACGAGGGAGAAGAGCACCATGGTGTTCAAGGTGATGCCCATGGCATTGAGAATGAAGAAACTCATCAACATCGACATTGGAATGGCAATACCTACGAAAAGGGCATTCCGCAATCCTAAGAAGAACATCAGTACGAGTACTACGAGGAGCATCCCGAAGATGATGTTGTTTTCGAGGTCTGCCACCTGCGTTTTCGTCTGTTCCGAACTGTCGTTCGTTACTGAGACACTAAGGTTATCCGGGAAGTATTCTTCTTTAGCAAGGTCAAGAATCTCGTTGATTTTCGAGCTCAAAATAATCTGGTTTTCACCGGAACGTTTGAAGATATCGAGCATCACCACCGCAGATCCATACTCACGAGCGTACGACTCGCGCTCCACCTCGTCGAAACTAACTTCAGCAACGTCTTTGAGTCGCACGAGCTCCATATTTTCACTCTTGATGATGATGTTCTCGAGCTCTTCGATGGTACGAATTTCACCGACCACGCGAACGTTACGGCGGTAGCCGTCGACCAGAAGGTTACCCCCTGAGATTGTCATGTTTTCGTTTTGGATGGCACCGGCGATATCGCGGAAGCCGAGCTTCATGCTTTCCAACTTCTTGTTGTCAATCATGATGCGGACTTCTTTATCGTCAATCCCACGGATATCCACTTTCGAAATCTCATTGAGGTTCTCGATTGCTTCTTCGAGGTACTCCGCGTAATCTTTCAGTTGGTCTAGCGCAAACTCCCCACTAAGGTTAATGTTCGCAATAGGCATCAATTCCGTGATGTTCAACTCAAACACATTCGGGTCAGCCGGCAAATCCGTTGGGAATTCAGGCTTACCCATGGCGGCATCCACCTTGTCTTTCACCTTGCGGAGTGCATCTTCAGGACTCACGTCAAAGCCGAATTTCACCTGTATGGTACTGTAGCCCTCTACGGAAGTAGAATTGATCTCATCAACTCCCGAGATCCCGTTGATTTCCTTCTCCAGCGGGCGGGTAATGAGTTTTTCAATATCGGCGGGAGAGTTTCCGGGGTACGGAGTTCCAACGTAGATTTCAGGCGTCACGATCTCCGGAAACGCTTCCGAAGGCATGCTCAAATAGCTCATCAAACCGGCGATGAAAATAATCGCGGTGAGCACATATACGGTCATGACGTTGTTCACCGAGAACGTCGACGGACCGAAGGTTTTAAAGAGGTTCTTTTTATTTTCCATCGTGGCGGATCCTATTTAACCGTTACACGTTGACCCGTGCGTACGCTGCGCGATCCTTTGTCTACGAGAACCGCACCTGCCTCTAGGCCTGATTTGATCTCAGTGTTACCGTCAAAGCTCAAACCCGCTTCCACGATAACCTTTTCTACCGTGGCAAAAGCGCCTTCGCTTTTCATAATGAACACGAAGTCATTGCCTTCGACATCCTGCTGTACGAGGTTTGTTGGAACGACGATGGCAGCATCGTTACGGTAATCTTGCAAACTAACGTGCACCATTTGGTTTGGCTTCACACTACCTGGCTCAGCATCGAGGCTCACGTTGATGGAGAACGTGCGGTTTCCTTCCTGGATGAATTGGCCCACCTGCAAAACCTCGCCGGCGACCTGGAAGTCCATCGATGTAAAGGCGATGTTCGCGGGTGTTCCCACCTTCACGCGGTTGCTATAGTTCTCAGGCACATCGGCCTTCACATACACCCCTGAAGTATTCACTATACGGGCTGCCGGCATTTGTGGCGCGGCCAATTCCCCCACGTGGACGAAGATTTCGTCTACCGTACCGTCGAATGGTGCACGAACTTCGCTGAAGGCCATCTGTTCTTTCAACGTTACCAGCTTTTGTGCCAATCCTTCGTAGTTCGTTTTCGCCTGGAGGTACTGAATCTCAGATCCAATCTGCTCGTCCATCCACAAACGGCGCTGCTTTTCGTACACTGTTTTCGCAAGCTCTAGACTCGTTTCCAATTCCTTCAAGCTACTCTGCATCAATTCCGTATCCAAGGCAATGATCAAATCGCCTTTACGCACTTTCTGACCCTTCTTCGCAGCTACGTTAACAACCTTACCGCTATTAAGTGGGTATAGGTTAATGCTTTTATCTGCTTCCACGGTACCGAAGACATCGAAGTAGTGCAAGAACATCGTAGGGTTCGCATTGTAAGCGGTTACCGCGTCATACGAAACGGTGGTGTCGAGCTGCGCCAATCGGGCCTCCACAGCAGCAATCTCTACGTTCAATGCCTTGCGCTCCGCCTTCAACGAATCCAAAGTCGAGGTCAAGGTTGCAAAATCGCCTGTAGCTTCTGGCTGCGAGCATGCCGCAAGAACGGCGAGAGAGGATAAGAAGAAAATCTTTTTCATGATTATCGGTGTGTTCACGTATTAGTTTTGAGTGTGTTTATTCATCAAATATTCCAGCTCGGCCTGTTTGTCCAATGCCGTTTGTGCAGCCAAAAAGAGGGATTGCAACGCTTGCTGGTATTGAGTTTCGCTTTGGGTCAATTCCGTTGAAGAACCCACGCCCTCCTCAAATTCACGACGGCGCTGATTGCGAATGGTCTTTGCCAATTCCACATTTTTCTTCTGTGCCAGATAATCTGCAATGGCGCGGAAGTACTCGTTTGTCGCGTTTTGGTGCTGCATAATCAATGCCTGCTCCAACTGGTTCAACCCAATATTCGCTTGATCGCGCTGAATCTTCGCCTCAGCTACCTTGGCTAAACGGTTGCCCGAACTAAACAAAGGAATGCTAATTTGACCGCCCACCAAGCTCGTCGGCAAATCTACGGCCGCATCAGAGAAAATGTTTGCCTCGGGGCTCATGTACTGAATGTTGTTCTGGTAGCTCACCCCCAAAGAAGGCAAGAACTGCATATATTGGTTCTTTAGTTGAAGCTCCGCACCCGCGATTTGGTTGGCCATCACCTGGTAGTCGATGGTTTGCGACGGGTCGAAAGAAAGGGTAGTCAGGGTGCTGGCATTGGCCGCACCGATCACTAATTGGTCCAACTCATCCGCCAAAACAACCTCCCGCTCCACAGGATAGCCCATCTGCAACTTCAGAAGCATTTTCGCGACTTTGGACTGTCCCTTAGCGTAATTCAAAGCATTTACAACCGTGTTGTAGTTGAGCTCGACCTGGTCCGCATCAGCCTTGGAAACAAAGCCCGCCGCATTCATTTTCTGCATCTCGTTCTTCATGCTTTCGAGGTACCCCACGTTAGCCTCTAAAACCGCCACGCTGGCCTCACTCAAAAGCGCCATGTGATACGCCTTAGCCACATCGCGAACGAGTTCGGCCTTTGACTTCTCCGCATTTAAAGCGGCACCGTCTTTGAGCACCTTGGCTGCCATAAGGCCCACCACGTAGGAGCCATCAAAAACCAATTGACTCACGGTCAAATTTCCCTGCGCCTGGTAATCTGTACCGAAAACCAAGGTCTCCAGCACGCCATCGCCGTTCATATCGGCAACGAAACCGCCCAACTCGATGTTGTACGCATACTGGCCCGTTGCACTGACCTGCGGCAAACCGTACGCCAAGTTTTGACGGTAGATCTGCTTCGCACGATCGATCTCTAATTCAGCAATCTGCATTCCGTAGGCATGCTCCATAGCATACTCACGGGCGCCCGACAAGCTAAATTTGTCCTGGGCAGAGGCAGCAAAACTCAAGGCCAATGCCCCGAGCAAAAAGATGCTCTTCTTCATTCTTATTGTGTTAGTCGTTTATTCAAATAATCCAAACCCTTACTCGATGCAATGCCTCGGATATGGTATCGTAGGGATGCCTTGCGCAACCCGTTGAAATCCAAGGTCTCCCGCGTTACCACACTTTCGTGAACCGCGAGAATATGTCCGTAGTAAAGAATGGAGATGTATTCAATGTTCAAATCGTCTCGGTACAGCCCTTGCGCAATACCCTCTTTGAGGTTGGCCCGAGTAAAATTCATAACCAATTCCTCCCTCGCCTTATTCACCTCACCCGCCACTTCCGGGTAGTACGTCCCGAGTTGATTCATCAACCGGTCTTCCTCCCCCCGTAACATATGTTCAGCAAAGTGCTCCAAGGCAAAGAGCTTATCAATGGCATTACCCTTCTCAGCACCCAAGGCCTCTCCTAGTAATACCTTCATGCGGTTGGCCGCCATGTCAAAGCTCTGCTTCAACAAATCGACCTTGTTTTCCACATATTTGTAGAGCGTCTTCTTCGATATTCCGCATGCACTACTGACCTGGTCCATCGTCACCGCCTTCACACCAAAGTGCTTAAACAGCTCAATGCTTTTTCCCAAAATACGTGCCTTATCTGCGTCCATTTCTAAAGTTCAGGAAACATTAATTCCAAAAACCGTTTCCAACGTTTCTCCCTCAGCAACAACTTTTATGCCAAAAGGTTTATTGTCTCCATTTTTCTGCAGCTTAAAATGGATTTTTAACTACATTGTATGATCTTTGTCCCATAAGGAAATAAGCAACTATGAGCATCAAGACGCTTTTACAGAACCCGCCATTGAACACCCAGATTACCGTAAAAGGATGGGTACGAACGTTCCGCAGCAACCGTTTCATCGCTTTGAACGACGGCTCTGCCTTGAGTAACCTCCAATGTGTAGTGGATTTCGAAAATTCGGACGAAACCCAACTGAAGCGAATCACAACGGGATCGTGTATTTCCGTGACGGGCACCCTAGTGGAAAGTCAAGGAAAAGGTCAAACCGTTGAAATAATCGTAGACAGCTTCGAAATCCTCGGCGACGCCGATGCCAATGAATACCCATTGCAGCCAAAACGTCACAGCCTTGAGTTTTTGCGAGAGATCGCACACTTGCGTCCCCGCACCAACACATTCGGCGCCGTGTTCCGCGTACGCCACGCCCTTTCCTACGCCATCCACAACTACTTCAACGAAAAAGGTTTTGTGAATTGGCACAGTCCTATCATCACCGGTTCTGATGCCGAGGGTGCGGGAGAAATGTTCCGCGTAACGACCCTTCCTTCAGAGGGAGGCAATCCGGAGGACGATTTCTTTGGTAAAACAACGCATTTGACGGTGAGCGGGCAGCTCGAAGGGGAATTGGGCGCGCTTGCTCTTGGAAAAATATACACTTTCGGACCAACCTTCCGTGCCGAAAATTCCAACACCACCCGACACCTCGCAGAGTTCTGGATGATTGAACCTGAGATGGCGTTCTATGATTTAGAAATGAACATGGACCTTGCAGAAGACTTCCTGAAGTACTGCTTGGGCTATGTACTCAAAAATTGTCGCGAAGACCTCGAATTCCTAGATCAGCGCTTCGCCGAGGAGCAAAAAGGCAAGCCACAAAACGAGCGTGCTGAACAAGGCCTAATCGAGAAGCTCGAGTTTGTCGTGAACAATGACTTCGTACGTCTTTCGTACACTGAAGCGATTGAAATCCTAAAGCGCAGCAAGCCAAACCAGAAAAAGAAGTTCAAATACCTCATCGACGAGTGGGGCGCCGATTTGCAAAGTGAGCACGAACGCTACCTCGTTGAAAAGCACTTTAAAGCGCCCGTGGTATTGTTTGACTACCCCGCTTCGATCAAAGCATTCTACATGCGCTTAAACGACGATGGCAAAACCGTACGCGCCATGGACATCCTGTTCCCAGGCATCGGCGAAATCGTCGGTGGATCACAGCGTGAAGAGCGTTACGATGTGCTTAAACAGAAGGTGGACGTCGTGGGGATCCCAGAAGAGGAATTGTGGTGGTACCTCGAGACCCGCAAGTTCGGAACCTGTGTACACAGCGGTTTCGGCCTAGGTTTTGAGCGCCTTGTCCAATTCACCACTGGTATGGGCAACATTCGCGACGTCATTCCATTCCCTCGTTTCCCTGGAAGCGCAAACTTCTAATCCAACCGGACACCACCCCCTACTTCCATGATCAAGCAAACCCTTGCCCAAAAACTTCAACAAAAGCTGAGTCCCCAGCAGATTCAGCTCATGAAGCTTGTGCAGCTGCCTACTCAGAATTTGGAGGAGCGAATTAAGGAGGAATTGGAAGAAAACCCTGCCCTTCAAGAAGGCAAGGAACGTGCGGACGACTTCGAAACCTTTGAAACAACCGATTTCAAAGAAGAGCGCGAGGTACGTGATAGTATGGAGGAAATAAATTGGGACGATTATCTCGGTGACGACAACACGCCCGATTACCGCACAAAAAGCAATAACTACAGCAGCGATGACGAACTTTACGAGGCCCCTGTGGTCGTTCGCGAAAGTTTTCATGAAAGCCTCATAAGCCAACTTCGACTTCGCTCTTTGAACGACCAAGACCTTGCCTTGGCCACCTACCTCGTTGGTACCATCGACGATGACGGTATCCTTCGTCGATCCTTGCTAGACATTGTGGATGACCTCGCCTTCTCCGTCGGTATATTCACCGACGAGGCCACCTTGGAACGACTGCTCAAGGTCATTCAAGATTTAGATCCAGCAGGCGTTGGCGGTCGAGATTTAAGGGAATGCTTGTTACTTCAACTCGATCGAAAAACACCCACGGCAAAAACGACGTTGGCAGCAACCATCCTTGAGGATCATTTCGACATTTTTGTAAAGCGCCACTACCAAAAGATCGTGGCAAAACTAGACATCACGGAGGAGGCCCTGAAGGATGCTATAGAAGAGATTGGTCGACTCAATCCAAAGCCCGGGGGTTCAGCAGCACAAAGCCGACCCACCGAGAACATCATCCCTGACTACAACCTTCAAATCATTGATGGAGAGCTCGAACTCAGCCTAAACAGCAGAAATGCGCCGGAACTGAGTGTGAGCAAGCAGTACCGGGAGATGCTCGAACATTACAAGGCGAGCAAAAACAACAACAAGAGCGAAAAAGATGCTGCACTCTTTGTCAAGCAAAAGCTCGATAGTGCCAAATGGTTCATTGATGCCATTGTACAACGCCAACAAACGCTAATGCTCACCATGGAAAGTATCCTAGCTTACCAGCGCGAATACTTTCTCACCGGTGACGAGCGGAAACTTAAGCCCATGATTCTGAAAGATATCGCTGAAGATATCGGCATGGACATCAGCACGGTCAGTCGAGTGGCTTCGAATAAATACATTCAAACGCCCTACGGAACCTTTTTGATCAAGCAATTCTTCTCAGAATCAATGACCAATTCCGACGGCGAGGAAGTAAGTACCAGAGAAATCAAAAAGATCCTCGAAGACACCATCGGCGAAGAAAACAAACGCAAACCCCTCACCGACGAAGCACTAGCGAAAATCCTCAAAGACAAAGGGTACCCTATAGCCCGCCGCACAGTCGCTAAATACCGCGAACAACTTGACATTCCAGTTGCACGCATGCGAAAAGAACTCTGATGCCGAATCGTATCCAACACGCACTCGCGCAAATCTTCAGTTACGTCCTTCACCCAGGCATTATGCCTACCTATGGCACCATTTATGTGCTATATTCTCACCCCAATACCTACCATTGGCCTTTGGTCTTACACACCTTAATCAGCATATTCCTTGGAACCTATTTAGCCCCACTTCTGGCCATATTCGTGCTTAAACAAACCGGAATCATAGAGAGCATCCATCTCATACGCCGCGAGGATCGCATTTACCCATATATCGCCAGTACGGCTTGCATGTTGGCCACAGCAAACTACCTCGCCGGCCGGCACCTACCGATAGAGATCTCCTTAAGCGTCTACGCCTCCGCTTTTGTCATCCTTATAAGCGCAATCCTATTGCCCTTCTGGAAGAGCAGCGCGCACCTTGCAGGCCTATCAGGATTCTTGGCCTTATACATTGGAATGAACGCCCACTACAGCACCGGTAATACCACCACACTGGTCACTATAGTTGCCCTAATCGGCCTCATGGCATGGAGCCGGCTAAGTCTCAATCGACACACGCCTAGAGAGCTTCTTTCAGGCTTCTTTATTGGCTTTACGACCCTCTACGTATTACTTTCTCGATAAAAGGGAACGTTTACTCATTCGGGTTGTTTCTTCAGTGAACTTTGGTGATATTAGTGCTTCAATAAAAACGAACACTATTACGTTCCAATGAAGAAATTATTCAGAATATTCGCCATTGTTGTAGGCTTACTCGCATTCACTGCCCCAGTTCAGGCTTCGCACCTTGCTGGAGGTGACTTGCAGTATGAGTACGTGAGCTCATCAGGTAACAACCATACGTACA
>JBEAQE010000019.1:0-13897 GCA_041164065.1 Bacteroidota bacterium | reverse complement strand
GCCAAAGGGATAATTGCATTCCAATTTTTATACCTCGGTGAACTCGCATTTACGCTGTCCATATCGATGATAAGCAACCCTGCATCGGGCACAGTATTCCACGCAAAAGTATTATCGTGTGTTACGAAGGCGTAATGATCCCATGTCTTTAAATCACGCCATATGCTATATGGGCCCGGAACAAATTGCTTCTTTACTGGGCTTGTAGGTACACTTACGTCGACGATACTCACCCCCGCAGTAGTCCCAACAAGGGCATAGTTTGTTCCTACCGCATCGGTATAACCCCAGATATCGTTATTGTCGTTTTGATAGGTCATATGAGCCTTCTTGATGATATTCAGTGCCGAACCACCCTGCCCAGAAGCCTGAAGTCCCATCATACACAACCAAACGAACAATAACTTTTTCATTTTTTAGAAATCTAAGGTGATTTGCGGTGCCATACCGTCTGCATCATAGGAACTCTTCCCCCTGCTCTCGCTCGGTGCCGGTGTCGTACGTTCCGCAGATTCTGACGTGGGTTGACTAGTCTCTGAACCTTCATTACCCGCACCTTGATCATCGCCATCATGGTCTATGTCATCGTCGTCGAGTTCTTCCAACTCAGGCTCCGGTAGACTTTCTAAGGCAATAACCTTATTTAACGTTTCTGTAGTCAGCTGGTTACCCTTAGCCTTTATCCCCTTAACGGCAATAAATTCAGCTAGATCCACCTCTTCGTTTTCACGTTCCTTACCCTTAACCTTTCTAAAATCCAATTCAATACGCGGGTAGGTATCATTGCTCAAGAATACCAGCTCACTTTTCGGATGAGCCGTAATGATGTTTTCTTCCTTATCACCACCTTCCCAATCAAAGCGCTTGACAAAATAGCGATCTTTCTCACCGTCAAAATAGACAGCCGTAATCGGACGTTCTTCTAATTTTTTAAGGAAGATCATTTCCGGATCAAAATGAAGAGTCAATTCCGGTACAACCACCTTCAAAGTACCATTCTTAAGTCCGATCAATAGTCGGTCTTCCCCACGGAACGAACCAAGCAGTTCACCACGTTCATCGGCATTCAATCGCTGTACGGTCGGGTCGAACCAAACCTTACGAGCCTCCAAAGTACTTTCACCACGCTCCTTCAACTCAACACGTTTTATAGGAAACTTCGTAGTGATATTCCCCTTTGAAGAGCGGCCCTTCACCGCGATTTGCGCAAAATCCAAATCGAATTTCAACTTCTTTAGCTTAGCCAGCTGTCTCAAGAGCACCGTAACTACTTCGGCCTCACCATTAGGATTTGCGGTGAAGTAGATTACATCAGATCCCTTGGTTCCCTGCGTGATATCGTATTCCCGATCTCTTGTTATACTCGTTACCGCAAAGCGCTTTACAAAACTCACTTTGCTCGCACCATCCGTGTAAATTGTGTTGTATACCGTGCGTTCATCACCTTTCTTCCATACGGACACATGGATGATATCCTTTCCAAAGAAGGCTTTATCTTTTACTTTACTAACGCTGTACTTACCGTCGCGACGAATGACAATGACATCATCTATATCAGAACAATCGCAGACATATTCGTCGCGCTTCATACCATAGCCGACAAAACCTTCCTCTCTATTGACATAAAGCTTTTGATTCTGAATGACCACCTTCGCTGCCTCCACGCTATCGAAGGCCGCCATTTCTGTTTTGCGTTCACGACCCTTTCCGAAGCGTTCCTTCAGATCTTTAAAGTAGTTGATGGCAAAATCTACCAAATGATCCAAATCGTATTTCACCGCCTCGATCTTTCCTTCAAGCTCGAGAATCTTGTCGTTAGCCTTATCGCTATCAAACTTCGAAATACGTTTGATTCGAATTTCTGTTAATCGAACAATATCCTCCTCGGTAATCTCACGCATGAGGTGTCCGATATGTGGCTGTAATCCTTTGTGAATGAACTCGATAACCTGCTCCCAGGTCTCGGCCTCTTCAATATCTCGGTAAATCTTGTGCTCAATAAATATACGCTCCAACGATGCAAAATGCCATTGTTCTTGAAGTTCGCTGAGCTTGATTTCTAATTCCGCCTTCAATATACCCTTAGTGGCCTCCGTGCTACGCTTCAAAATATCGCGCACCCCTAAGAAAAGCGGGGTATCCTCATGAATGCTGCACGATAACGGCGCTATACTCACCTCACAACTAGTGAATGCGTACAACGCATCGATAGTTTTATCAGGACTGATTCCTGGGGGTAAATGCACGAGAATCTCCACATTTTCAGCAGTATTATCCTCGATCTTCTTAATCTTAATCTTGCCTTTATCATTGGCCTTCAGCACGCTATCAATGAGCGTCTGTGTCGTCGTTGAAAACGGAATTTCAGTAATGACGAGCGTGTTTTTGTCTAATTGCGATATGCGTGCTCGAACACGTACACGAGATCCGCGCAACCCATCATTGTAATTGCTAAAGTCCGCTATACCCCCTGTTGGGAAATCCGGCACCAACTTGAAGCTCTTCTCTTGAAGCACTTTTATCGATGCATCCACCAATTCATTGAAGTTATGCGGCAAGATCTTAGTACTCAAACCAACTGCAATACCTTCAACTCCCATGGCCAAAAGCATCGGAAACTTCATCGGAAGGTGAAGCGGTTCATTCGCACGTCCATCATAACTCAACTGCCACTCAGTCACCTTCGGACTATATGCAACGTGCAATGCAAACTTGGTCAATCTCGCCTCAATGTAACGTGGTGCTGCCGCTCCATCGCCCGTTAGTATGTTCCCCCAGTTTCCCTGGGTATCAATGAGTAATTCCTTCTGGCCCATCTGAACCAAAGCATCACCAATGGAAGCATCACCATGGGGATGAAAGCGCATGGTTTGACCGATAATGTTAGCCACTTTATGGTAGCGTCCATCATCCATTTCCTTCATTGCATGCAGCAAGCGACGCTGAACAGGCTTCAAACCATCATTCAACGCAGGCACCGCCCGTTCCAGAATCACATAGGAGGCATAGTCGAGAAAGTAATCTTTGTACATCCCGCTCACCTGCGTGATCCGTGTACCTTCATCTTCCGGTAGCGCACCCAATTCTGGGTCCAATTCGTCGTTTATGTTGTTCTCACTCATCAGTTCAACAATTCCTCTTCAAGATTCTTTTCTACGCGCAAGTTTTCAATAATGAACCCTTGGCGATCGGGTGTATTCTTACCCATATAAAACTCCAACAAATCTCCCGACGTGCTGTCCTTACCTATCATAACGGGCTCCAAGCGAATATCGGCTCCAATGAAATGCTTAAACTCGTCTGGAGAAATCTCACCCAGCCCTTTGAATCGAGTGATCTCTGGCCGAGGCCCCAAAACACTGATTGCTTCGTTCTTTTCCTCACTGCTGTAACAATAGCGCGTAGCCTTTTTGTTCCGCACCCGGAAGAGTGGTGTCTGCAAAATGTAGAGATGCCCTTCACGGACCAATTCTGGAAAGAACTGAAGGAAGAACGTGATCAACAATAATCGAATGTGCATCCCATCCACATCCGCATCCGTCGCGATAACCACATTATTGTACCTCAAATCATCCAAGCCGTCTTCAATATTCAAAGCTGCCTGCAATAAGTTAAACTCCTCGTTCTCATAAACGACCTTCTTAGTCAATCCGTACGAGTTCAAGGGCTTTCCTTTCAAAGAGAACACTGCTTGTGTATTCACATCACGGCTTTTCGTAATCGAACCCGACGCGCTATCACCCTCCGTAATAAACAACGTAGTCTCCAATCTACGGTCTTGCTTACCCGGCTTGGCATCATTCAAATGCACCCGACAATCACGCAACTTCTTATTGTGCAATGAAGCCTTCTTCGCTCGCTCTCGTGCGAGCTTGCGAATCCCTTGGAGATCCTTGCGTTCACGCTCTGCACGCTGAATTTTCTTCAGTATGGTATCGGCCACTTGTGGGTTTCGGTGTAGGAAGTTATCGAGTTTTTCTTTCAAGAAATTCCCAACATAGGTTCTCACATGCACTTCACCCGGTGCCATTTCTAATGACCCTAATTTGGTCTTCGTTTGCGATTCAAAAACAGGCTCAATAACCTTCAATGATATGGCTCCAATGACACACGAGCGAACGTCTGAAGCGTCGAAATTCTTACCATAGAAGTCGCGCATGACATTTACAATCGCCTCACGAAAAGCATTTTGGTGCGTACCCCCTTGGGTTGTATGCTGGCCATTGACAAAGCTGTAGTATTGCTCACCCTGCATTCGCTCACTGTGGGTCATGGCTACCTCGATATCTTCGCCTTTTAGGTGGATGATATCATGCAACGTATTTCCGTCTAGGTTGTCTTGCAACAAATCCTTCAACCCGTTTTCCGAGTAGAATTTTTCACCATTGAGGTAGAGGGACAACCCGGGGTTCAGGTAGGCATAGTTCCACATCATTTTCTCCACATACTCCAACATAAATCGGTAGTTGTGGAAAATATCAGGATCGGGGCGGAATGTAATTTTAGTACCCTTGCGTTGTGTGGTCTCGACGATCTCATCGTCTTCAACGAGCTTACCAAAGCTGAACTTTGCACGCTTAGTCTGTCCGTCGCGGTAGGCCTGTACGGTAAATTCGGTACTAAGCGCATTCACGGCTTTCGCACCCACACCATTCAAACCGACACTTTTCTTGAAAGCTTTGCTGTCGTATTTCGCTCCAGTATTGATTTTACTGACAACATCGACCACTTTCCCAAGCGGGATACCACGACCATAATCGCGCACAGCAACTTGACCATCCGAAATCTTCACTTCAATGGTCTTTCCTGCTCCCATGACAAATTCGTCGATGGAGTTATCTAAGATTTCTTTGAGGAGGATGTAAATACCATCGTCGGGACTCTTACCGTCACCGAGCTTACCGATGTACATCCCTGGACGCAAGCGAATATGCTCGTCCCACTCTAAAGAACGTATGTTATCTTCAGTATACTGCGCTTCTTGTGCCATTCTGAAAGGGAATTCTAATGAAATCCCAATATAAGAATAGGGGCCGCATCAGGGCCTTAGAAGACGACTAAAGTATACACAGGTTTTACACATTAAATCGGAAGTGCATCACGTCCCCGTCTTGGACCACATACTCCTTCCCTTCAACGCGCATTTTCCCAGCTTCTTTAACTGCCTGTTCACTTCCCAAGACGTCATAATCGCTGTAAGAAATGACCTCGGCGCGGATAAAACCTTTTTCGAAATCACTATGGATTACCCCTGCCGCCTGTGGCGCAGTCATCCCTTTCTTAATGGTCCAGGCACGTACCTCTTTCACCCCAGCTGTAAAATAGGTCTGAAGCTTTAAAAGATCATAAGCCGCACGGATCACACGGTTAACTCCGGCATCTTCCAAGCCGAGTTCTTCGAGGAACATTTGCTTTTCTTCGTAATCTTCCAATTCAGCGATGTCCGACTCTGTACTCACCGCAATGTGCAAACAACCCGCACCTTCTGCCTCGGCCATTTCACGAACGCGATCTACATGCGCATTTCCACTTTTTGCGGAACTTTCGTCCACATTACAGAGGTACAAAACCGGTTTATCGGTCAACAACTGCATTTCGTGTAATAGTGCTTCTTCACGCGGGTTCTCACGTTCAAAACCACGAACATTGCGCCCTTCCATAATGTAAGCAACCAAACGCTCTAAGGTTTCTACATTAGCCTTGGCTTCTTTCTCGCCGCTCTTCGCCATTTTCTTGGCTTTATCGAGGCGTTTTTCAACGGTATCAAGATCTTTTAGCTGCAATTCCGTGTCGATAGTTTCCTTGTCACGGATCGGATCAACGCTACCATCGACGTGTGTCACGTTTTCATTCTCGAAACAGCGCAATACGTGAATAATGGCGTTTGTCTCGCGGATGTTAGCCAGGAATTGGTTACCCAAACCCTCACCCTTACTCGCTCCACGAACCAGTCCGGCGATATCTACAATCTCAACATTTGCCGGTTGAATGCGCTCTGGATTCACCAATTCGCTCAGACGTTCCATCCGTGCATCTGGTACATTCACCTGGCCCACATTGGGCTCAATGGTACAGAACGGGTAATTCGCAGCCTGCGCCTTTGCGCTGGACAAACAGTTGAACAAAGTACTCTTGCCGACATTGGGCAATCCGACGATTCCACACTTCATGATCTTGCGTTTAAGGCCGCAAAGATAGGCCTAACTTTTGTTAGCAACGTGTGTATAGCGTGTTGGTTTTTTTACCAATTCCCCTCTGCTATAATGTGTACTTTTGTACAAAGTCATTAATACTCTCATTACATGTCACAACACGACCTCAATGCAGTAGTTTCTCAGGTTCGCCGAGATATCGTTCGAATGGTGAATGCCGTAAACTCCGGCCACCCAGGTGGTTCTTTAGGTTGCGCCGAATTTTTGGTCTCTCTATACTTTGACCAAATGAATCACAATCCTCAAAACTTCCAAATGGACGGTTTTGGCGAGGATGTGTTCTTTTTATCCAACGGCCACATCAGCCCTGTCATCTACAGCGTTCTAGCTCGAAGCGGTTACTTCCCGGTAAGTGAATTAGCAACCTTCCGCAAACTAAACACTCGTTTGCAAGGTCACCCAACGACTCATGACGGTCTGCCCGGTATTCGCATGGCTTCTGGCTCTTTGGGTCAAGGCATGAGCGTCGCGATCGGAGCCGCTGAGGCTAAAAAATTGAACGGGGACAAAAGCCTTGTTTACACTCTTCACGGTGATGGCGAATTGCAGGAAGGTCAAATCTGGGAGGCTGCGATGTACGCTTCGGCGAAAAAGATCGACAACATGATTTGTACCGTTGACGTCAACGCCAAGCAAATCGACGGTTCTACCGACGAGGTTTTGGCAATGGGTAGTTTAAAAGCAAAATTCGAAGCCTTTGATTGGCACGTTATCGAAGTAGCTGCGGGAAATGACCTGGCTGCAATTAAAAGCGGATTGACCGAAGCAAAGGCCGCCACAGGCAAAGGCAAGCCAGTTTGTATTCTACTCCACACCGAAATGGGAAATGGTGTAGACTTTATGATGGGTACGCACAAGTGGCATGGAGTTGCTCCGAATGCAGAGCAACTGGCTTCAGCACTTGCTCAAAATCCAGAAACATTAGGCGACTACTAAACGCTCCGATTTGAAATTCCGCCACCTTCTTTTTGTACTTTTCTTTAGTCTTCCAATGTGGGCTCAGGTCAATATGCCTGAAAATGAAAAGCAACCGCTTACCCGTATTCTGTTTGTTTTTGACGGAAGTCAAAGCATGTACGGTCGCTGGGAAAGTGGCGCGAAAATTGACGTTGCACAGCGCCTAATGGGCCAAATGCTCGACAGTTTGCAGGAAATTCAACGAGATGGCAACTTTCAATTGGCGCTCCGCGTATATGGTCATCAAAAACCCGTTCCACCCCAGGACTGTAGCGATACCAAACTGGAGGTTCCTTTCGGAGACGGTAACATCTACCGTATTAAACGTGTATTAAAGACCATCACACCGAAGGGAACGACGCCAATCGCAGGATCTTTGATGAAAGCATCCGACGACTTCCCTCCTTGCAAGGATTGCCGAAACATTATCATTCTCATCACCGACGGTGTTGAGGCTTGTGATGAAGACCCTTGTATCGTAAGCAAACGTCTACAGCAGAAAGGCATCATTCTGAAGCCATTCGTAATAGGAATTGGGATCGACGAAAACTTCCGTCAAAGCTTTGAATGTGTTGGGACGTATTTCGATGCTTCGGATGAAAACACGTTTAAAAATGTTTTAGGCGTGGTGATCTCGCAGGCACTAGACAATACTACGGCGCAGATCAATCTTTTGGACGCGAAAGGAAAGCCAACCGAAACGGACGTTCCAATCCTTCTTTATGACCATACCAGTGGTAAACTCAAAAAGAGTTTGATGCACACCTTGAACTACAAAGGACTCCCAGACACATTGACTTTAGATCCACTGATGGTCTATGATATGGTTGTTCACACGGTACCTCCCGTGCGCGTAGACAGTGTTGTGATCTACAGTGGCACTCACACTCATATTGGAGCTTCAACCCCACAGGGTAATTTGACGCTTCAAAATAGTAGCCGCTCCAATGCCAACATTCAATGTATAGTCAAGCCTTCAGGAAAGAATGAAATTCTGCACGTTCAAGATTTCGGCACCACACAACGCTACCTAAGTGGCACATATGACCTCGAAATTCTCACCCTACCAAGAATTTTAGAATATGGTGTGAATATTAAGGCCAGTGCAAACACCACCATCGCAGTACCCCCACCCGGTATGGTTACCTTACAAACAGGGGTAAGCGGATATGGATCGATATTCGTTCAGCGTCCTTCAGGATGGCAATGGGTCATTGACCTAAGCGACAGCAGTGAACGTCAAGTTTTTAATCTACAACCAGGCCGTTACATGGCCGTTTTCCGCAGTAAATTTGCTCAAGAAACGGGCTACAGCAAAACCAAAGAATTTTCAGTGAGCTCCGGCTCATCAACCATTGTGAAGATCAACTAAAGATGAAAGAGTACACAAACACCGGCAACAAAGACACGCGTTCAGGTTTCGGCGCAGGATTGCAAGAATTGGGTCAGAAAAATGAGAATGTCGTTGCACTATGTGCCGACCTCACTGGCTCGTTGAAAATGGATGCCTTTAAGGATGAAAACCCTGACCGTTTCTTCCAGGTGGGTATTGCAGAGGCCAACATGATTGGTATCGCCGCGGGGATGACCATCGGTGGAAAGATTCCTTTCACTGGAACTTTCGCTAACTTCTCAACTGGCCGTGTGTACGACCAGATTCGTCAAAGTGTTGCATACAGTCAAAAGAATGTAAAAATCTGCGCTTCTCACGCTGGATTGACCTTGGGCGAAGACGGAGCGACACATCAAATTTTGGAGGACATCGGTTTGATGAAAATGTTACCGCATATGGTTGTAATCAACCCATGTGACTACAACCAAACCAAGGCAGCAACCATCGCAATCGCTGACTATGAAGGTCCTGTTTACTTGCGTTTCGGTCGTCCAAGCGTGGCCAATTTCACCCCTGCAGACGCGGAATTCAAAATTGGTGTAGCTGATCTTCTTCAAGAAGGAAGCGACGTTACCATCATAGCAACTGGTCACCTCGTTTGGGAAGCTCTCGAAGCGGCCAAAGTACTTCATGCAGAAGGCATTAGTGCCGATGTATTGAACATGGCGACCATCAAACCTTTGGATGAAAAAGCCATTCTTGCTTCAGTTGGTAAAACAGGATGTGTAGTTACTGCTGAAGAGCACAACCGCTTTGGTGGTTTGGGTGAAAGCGTGGCACAAGTCTTGACAACCAACAACCCTGCTCCACAGGAATTTGTAGCTGTAAATGACAGTTTCGGTGAAAGCGGAACACCTGCTCAATTGATGGAAAAGTATGGACTGAACGCTGATGCCATCGTGGCTGCAGCGAAGAAAGTCATCGCACGCAAATAAAATTGGTTCGAAGGATTAAACCTTTGTAACTTCTCTTCATCTAAACTGGTAGATGGAGAATCATAAGGACATAAAGAGCCTCCTATTGCAAGAGCAGTGGGAGGCTTGTTTTTATCAGATCATCGAGCAGTACACTGAGCGGTTACTGCCCGTTGCATTTGGCGTCGTTAAAGATGTCGATTTGGCGCAAGATTGCCTACAAAATGCATTTATCAGCATTTGGAAAAACCTACACACCTTTAAAGGAGATAGCACACTTTTCACCTGGTGCTATACGATTGTGCGAAATCAAGCCATCAAGGAACTTCAACGTGAGAAGAAATTCCGAAATCACGAACTGACCGATTACCTTCACCCCGCCGCCGACGATGGGCTGCACTGGGATGCCGCGCGCATCGAATCTGAATTAGCCAAGGCTATGGACAGATTACCCGAAAAACAACGCCTCGTTTTCGAACTTAGATACGACCAGGACATGCCATTTGCGCAAATTTCAGAGCTCACCGGAACATCCATAGGCGCACTGAAAGCGAATTACCACCATGCCAAACTAAAAATTCAAGAAATCCTAAAAGTTGAATTAAACCTTCCTTAAAAGGCAATCTCTAATAACCAAATGGAAACACAAAAGAAGCCCATATTAACCCACGAGGCCATGGCTAAACTCAAGGCCGACT
Source organism: Bacteroidota bacterium (assembly GCA_041164065.1). Taxonomy (GTDB): domain Bacteria; phylum Bacteroidota; class Bacteroidia; order Flavobacteriales; family Schleiferiaceae; genus UBA10364. Next base: position 3,723 of record JBEAQE010000019.1, on the reverse strand, counting down.
TACATCGCATTCCAGACGTGCATCCAATGGACCGGAACATAGGCCCTGCACGCGCGAAAAAAAGTCTGTTTATCGTTTTAGCGTCATCAGCCGTGGGAATTGCGGCGACTATAGCACTCGTTCTATCGTTTTGGCCAACAATGCCAACCGACACCGTGTATGACGATGTAAGTTTAGACGATCTCTATTCTCTCGGTTATGTGGAAGTAGATGATCTGCTTTCTTTTGTCGAACCTGACTCTCTGTCCATTGGCGATTTTGCTGTAGACGGTGAGGTGTACTTTAATCTATTCGAAGACCCTGAAAACTATCTGTTAGAATTATGAAATTAAAATTGATCGCTTTTGCGGCGTTTCTGAGCAGCGCCCTTATTGCACAGCCACAAGGAGTTGAAGACCACATGGCTGCTAAAAAAGAGAAGATTCAAGCTATGAAAGTAGCGTACTTAACGACGGAATTGGACCTTAATATTGAGGAAAGTCAAGCCTTTTGGCCGGTGTACAATGAAGTTCAAGAGAAAGAATTGGCCCTGCGCGAGAAACAGGCGAAGTCCTTTAAAAGGATGAATGAAGATTCGGAAAAGATGACTGATAAAGAGCTTGAAAAACTGCTTATCGAAATTGCCAATACTCACATTGAACTCGAGACGCTTCACCGCGATTACATTGATGATTACATCAAGGTTATTGGCGCCCGCAAGACGGCAAACCTTATGCGTGCTGAAAAAGAATTCGGTCGTAAAGTACTCGAACGTATGAGGGATCAGCGCCCTGAGCCAGGACGTCGACCAGGCGGTGGCCCTATGGACGGTGCTCCCCCAATGCAGCGACGCTAATCCTGAAAATTTTATCCCCCGTGGCGCTCGCGTCACGGGGGTGTTTTTTGCCACAAGCTCTTTACTATCTTCGTAGCATGGCATCAATCAAAGAACTCTTCCTATCCAACGTAGCCCAAGTTGTTGATAATCCTTCCGCTCTCGTTGTGGAAAGAGCAGAGGGTGTTTACCTCTATGATGCAGAAAACAAGCCTTATCTGGATTTAATCAGCGGTATATCCGTTAGTAATATTGGACATTGTCATCCCAAAGTAGTTCATGCCGTCCAAGATCAAGTAGCCAAATACATGCACCTTCAGGTTTATGGTGAATTTGCCGTAAGCCCACAAGCAAAATTGGCCACCAAGCTGCTAAGTAAGCTCAACCCTTGTATGGGTAGCGTGTACTTTACGAACAGTGGCGCTGAGGCTATAGAAGGGGCGCTTAAAGTTGCTAAACGCTTTACAGGCAGAACGGAATTGATCTCCTTTAAAGATGCCTATCATGGTTCTACCCACGGAGCCCTGAGTATTCAAGGAAGTGAAGAATTTAAACAAGGGTACTACCCGCTTCTTCCCGACACCAAAATACTCAACTATAATAAGCTAGATGAGCTCAAGGCCATTACCAAAAGAACTGCGGCTGTCGTTGTAGAAGCCATACAAGCCGAAGCTGGCTACATTGTCCCTGATCCTGGTTACCTACTTGCCCTCCGCGCTCGTACACGAGAAGTAGGTGCGCTCTTGATTCTAGACGAAATTCAAACAGGCATGGGTCGCACAGGAAATTGGTTTGCTCATCTCGATGAAGGTTTTTGTCCTGATATCATGACCCTCGCAAAAGGTTTCGGCGGTGGTATGCCCCTAGGCGCCTTTGTCGCTCCAAAGCATATTATGGATGTGATTAAAGAAAATCCAATTCTAGGTCACATCACTACATTCGGTGGACACCCCGTAAGTTGTGCTGCATCCCTTGCTGCCTTCGAGGTACTCGAGGAAAACCCTGAATGGATGAAAGAAATCCCCGAGAAGTCCGCAATCATCGAGGCCATCATGCAGCACGAGCTTATTACCAAAGTCAGCGGCAAAGGCTTGATGTATTGCATCACAATGAACGACCAATTCCCTGTCGGCAATCTAATTTCGACCCTTGAAGACCGAGGCATCATTACTGACTACTTCCTTTTCGCCGGCAACGCCTTTCGCATCACACCACCCTTGTCCATCACCACGGACGAATTACGCACCGGACTGAACACCATCATCCAAACCATCAACGACATCCGCGCCTAAAACAAACGGGAAATCATAAAGTGTACAAAGTACATTTTCAAATATTTGTCTTACATTCAAGGCACTTACACAAACACCCGTTTTTCTATGCGCAAGGTTAAAATGACCTTCTCCCAAATTCTCAACATGAATGTTGGGTTCTTTGGAATACAATATAGTTTCGGCCTTCAACAAAGTGCCGTTAATCCTATCTACGACTTTCTTGGGGCTGCCCCAGACGAAATCCCCCTTTTGAACCTAGCAGGCCCCATGACCGGTTTACTCGTTCAACCCATCATTGGCGCGATGAGCGACAAAACATGGTCCCCACGTTGGGGACGCCGCAAGCCGTACTTTTTTATCGGTGCGCTACTCTGTAGTATAGCACTCTTCCTCTTCCCCTTCAGCAGTGCCCTTTGGATGGCGGCCGGCCTCTTATGGATATTAGATGCAGGAAATAATACTGCAATGGAACCTTATCGTGCGTTTATTGCAGACACCTTAAATGATGAGCAACGCCCATTAGGATTCCAAATGCAAAGCTTCTTCACCGGCTTTGGTCAGACACTCGCAAATTTAAGCCTCTTCATCTTCCCTATGATCTTCATAGGCACCACGGGCAAGCTTCCCACTTGGGTATTTGCCTCATTCTTTCTGGGCTCTGTAGCATCAATTGGATCCATTTGGTGGAGCATGCGCACTACCAAGGAAATCCCACCGACCGATGACGAATTGGACGCACTAAAAAATCACCAAGGCGGTATCATCGCACCATTCAAAGAGATTGCACAAGCTATAGGTCAAATGCCAAAAGTGATGTGGCAACTTGCCGCCGTATACCTTTTTCAATGGTATGCACTTTTCATTTACTGGCAGAACTCCTCCAAATCTGTGGCCCTCTCCATTTGGGGCGCCACTCCAGCATCAGACCCAACCAATTACGAGAAGGCCGTTAGCTGGACCGGTCTCGTCAACGGATGGTACAACATCGTCACCTTCCTTACCGCCTTCCTACTCGTGGGCTTTGCACGCAAATACGGTCCTAAAGCCGTCCACGCCACAGCAGTAGCTTTTGCTGCACTGGGTTTTATCTGGTTTCCGTTTATTGAAAGTAAAACCCTACTATTCTTAGCCATCACGGGATTTGGCATTGGCTGGGCATCTATGATGGGTATTCCCTACCTCCTGGTCGTAAACGATATACCTAAAGAGCGTTACGGCGTATATATGGGTGTCATCAATATGATGATAGTGACGCCAATGATATTTCAGAACCTGACTTTCGGATATATACTGAAACACTATTTGGACAACGATCCGAGAAAAGCAATTGTATTCGCTGGAATCCTGCTTGTCATTGCCGCTCTTCTCACGCTTCGTATTAAGCCTACCAAAGCCTCTAGCAACGAATAAATAAGACTTTAACAACACCAATTCTATCTCCCATTAAACTCTACGTTTCTTGGGAGATTGTTTTTTCACAGCCCCCCTCTACCCATTACCACGCCACACTCCCCCTCCCACGCCCCAATGTAGAGCAGTTATGGCATCAGGGATAGCGTCATGGCTCCTCTTCTGGGATACCCGCGGTATTTCTGGGGCTGTAGTAACGGTACCCGGTTGAGATTCGGGCATAAA
>JBEAQE010000018.1:0-20313 GCA_041164065.1 Bacteroidota bacterium | reverse complement strand
AATCTAGACCGTATATTTGCCCCTCGTTGGGGATGTAGCTCAGTTGGCTAGAGCGCTTGACTGGCAGTCAAGAGGTCGTGGGTTCGAATCCCATCTTCTCCACTAAAGAAGCACTTGTTAGTCATAGCAGGTGCTTTTTTTATTCCCCTAAACGCGACGCTCGGATCGGCATTGTTGGGAATAAAAAACCGGCTTTTGGCCGGTTTGGTTGAGTGGTGATAAGGGTTCTAGAAGCTATAGACGGCCGCTAAAATCAACGATGAAAGGTTAGAATTTGCGTAGGTGTTGAATTGGGGTTCGGAGCACTCATCGAGACGAAGTTCAGCGATGAGGCGAAGATTGTCGTCTGTATAGGCACAAGTGATGGTGAAATCCAGAGTAGTGGTGCCGGAGCCATATACTGGACCGCCTCTTTTTAGTTCATGAAAAAGTTCACCCCGCAGTCCTAAGGCGAGCGCTTTGCTAAGGGTTGCCGAAGGGTAAAGGGCCACGCCGCAAAATCCACCGCTTAGAGGTGTGTTGTTGTATGAGGCATTAACGCCCAACGAGAAGCTAGATTTGATATCATATGAGCCCGTGTAGTCTAACTGGAAGGTCTCGCTCAGATTCTCCGCTTGCTTGCCGTAAAGTGCGCTTAAATAGCTACCACCAATTCCGTATTGAATCCCATAGGTGTACAAATTCACATTATTCATCTCTGTAAAATCCGTTGGGTTCATCACCGCGATCATAAAACTCTGATTTTCGTTGATGGCATAGTCCGCCTTTAACCCCGTATGAGAGAAAGGACCATAAGAGAACAGATAGGATGTGGAGTAATGAAAATTGTCAACAGGTGAAATCACCTCATACCCTATGAAGGTATTGAAGTTCCCTAGAGTAATGACCAATTCATCCGAAGCGTTCCAGTAGGCATAGAGTTGGTTGATGATATTTCCTGTCGCGCTGTAATATGGCGAGGCGAACACGGCATCAGTACCACGGGGACCAAAGACTAGGTCGGCAACCATACCGCCATGAGTGGTATGCTGCTCGGCAACTATATTCACCATGCCCAATGCAAAGCCTGGTAGATTTGCAAACGATGTGGCTGGCGAGTCGAATTTATCACCGTAAAAGTTGGTGCGGAAATAGGTGTCCACCGAGCCACTAAAGTTTAATTCGGAGGTTGTGGTGTCTTTGCTTTGTGCGCTGAGCGTAAATTGGAGCAGGTAAAGGCAGGGTATTGCCCAAATTTTTAGGACTTTTGAAATCACAATGTTCATTTGACTGGAGATTGTTAAAAAGAACCCCGGATGTTGCAGCATCCGGGGTTCGACATTTATAATTCTTAATGTTGGTTCATCCGGAAGTCGGCGTAGGCACTCATGCCCCCATGCTCGGCTTGATCGAGACCGTCGAGCTCTTCTTCCTTGCCCACCCGAAGTCCCCAGAACTTCCCGATCACCGCGAGGAATGCAGTAGTCGTGATGACACAGAATAACCCAATGAGGGCAACTCCCGCAAGTTGAACTAGGAATTGGTTCCAAGAGGCCATAGAACCAAAGAGTCCGACGGCAAGGGTCCCCCAAATACCTGTTCCGAGGTGCACGGCCACTGCCCCTACTGGATCATCCAATTTGAGTCGATCGAGTAGGCTTACAGCGAGTACAACAATAACTCCGCCAATACCGCCCACCAATATTGCCTCTGTAACACTCATGAGATCAGCACCTGCCGTTATACTTACAAGGCCTCCCAAGATTCCGTTCATAAACATGGTTAGATCAAAGTTCTTGTAGAAAAGGTGAACGAATCCGGCAGCCGCTAGACCACCTCCAGCCGCCGCTAAAGAGGTAGTGGTAAGCACTAGAGAGGTCGCACCTGGGTCGGCACTTAGTACGGAGCCTCCATTAAAGCCAAACCAACCCAACCATAGAATCAGAACACCAGCGGCAGCGAAAGGGATATTATGACCAGGAATGGCGCGTGCCTTACCGTCTTTCCCAAATTTACCGATCCGCGGACCTAATTTTGCGATATAGATGAGCGCTGCCCATCCGCCAACGGTGTGTACGAGCGTAGATCCTGCGAAATCATAAAATCCCCATTGATCGAGGAAACCGCCTCCCCATTTCCAAGATCCAGTTATAGGGTAAACGATACCCACGTAAAGGATGGAAAACAAAAAGAACGAACCGATTTTCGCACGTTCAGCAATGGCTCCACTAACAATGGTAGCTGCCGTTGCCGCGAACATTCCTTGGAACAGGAAGTCTGTCCAATACGTGTACCCATCATTATAACTCAGGTCTAAGCCAGCTTCTCCCATAGGGCTTTCCAATCCGAACAGACCAATAAAATAGTCAGGCAGAAGGCCATTCCAAAAAGAAGCGGGGTACATTAGGTTAAACCCTATTAGGGCGTAGAGCACCAAACCAATGCTAATGATGAAGAAATTCTTAAACAGAATGTTTATAGTGTTCTTTTGGCGGGTTAAACCAATCTCGAGCAGGCTAAAGCCCAGGTGCATGAAAAACACCAACGCCGTACTGATCATCATCCATAGGTTGTTTACCGTCAAGGTCAAAGTCGTATCCATAGTGCTTTCTTATTTAAGTGTCATACCGCCACGCTCTCCAGTGCGAATTCTGTAGGCTTCCTCAACTGGGGTTACAAAAATTTTTCCATCACCAACCTCCCCGGTTTTAGCGGCTTGCAAAATGGCATTTACGGTCTTGTCCACGAAATCATCATTTACGACAATACTTAAATAGCGTCGCTGAATATCCGATGAGCTATAAGCAACACCTCTATATAGATGTTCCTTTTTTTCGTGTCCTACACCAGTTACGTCCCAATAACTGAAGAAGTACACATTGACTTCATGTAGCGCATCGCGAACGTCGTCGAATTTTGATTTTCTAATAATCGCGTCAATTTTTTTCATGAAAGTAGGTTTGTGAGTCGCAATATTATGAATTACACAACAAATACCCCTTAAAAATAGGGGGTTAATATTCAAATAATTATAAAAATATGAAATACACCCCCTTAAAAAGAGGGGTGTAGCTTTAGAAAATAGCAAATCAACGTGACCCACCCCCTAAAAAAGAGGAGGGAGGGGGTCAGATGTTTGATCACTTCATTCCAATTATTAGATTAAAAGCACGGAAATAATGGGAAATAAAAAACCCGATCGAAATCCGATCGGGTTATCTTGGTTGCTTAGGTTTAGCAGCCCAGGTTCATTGGTTTAGCTTTGGTTTGTTGGTCTGAAAACGCATTTGCTACTTGCTCTCGCAGGATGCTTTTGCATTTTGTTAATCAAATGTGCGACTTAATTTCCGAATTATTATATATTTTAGGTGCAAACATATTTGTAACACATTGAACAAACATATATACACATATCTGTTTTTAGCATTATTACTACTGAACGGCACGGACCTTTTAGGACAAGGTAAATCCTTTGTTTCATGGTATTTAGAGGAAGATCGTGCCATTGAGGTAGTAGATGTTATGACTGGCGAACACTTTGTGATAATAGGTGATAACACAGATACTTTGGACCCTTATGTTCTTGATTGGAATCGAGAGGGAATAATTCTTCCGCCGCGTGGCCATTTGCACAACATTGAGGACAGAATGTTAGTCAGTTTTGGAGGAGATGGCAAAGTTCTACATATTGATACTAACACACGTACTGTAAAACGTGTGGATAATACTTATCACCACGGGTACAACTTCGGATCTTATAGTTTCGTTCGCAACGACACTATATTTTCCTGGAGCGGATATGGTTTTTGGACCAATTCCAATACGCTAACATTCTTTTCAGAAACCCGTAAAGAGTGGAATTTATATGCTCAAAACGAGGAAGTATATAGGCCGAATGGAGAAAAATTCAATGAGCCGCCTGGATTTTATGATGCCAAGGAGGATGCACTTTTTGTTTGGGGTAGTGATAATGTCTTCGTCTTTGATTTCAAGAAACACGAATGGAGAGTCATAGGGCAACCTGTGCTGGATCTTCACGGTATGATGAAGCACCGTTTGTCGGATACCACGTTTATGGCTTCATATGAAGATCGTGCCTACGAGATTTGGCCAGCGGGAAATGGGTATTATGACATTACTATGGCGAATAAAGCCAATGTTCCTGGTCGTGTGGCGACACAAAAACAATGGCTAAGTTGTGCCTATGAAGGAGAAAATGAACTTCTCATTCCTAAGTATTCTGATAAAACAAGAACGGGTGTGGTTTTGGAGTTTGTTCCAAGGTTCTACCGTATGAATGGATCGTTGAATCAGCTCTATGAGGAGAATGGTCCGCTACTTAAAATCACTCTGTATTCAGCGCTTGTAGTGTTGACCATAATCTTGGTGATGGCGGTGATGATTTTGCGCAGAAGGATGCTATTAAAAAGGAGCCGAGTCTTTAACGATGAACAATGGGCGGTGGTGAATGAATTGTCTAGTGGCCCCATTGGTACGGAGCGGCTCAATGTTTTGCTCGGTTTAGAGTCGGCAAGCTGGGAAACACAGCGGCGAAAACGTAGTGAGGTAATCAAGGAGTTGAATGCCCTGGGCGTAAGTCGTTTCGGAATGGAAATAATTATCAGAGTGCGGTCGGATAAGGATAAAAGGCAGGTGGAATATCAATTGAATCCGAATGCAGAAACGGAATTGGCACGATTGATGTAATAGCTCATCGAAAGATTGAGTTATGAAAAAGATTGCTGTTTTAGCGTTGGTTCTCTTGATGGCTACGGCGCTTTCTGCCCAAAGTCGTTGGGGTGTGAGAACGGGTTTGAATTACGAACTCTCTGGAATCGGTTTGGATGAAGCCATCGCAACGTCGCAGACTATTTTCGAAGGCACCACAATGGACAATGGCTATCATATTGGTGTATTTGGTCGCCAATTCCTAGGCGATCAACTATATGCCTCAGGAAGTTTGATATACGCTAAAAACACCCATTTCCTCGAGGGTAATGACGGCTCGAACATATTCTACAGTCGTTTTGATCATAACTACCTTCAGTTAGATGCGGGTTTGGGGATTCGCTTGTTGAAATTGGTCCGTGCAGAAGGAGGCGTCCACTATCAAGGAACAGTTAGTGATAATGCATTCAGTAACACCTTTGAATCGCCAACGGCAGGTTACAATGTTGCTGCTGGTGTGGATATTTGGAAATTGAGCCTGGACCTAACTTACTATGGAAGTTTCCAGGATCACGTTGGAACATGGAATAATGTTCCCTTGAGCTACAATCGCTCTCAGCTTCTTTTGAGCGTTGGAGTTAAGCTTTAACAAAAAGTTTGCAATTCTGATAAAATTTTTGGCACAGGGTTTGAGTTAACTATTGTGCGTCAGCTATTGAGTGTAAGCGAGTTATTCATTGACGCGACATGGTTTTGTTCAGGCAAGCCGCTCCGTACCCCGGAGCGGCTTGTTTTTTATACAAACACTGTAGCCAAAAATTCGATCTTATTCTGCTGTGAAAGTCACCTCTCCCAAACCATCGACGGTCAATCCAATGGTGCGGTGCTCTGCGATGAAATGCGCTGCGGTGGAGGCACCTGCGAGTACAATCATGCCTTTTTTCAATGGAATGCTGTATTGCTCAGCAAGGCGTGTGGCGGCAGCTAGGGCCTCAAAAGGATTGTCCAGGATAGCATCGCTATTTCCTTCGGCTACGATTTCACCGTCGAATTTCTGAACCATATCCAACCCGTTAAGGCCAAGTGGCACTTCGCACCATGGTCCGAGTGCGAACCCGCATGAACTGCAATTATCAGCGACGACATCTTCTAAAGAGAATTTGAAGTTTTCGTATCGTGAATCGATCACTTCCACAGCCGCACAAACACCGTCGACATATTGGAATACTTCGCTCGCGGTCAATTCACCTTTGATATCAGCGCTCAAACGAAAAGCAATTTCTGGTTCCGCACGGGGATGAATGCAGGCCGCTTTTTTCAAGGGTTGCTCTGCGGTGATACGCATATCTTCAGTGAGCTGGCCGATGATCATGTCTTCCACGCCCATCTGTTCCATTTTTGCTTTTGAGGTAAACCCCATTTTCACACCAACCATGGCATGGCCTTCCATTTCGCGCTCTGCGATCAGGGCGTGCTGGATCGCATATGCTTCGTCTAACGAATAGGTGTGGGTTGAAGAAAATTGGGCACGCGGTCGTGCGCTGCGTGCACTTTCGTGAAGGGCTTTGGCCCATTCTATAATTGGTGTCATAGTTTGATGCAAATATTTTTAGGTTCCGTAAAGAATCGAAGGGCTTCGAAACCGCCTTCTCGTCCCACGCCGCTTTGTTTCACGCCGCCGAAAGGGGTGCGAAGATCACGAAGCAGCCAGCAGTTTACCCAGATAATCCCGGCGTGTAGCTTGGCTCCCATGCGGTGGGCGCGTTGCAGGTTGCTGGTCCAGAGTGTTGCCGCCAGTCCATAGTCCGTGCCATTGGCGAGGGCTAAAGCCTCCTCTTCCGTGTCAAAAGGAGTGAGGGTCACTACCGGTCCGAAAATTTCTTCTTGGTTGGTGCGGCAGGTAGGCGAAAGGTTTTCAAAGACGGTGGGTTCTATAAAGAATCCATTGGCACAGCGACCCTCGAGTTTCACGGGATTGCCACCGGTCAATAGGTTGCCGCCTTCGTCCAGTGCAAGGTTGATATAGCTTAGGACTTTTTCAAAATGATCCTGGCTCACCACAGCGCCTGTGCGGGTTCCAGCTTCTAGCGGGTCGCCTACGGTCAAGCCACGGACACGTTCCACAAAGGCCTCCTTGAAGCGATCGTAAATAGAACGCTCAACATAAATACGTGAGCCGCAAAGGCAAATTTGTCCTTGGTTGGCAAAGGCCGCGCGAACGGAGGTATTGACTGCGTCTTCGAAATCGGCATCGGCGAAAATGATATTCGCATTTTTACCGCCCAATTCCAAACTCAACTTTTTAAACATCGGTGCGGCCACCGCACTGATTGCACGGCCCGTCGCTGTTCCTCCGGTGAATGAAATCACAGGAACATCTTGGTGTTCCACGATAGCAGCACCCACTTCCGCACCTAAGCCGTGAACGATGTTCAGCACCCCTTTTGGGAAACCTACATCGTCCAAGATTTTGCACAACAAATAAGCTGTTGCTGGCGTGACTTCCGAGGGTTTTGCTACCACTGTATTGCCCGCTGCCAACGCAGGTGCTATTTTCCAGGTGAAGAGGTACAAGGGCAGGTTCCAAGGCGAAATACAACCAGCTACACCAATAGGTTGCCGCAAGGTGTAGTTAAAGCCGTTTGTGCCCATATCGTGCGTCTCGTAGGCATCGTGTAGGATCGCCGTCGCATAGAACTTAAAGTTGTCGCGTGCACGAGGAATGTCAACCGTCTGGGCCAATTTCAAGGGCTTGCCGTTGTCTACACTTTCCGCCATGGCGAGCTCGTCCAGGCGGTTTTGAATTTCATCACTGACCTTGATCATCCAGCTGCTGCGCTCCGCTGCACTCATGCTCGACCACATAGGGTAGGCTTCTCGTGCGGCTTCCACCGCCATGGCAACGTCTTTTTCGTCGCTGCGTGGGATGGTTCCGTAGACCTCGCCGGTTGCCGGGTTGATATTGTTAAGGTGTTGTTTATGAAGGGGTTCCATGAATTCCCCGCCGATATAGTTCTGAATGTTCATAGCCTCTGTTCTGTCTTCACGAATATACGCCACCAATTTTCCTAAATTGGAGGACCTAAAATAAAGAACAGAATCATGGCAGTACCGAAGCCCTTCAACTTCCAAAAATGGTTAGATGAGAACCGCGACCTCCTTAAACCGCCAGTAGGCAACAAAAATCTTACGCCGGACAGTGACGACTACATTGTCATGGTCGTAGCAGGCCCAAATGCCCGCAAGGATTATCACTACAACGAGACCGAGGAATTCTTCTATCAGCTCGAAGGGCACATCACAGTTAAGGTTCAAATGGACGGTGAGGCGCACGAGATTAATCTCGGTCCTGGCGATATGATGACACTGCCTGCAGGGGTTCCACACAGTCCGGTAAGGCATGAAAACAGCATCGGATTGGTGGTGGAGCGCGTGCGTGAGGGTCGTGGGTTCAAAGACGGACTGTTGTGGTTCTGCGATAGCTGTAATAATAAGCTGCACGAAACCTATTTTGAGTTGAAGAACATCGAAACAGACTTTCTACCTCGTTTTAAAGAATATTACGGTAGCGAGGAATTGCGTACCTGTTCAAAGTGCGGAACCACCATGGATGCGGACCCAAGATTTGTGTAGGTATGTGCCAGGTGACTTCTCGAAATTTTACGGTTGACATTCATACTCATATCCTACCAGAGCACATTCCGAATTTTCGCGAGCGCTTTGGGTACGGGGGTTTTATAAATCTGGATCATCACAAGAGCTGTAGTGCGCGAATGATGAAGGACGGCGAGTTCTTCCGCGAGATTCAGGACAACTGTTGGGCGCCGGACACGCGGATGCGCGAGTGCGATGGGTTCAACGTTGATGTCCAGGTGCTCAGTACGGTGCCGGTGATGTTCAGTTATTGGGCGAAGCCGGAGCATACCTTGGAGGTGGCCGAATTCCTCAACGACCATATCGCCGACATCTGCGCGCGTTACCCCAAACGTTTTGTGGGTTTGGGGACTGTGCCCATGCAGGCACCGGAATTGGCCGTTCAAGAACTTCGTCGGTGCAAGGAGATCGGTTTGAAAGGAATTCAGATTGGTACGCACATTAATGATTGGAATTTAGATGCGCCGGAGTTGTTCCCGATTTTCGAGGCGTGCCAAGACCTCGATATGGCTATTTTTGTCCACCCGTGGGACATGATGGCGAAGGAAAAGATGCCCAAATATTGGCTGCCTTGGTTGGTAGGGATGCCCGCTGAAAGTGCTTTGGCGATCAGTTCGATGATTTTTGGAGGCGTGTTTGAGCGCTTGCCGAATTTGCGTGTGGCATTTGCGCACGGTGGCGGTTCGTTCCCTGCGACCTTGGGAAGGATACAGCACGGTTTTGATGTGCGTCCGGATTTGTGTGCGGTGGATAACCCTGTGAGTCCGAGAGACTATATGGGGAGGTTCTGGTTGGATTCGCTGGTTCATGATCCGAAAATGTTGGAGTACGTGGTGGAATTGGTCGGGGAAAACCGTGTGGCCCTAGGAACTGATTACCCGTTTCCACTGGGGGAATTGGAGCCCGGAAATCTCATTAACGGCATGCCTTGGAGCGAAGAGCGCAAAGGAAAACTGCTGCACGGCGCGGCGTTGGAATGGTTGAATATGGACCTGAACCAATTCCTCTAAATTCACCTGAACGAGATCAAAAAACACCCCGTGACAAAAGGTTGTCAATGCCCACGGCTTTGATTAATTTTGTGCCTTAGATTATTCTCTCATGAGCGATTCGATCCACCACGAATGTGGTATTGCCTTTGTCCGTCTTAGAAAACCTCTCGAGTATTACGTCGAGAAATACGGGACGGCCTTCTACGGTTTGAACAAGATGTATCTCCTGATGGAGAAACAACGCAACCGCGGGCAGGACGGTGCGGGATTGGCCAACGTGAAGCTTCACACCGATCCAGGAACGCGATACATCAGCCGTTACCGTAGTGTGGATCCCAACAGCATCGGCGACATCTTCGGCAAGGTGCAACAGCGCATCGCAGATGGTATCGCTGGAGATCAAGAGAAATTAAAAGATGTACAGTGGTTGAAAAACAACCTTCCATTTACTGGAGAGGTGTTCCTAGGCCACTTGAGATACGGTACTTACGGTGGGAATACCATAGAAGCTTGCCACCCGTTCTTGCGTCAGAACAACTGGCCGACGAGAAATTTGATTGTTGCGGGTAACTTCAACATGACCAACGTGGACGAACTGTTCAATGAGTTGGTGCAGTTGGGCCAGCATCCAAAGGAAAAGGCGGATACCATCACCATCATGGAGAAGATCGGGCACTTCCTCGACGAAGCGAACGATGATCTTTACTACGAGCTTAAGGAGCAGGGCATCACAAAAAAGGAAGCCACCGCAGAGATCGCGCGTCGACTCGATGTAGCTCAGGTTTTGCGCAATGCTTCTAAAAAATGGGACGGTGGTTATGCCATGGCCGGTATGATGGGTCACGGCGATGCCTTCGTGCTCAGAGATCCAGCAGGTATTCGTCCAGCATTCTACTACTATGACGATGAAATCGTGGTGGTTGCTTCCGAGCGTCCGGTAATCCAGACGGCGATGAATTTGCCGACGGATGCCGTAAAGGAATTGGCCCCAGGTGCTGCTATTATCGTTAAAACGCAAGGCGATGTAAGCATCGAGCAGGTCAAAGAACCGTTGAAATACAATGCATGTTCGTTCGAGCGCATCTACTTCTCGCGCGGAAACGACCAGGATATCTATAACGAGCGCATTGATCTCGGTCGTCGCCTCGTTCCAAAAATCGTTGATTGTATCGATGGTGAGGTGACCAATTCCGTTTTCTCTTTCATCCCGAACACCGCCGAAGTCAGCTTCTATGGCGTTATCAAGGGCATGGAAGACTACTTCAACACCATGAAGTTGGAAAAAATCCAAGCGGGTAACCTGACTAACGACGAGATGAAAGAGGTGTTGAGCATGCGTCCTCGTGTAGAAAAAGTCGCCTGGAAGGATGTGAAACTCCGCACCTTTATCACCGACGATAGCTCGCGCGATGACCTCGTAAGCCACGTTTATGACATTACCCACGGTACAGTAACCAGCAACGACCACCTCGTTGTGGTGGACGACAGTATCGTTCGCGGTACCACCTTGAAGCAAAGCATCCTCAAAATCTTTGACCGTCTCAATCCGAAGCACATCGTGGTGGCTTCTTCGGCACCACAGATTCGCTACCCTGATTGTTACGGTATCGACATGGCTCGAATGGGAGATTTCGTGGCCTTCCGTGCTGCTGTCGAACTCCTCAAGGAAAGCGGTCGGGGCTATGTGATTGACGAGGTTTACCAGAAATGTAAAGCGCAAGTAGCTTTACCAGATGCTGAGGTTAAAAACTACGTCAAAGAGATCTACGAACCGTTCTCGGACGAGGAGATCAGTGCAAAAATTGCGGAATTGTTGACGCCTCCGGAAGTTCGTGCGAAGGTGAGTATCATCTATCAGAGTATAGAAGACCTCCACAAGAGCTGTCCTCATAACCCAGGTGATTGGTATTTCTCGGGAGATTACCCCACACCGGGAGGGAATCGCGTGGTGAACCGTTCGTTCATGTATTATGTTGAAGGTCGTAAAGAACGCGCCTACTAAGCCATGAAGATTTACACCAAAACGGGGGATAAAGGGACAACATCTTTGCTAACCGGAAAGCGAGTTAGTAAGATGGATCTTCGTTTGGAAGCTTATGGAACCGTGGATGAACTCAATAGTGTTTTGGGTTGGCTGGCTGCTGGAGTTCCGAGTGGTGTTTTTGATTTGGCCCATGATATTCAAAGTGAGCTCTTCGCTATGGGTAGTCATTTGGCGGTTGACGGTCCAGTAGCATTTCCGATGCCTGTTCTCAATCCGGAATTGGTTGGAAAAATGGAATCGCAAATAGATTCGTGGAATGCTGAACTTCCCGAGTTGAAAAATTTTGTACTTCCCGGGGGAAGTGAGGCGGCCGCTCGTTGCCATATGGCACGCACTGTATGCCGCAGGGCAGAGCGATTGGCGGTAGCCCTCGCTGAAGAGGCAGCATTTCCGGAAGAAATTCTCACTTTCTTGAACAGACTTTCCGATTTCTTGTTTGTTATGGCACGATGGGTGCTTCATGTGGAAGGTCGCGAGGCCGTCATTTGGACGCCTAAGTATTAAGGATTTACATTTTTGTTAAAGCAGTTGCATAAGTGGTTGAAAAAGCTACTTTTGCACGAATAACCAGCGTTAGCCTAAACGTAACTTACTATGTATTGGACACTTGAACTTGCTTCTTACTTGAGCGACGCCCCATGGCCTGCAACCCGTGATGAGCTTATTGATTACGCTATCCGTACGGGTGCACCGTTGGAAGTAGTTGAAAACCTCCAAGCGATTGAAGAGGAAGAAGAAGAAATCTACGAGAGCATCGAAGAGATTTGGCCGGATTATCCGTCTGAAGAAGATTTTCTCTGGAACGAAGAAGAATATTGAGTTGAAGGCCCCACTGTAGGGGCCTTTTTTATGGAAGGGTAAATAGATAGAGGCTATACCAATATTGCGTGATTTTAGTCTCCAACCCCGTTTTGTGTTGTACTTTTGAGGCAAATTCCAGAAAACACATGGATCGTTTTTCATTTTTAGGTAGTGTACACGCTGATTTTATTGAGGAACAGTACCAGCGCTATCTCTCGAATCCAGATGCCACAGAGCCTAGTTGGCGTGCATTCTTTCAAGGATTTGATTTCGCAAAAGAGATCTACTCTGAAGAGGATTTAGTAGAAGGCGGTGTATCTGAGGAAGTGGTTAAAGAATTCCACGTTCTCAATCTCATTCAAGGCTACAGGTCTAGAGGTCATTTGTTTACAAAGACCAATCCGGTGCGTATGCGCCGTTCTTACGAGCCTACACTTGATATCGAAAACTTCGGCCTGAGTAAGGACGATTTGGATACAAAATTCAATGCCGCTATGGAATTGGGGGCATCAGGTCCTGCAACCCTCCGCGAGATCGTTGAGCACCTTGAGGCCATCTACTGCCAGAGTACTGGGGTTGAATACAATTATATCCGCGATCCAGAACGTCGCACCTGGATTAAACATTGGATTCACAAAAACGACAACAAGCCGGTACTGACTGCTGAAGAGAAAAAGCAGATCCTTCACAAGCTCAACCAAGCAGTAAGCTTTGAGTCATTCTTGAATACAAAGTTTGTTGGACAGAAGCGCTTCTCTATCGAAGGTGCTGAGTCATTGATCCCTGGATTGGACGAAGCCATTAACCACGCGGCCCGGGAAGGGGTCGAGGAGTTCGTTCTCGGAATGGCACACCGTGGTCGTCTGAATGTCTTAACGAATATATTCGGAAAGCCGCGCGTTCAAATTTTCTCAGAGTTTGAGGGTAAGGCCTTTGATGATATCACCATAGACGGTGATGTGAAGTACCACCTCGGGCACACCACTTTCCATACCACAACGGATGGAAAAACGGTGAAAATGAACATCGCGCCAAATCCATCCCACCTCGAGGCAGTAGATCCTGTCGTAGAGGGTATCGCTCGTGCGAAAATCAGTGCTGCTTATAACCATGACAGCAAAAAGGTATTACCGATATTGATCCATGGTGATGCGGCCATCGCAGGTCAAGGAGTGGTATACGAAACGATTCAAATGGAAACCCTAGACGGTTACAAAACCGGAGGGACCCTTCATATAGTCATCAACAACCAGGTTGGTTTTACCACAAACTACCTGGACGCACGTTCGTCGACGTACTGTACGGATGTAGCAAAGGTACTTCTGGCACCTGTCCTCCATGTGAACGGCGATGATCCAGAGGCTTTGGTACATGCAATGCGCATGGCCATTGAGTACCGTCAGCGATTTGGACGTGATATTTTTATCGATTTGTTGTGTTACCGTAAGTACGGACACAATGAAGGAGATGAGCCACGATTCACTCAGCCACTTTTGTATAAGGCTATCGCTAAACATCCGAATCCGCGGGAAATCTACGCGGAAAAATTGATGCGCGAAGGGGTTGCTTCTCAGGACGTCGTTAAAGAGATGGAGGCTGAATTCAAGGCTATGATGGAAGCAGATTTCGACGAGTCTAAGAAAATCGAGCGCAATACCATCACTCCTTTTATGCAGGATGAGTGGGAGAACTTCCCTCCTGCAAAACCAGGCCAGATGCTCGAGCCGGTCGATACGACCTTCGACGAAAACAAGCTAAAAGACATCGCTCAATTCATTACCACCTTGCCACAAGGCAAGAAATTTTTGCGTAAAACAGAGCGCTTGATGAAGGATCGCAACGATCAAGTATTCGAGCGCAATGCGATTGATTGGGGTATGGCGGAGTTGTTGTCATACGGAACTTTGCTTGCCGAAGATTACAACATTCGTATCAGTGGGGAAGATGTGGAACGTGGAACCTTCTCTCACCGTCACGCCATCTTGAAAGTGGAAGATAGCGAAGAAGAGGTAAGCCTTTTGAATGAATACCCAGGAAAAGAAGGACGATTCGCCATTTACAACTCACATTTGAGCGAGTACGCGGTGATGGGCTTTGATTACGGGTACGCCATGGCATCGCCAGAGACCTTGACTATTTGGGAGGCTCAGTTTGGTGATTTTGCCAACGGTGCACAAATTATGATTGACCAATTCCTCACTGCTGCTGAGGATAAGTGGAAAGTTCAAAACGGTCTAGTGCTTCTTTTACCTCACGGCTATGAGGGTCAGGGTGCTGAACACAGCTCCGCCCGTCTTGAGCGCTTCCTACAGATGTGTGCTCAGGAGAACATGACCGTGGCGAATGTGACTACACCTGCCAACTTGTTCCACATGATGCGTCGCCAACAGAAACGTCATTTCCGTCGCCCGTTGGTGGTGATGACGCCTAAGAGTTTGTTGCGTCACCCGCGTGTGGTAAGTACAATTGAGGAATTGGCCACCGGTACATTCCAACCGATTATTGGTGATAGCACAGTCATACCGACGGACGTAACGAAAGTGGTGTTCTGTTCGGGTAAACTGTACTATGAATTGCTCGAGGAGCGCGAAAAAACCGAAGCCAATCATGTGGCGTTGGTGCGTATAGAGCAACTTTATCCTTTGGATGATGTGGCTATCAAAGAGGAATTGGCCAAATACCCAAATGCAGAGAAATTCATTTGGGCCCAAGAGGAGCCAGCAAACATGGGGGCTTGGACCTACATGCTCTGGCAAATGCACCAGCCGTTGACGCTGGTGAGCCCGGCGCCGAGTGCGGCTACGGCAAGTGGATCACATCAGGTGGCCCACATACGTCAACGCGAAACTATTGAACGAGTATTTAGCATTTAATTCTACGGATATGTTAGAAATGAAAGTGCCTTCACCAGGCGAATCCATTACTGAAGTTGAAATTGCTACCTGGTTGGTAAGCGATGGCGATTGGGTTGAGAAAGATCAAGCCATTGCTGAGGTTGATTCTGATAAGGCAACTTTGGAATTGCCGGCAGAAGAAAGCGGTATCATCACACTTAAAGCTGAGGAAGGCGATACAGTTGCCGTCGGTCAGGTAGTTTGTTTAATCGATACAGCTGCTGCTAAACCAGAAGGCGCAGGATCTGCTGCTCCGGTAGCACCAAACCCTGCTCCTGTGGCTGAAAAAGCGGCTCCTGCTCCAGCGAAAACGGAGACCTATGCAACGGGAACTGCATCGCCTGCAGCGAAGAAAATGATCGTAGAAACAGGGGTGAAAATCAGTGCAGGTACGGGTAAAGACGGCCGCATCACCAAAGCGGATGTGATCGAAGCCGTGGCTTCCATGGGTTCAGCAGGAAATGGTGTACGTTCCTCTGAAAGCAAGAAGATGAGCAGCTTGCGTCGCAAATTGGCAAGCCGTTTGGTGAGCGTGAAAAATGAAACTGCCATGTTGACGACCTTCAACGAGGTAGACATGAAACCGATTTTCGATTTACGCAACCAATACAAGGATGCGTTTTTTGAAAAGCACGGGGTAAAACTTGGCTTCATGAGCTTCTTTACCCTAGCAGCAACCCGTGCATTGCAAATGTACCCTGCAACCAACAGCATGATCGATGGTGACCACATGGTAAGCTTCGATTACGTTGATGTGAGCATCGCGGTAAGCGGTCCTAAGGGATTGATGGTGCCAGTATTGCGAAATGCTGAGGCCATGTCTTTCGCGGGTGTTGAGAAGGAAATCGCTCGTTTGGCAACCAAGGTTCGCGATGGTAAAATCACAATCGACGAAATGACTGGTGGTACCTTTACCATCACCAACGGTGGGGTATTCGGTTCTATGTTGTCTACGCCAATCATTAACCCACCGCAAAGCGCTATTCTCGGAATGCACAATATCATCGAGCGTCCAATCGCTATTAAAGGTGAGGTTGTGGTTCGCCCTATGATGTACCTTGCTTTGAGCTACGATCACCGCATTATTGACGGTCGTGAAAGTGTGGGTACGTTGGTGGCCATCAAAGAAGCTTTAGAAAACCCTGAAGAGATCTTGATGGGCGGAAACGCACGCAAGGCATTGGGTCTCTAAATCAAATCACAATGCTTTGCTAAAACCCCTACCATAGGCGGTTAGCGCTAAGAAATACGTTATATTTGGGAGCCTCGTTCGAATGAACGGGGCTCTTTTTCATTTATAACCCAAACTAGAAAGCATGAGAAGAATTGTTTCGGGCTTGCTCGCAATGGCCCTTATTCTGACCAGCACTTTGGCAACAGCCCACGAGGGCATGTGGTTGCCTATGTTGATTAAGCGCTTGAACTATGCAGATATGCAGGCGCACGGCTTGAATTTGACAGCCGAAGAACTTTATGATATTAACAACGCTTCGATCAAAGATGCCATCGTTTCATTAGGCGGTTTCTGTACTGGTGAAATCATCTCTGATCAAGGTTTGATGTTGACTAACCACCACTGTGGTTATGATGCTATTCGTTCACACTCTACTGTAGAGAACGATTACCTCACCGATGGTTTCTGGGCGATGACTCGCGATGAAGAGCGTCGTAATCCGGGTCTGACTGCCGCTATTTTGGTGCGCATGGAAGACGTGACGGAGAAAATCACTTCTCAGTTGACCGACGACATGAGTGAGCAAGAGCGCGCAATGAAGGCGAAAGAAATCGGTGATGCTTTAGCAAAAGAAGCAACTGAGGGTACAAAGTACAACGCTTATGTACGCAGCTTCTTCCATAACAACGAGTTCTACTTGTTCGTCTTCAATACCTACAAGGATGTTCGTTTGGTAGGTGCTCCACCAAGCAGCGTTGGAAAGTACGGTGGCGATACTGATAACTGGATGTGGCCACGTCACACTGGTGATTTCTCTATGTTCCGTATCTACGCTGATGCAGAAGGTAATCCAGCCGATATCAGCGATGCAAACGTACCGTTGACACCTAAACACCACTTGCCGGTGAGCTTGAACGGTGTGAAGGAAGGCGATTTCACTATGATTTTTGGTTTCCCAGGATCAACTGACCGTTTCTTGACATCTACTGGTATTGAGCAAGCGATCAACTTGTATAACCCAACCGTGGTTGAGATTCGCGATCGCAAATTGGCCATCATGAAAGAAGCGATGGATGCAGAAGATGCTGTTCGCTTGAAATTGGCTTCAAACTACGCTTCAACAGCGAATTACTGGAAGTACTTCATCGGTCAAACTGAACAATTGAAGAAGAACCGCGTGAAGGCGAAGAAAGAGGCCATCGAGGCGAAATACCTCGCTTGGGCAACTGCTGATCCAGCGCGCGCGGCATATGCTGAAGCATTGAATTTGATTGACGAAGCTTATGAAGCTACCGATGCAACAGTTAAAGGCGAAGTTTATTTGATGGAAGCGGGTATCCGCGGTGCTGCTTTGCCTCTTTACGCGTTCCGTC
The DNA here is from genome assembly GCA_041164065.1 of Bacteroidota bacterium. Classification (GTDB taxonomy): domain Bacteria; phylum Bacteroidota; class Bacteroidia; order Flavobacteriales; family Schleiferiaceae; genus UBA10364. The sequence continues at coordinate 2,734 of JBEAQE010000018.1, read as the reverse complement.
TCGGCCGTATGTTGGGTGCTTTGGCTAGCTCTGAAGACCTAGAAAACGACAAAGCTCAGGCTTTGGCTTATGCTGAAGATCACTTCGCTGAATATGTTCCAGAAGTAGATCGTGCTTTGGCTGAAGAGCTTTGGGGCATGTGGTTGAACAACGTGGATGCATCACAAGTTCCTGCGGTATTTGCGGATACGGCCTATGCGGACGTAAAGGAATTGGTTTCAGATGTATATGATAACTCGATCTATGCTTCTATGGAAGCCCTTGAGGCTTGGATGGAATCGATGGATGCGGAAGCATTGTCAAACGATCCAGGTGCGAAAGTGGCACAGAGCATTATCATGACGTATTTCGGTAACCAACAAGGCAATGCTGAGGTAAACGAGAAAATGGAGAAAGGCTACCGCCTATTCACCGACGGTTTGCGTCAAGCGATGCCAGAGAAGACATTCGCTCCTGATGCGAACTCAACTCTTCGTATGACTTGGGGTGTGGTAGGTTCTTACGATCCTCAGGATGCTGTTCACTACGACTACATCACCACCATTGATGGTGTAATGCAGAAGGAAGATCCGAGCAACGACGAGTTCATCGTTCCTGCACGTTTGAAGGAATTGTACAACAACAAGGACTATGGCCGTTACGCAGATGAGAATGGCGATTTGATCGTAAACTTCATCTCGAACAATGATATCACTGGTGGTAACTCAGGTTCTCCAGTGATCAATGGCGATGGTGAGTTGATCGGTACGGCGTTCGATGGTAACTGGGAGGCGATGTCAGGTGATATTTTCTTCGAGGACCAATTGCAACGTACCATCTCTGTAGATATTCGTTACACCTTGTTCATCATCGACAAATACGCAGGTGCTGGCCACCTCGTAGATGAGATGACGCTCGTTCAGGGTAAGAAGAAAAAAGGCAAGAAGCGTAAATAAGCTTCAGACCGAAAATTTTATGAACCCCCCGTGCGCCGCAGGCGCACGGGGGGTTCATTTTTGCTTCCTATTTTTCCAAGCTGTCCTCTACGTAATTAAGGACCTTGGTCATAAGGTGTAGTCGGTCCTTACCGCGCACGTTGTGCGGGTGCATCGGGTAGGGGAAGAAGTCCATCTGTATACCCGCGTCGATGAAGGCTTTGACTAAACTGAGGTTGTGTTGCATGACCACAACATCATCGATGGTTCCATGAATGAGCAACAGGTCGCCTTCAAGGTTTTGAACGTGGTTGTGCAAACGGTTGGCTTCGTATCCTTCTTCGTTCTCTTCCGGACGGTCCATGTAGCGTTCGCCGTACATGATTTCGTAGTACTTCCAATCGGTAACTGGACCACCAGCCACACCGGCTTTGAAGACACCTGGCTGACGTAGCATTAGCGAGGTTGTCATAAAACCGCCATAACTCCAGCCGTGAACAGCCATGCGATCGCCGTCGATGTACGGCAATGATTTCAGATAGTCGACACCGGCGAGTTGGTCTTCCATCTCCACGGTACCAAGCTGGCGGTGGATCTGCTGCTCGAAGGCTGTGCCTCGGTGAGCAGAGCCACGGTTATCAAGGGTAAATACTATATAGCCACGGTTGGCAAATTCGTTCATCCAAAAAGGACCGCCACCATTCCACTGATTGGTAACCATCTGTGCATGTGGACCCCCATAGACGTAAACGAGCACGGGGTATTTCTTAGAAGAATCAAAGTCGAAAGGTTTGTACATGCGCGTGTACAGGGTGCTTCCATCTGGTCCTTCAATCTGGCCCAATTCCGGCTTGCGCACATTTGTACCCTCGAAAGGATCGGCTGCCTCTGCCAAAATGCCCACGGATTTTCCACCGGTAGTTCGTAGTTCCGTCACTTCCGGAACATCAACACTGCTGTAGTTGTCAATAAAGAATGTACCGCCGTCTTGAACGCTTGCATTATGGTACCCCGCAGCCTCAGTTAACTGATTTTGCTTGCCTTTCGGGCTCACGCTAAACAGGTGTGATTCACGCGGATCAGCGCCTGTCGCTGTAAAGAGGATGTTGCCCGCCTTGTCTTGACCGACGATTCCGGTGGCTTCAAAAGTGTTATCAGTCAACTTACGGACCAATTCCCCGTTGGTATTGTACAGGTACAAATTCATGAACCCGTCCATCTCACTCAACCACACAAACTCCTTATCACTCAACCAATAGGCTGGATGTTCTGCCTCGGCCCATTTCTCATTGTCCACGCTGAGTAAGGTGCCTTTACGCTTTCCGTTCTTCGCGTTGAACGCCACCACATCGTAGTGGTTTTGGGCACGGTTGATGATGGCCAACGTAATGGTTTTGCCGTCTGGTGACCAGCTTAAATTAGTCAGGTACTGGTCGTGTTCGGTCCCGTCGGTTTCGAGGTAGATTGGTGCTTTTTTGCCCTTATGGTACACGCCCACGCGCGCGTACTCAGATCCTTGCCCAGCCATAGGGTATTTGATTTCATTTAAAGAACCAGGCGTTGTAGTGATATCTAGTAGGGGGTAGTTGGTTACGGCACTTTCGTCCTTCTCGTAGAAGGCAAGGGCATCGCCAGCTTCGTTCCAAAAGAGCCCTTCAGTAATCCCAAACTCACTACGTGCGATGGCTTGTCCACTTACGATGTTGGGGTTGTCGTGTGCGGTTACCTGAACGGTGCTGCCGTCCTCGGCCCAATTCACATAGACATTGTTTCCCACCGTATACGCGGCATTGAGCCCTGTGCTCAAATGAACATTGGCG
>JBEAQE010000017.1:0-111040 GCA_041164065.1 Bacteroidota bacterium | reverse complement strand
GCGCCGTCCAGGCCAAACTCCTCATTCGCCCACAACACCACTCGGATGGTGCGGCGGTTCTTATATCCGATCTGCTTCAACAAATTCGGTACCTGCATGGCATGTGCACAACCAGCGCCATCGTCCTGAGCACCTTGTCCGAGATCCCATGAGTCGATGTGTCCACCAACCAGCATGATCTCTTCAGGCTTCTCCGAACCTGTAAAATCAGCAATCATATTGTAATTGGTCGCGGTACCCTGAACGCCGCAGTCTAAGAACAGCTCTATTTCCACGCGATCATTTGCTGCCAAAGCCTCGTGCAACTTATCTGCCGCCTGCCATGAAACCGCTGCCGAAGGCACCTTCACCTCGCTATCTCCGTAGCTCATCGCACCCGTATGCGGCAAATCATCGTGCAACAACGTTACCGAACGCATTACGGTCGCTACAGCACCATATTTACCCGCCTCCATAGCACCGGCCCAGCGGTATTTCACCGCACCGCCGTATGCATTAAAGGTGCTGATCAAACTGTGGTCCATGTAGGTGTTGTAAAAGACGATTTTGCCCTTTACTCCGTCCGCGCCTAATGCGGCCAATTCCTCAAAGCTACCGACCTCAACAACCTCCGCGCGCACCCCATTCTTTGGTGTAGGCACCGAGCCGCCCAAAGCTGTTGTCGGCAGAGAAACCACCTCGCCGCCCACGTGCATCTTTGACCACTCCTCGCCGCGGTACCATAAAGGCACTTCAACTTCTTGCAACCAAGCCGTATCCGCCCCGAGATCGAGCATTTGCTGCATGGTCCATCGCGCGGCTTCATTACCCGCTTCAGATCCGCTCGGACGGGGACCTATTTCCTCACATAAATACGTCAACCAGTTATACCCCTGCTGGGCACCCAAAGCCTCTGTATAGATAGCTTTTACCTCTTTTGCCTTCTCGGCATCAACCTGAGCACTGAGCCCCATCGCAATGGCAGCAAAGGCCACCGTCCAACTGAATCTATTCATCGTTTTCTTCGTTTGCGTGCACGAGTCGCCGCCGAAATAGCAGGCGAATACGTTTGTAATTTAAGATTAAATCCGCGGTCGAGGTCTTCCAACAAGCTGTCCCAGCTTGCCCGGTCCTTCGTCTGTCCCACAGGGACCTTAACGCGATGACTTTCGTCAACCAAAAACAGGTCGAAACGTTCAAATTCGGTTCCGCCGGCCTGACCACCAAACCCAAAAATCCGTCCTCTGTAGCGCTGCTTCAACACCACTACACCGGAATTCGGCTCAATGGCCTCCCACGGGCCAAATTTTACTCCAAAAACCTTGAAATATCGACGCATTTGCTGGCGTTCTGCATTGAAATCTGTCCCCCGCCGCGCAGAGACCCCAGCAAGTAGGATCACGAGAAATACAAATGCCGCATTATGCCCGGTCTGAACGTAACCATAGACTGCAGCAGCCATGGCTAAATAAAACCGAAAACTGCCTCCGAAGACTTTTCCTTGGTCAAACGAAACCACCATAAGTTCTTAGTATATGCCAGCCGAAGCCTGCATCAGAAGTCCACAGATGTACGCACCATAGGTTCCTAAAGCGTAACCCAAAACCGCCAACAACACGCCCACAGGCGCAAGTGCCGGGTGAAAGGCTGCCGCCACCACAGGGGCACTTGCAGCGCCACCAATATTCGCTTTCGATCCAACGGCTAGGAAGAAGTAAGGCGCACGAATAATTTTCGCCACCCCGAACATCAGTCCAACGTGAATAATCATCCAAACGAGCCCCACGGCAAATAGCCCAGGATTATGGAAAATCTCCATCACATTCATGCTCATTCCGATAGTCGCCACCAGCACGTAGATGAAAACGCTGCCGACTTTCGACGCTCCCGCTCCTTCTAGATTGCGGGCTTTCGTAAAGCTTAAACCAATTCCGACCGTCGTCGCCACGACCACTAACCAAAAGAACCCAGAAGTCAAACTGAACTTCGCCAAACCCGGGTAGTTCTCACCGATCCACGGCGCAACACCATCACTGATCCAGTGCGACAACCCTGTCGCCCCAAAAGCCAACGCGAGGATATAAATCAAATCATTAAACGAGGTCACTTTCGCAATGCTTGCGGTGTAGGCTTCCATTTTCTGCTCCAAATGATCCACGGCACTGGAATCCGCTTTGAATGCTTTATCGATGGCGCGGTGCTTGCCCACCCCAATCAACAAAAACGCCATCCACAACTCAGCGACGAGAACATCGACGGTCACCATGGCACTAAAAATGTCTTCACTCACCTCAAAGACCTCCTTCATTGCGGCCTGATTCGCTCCACCGCCAATCCAAGATCCCGCTATGGTCGTCATCCCACGCCAAATTTGCTCCGGGTTCGCCCCCACGATATCGGGAGCTAAGACACTGAAGATCAAAATGCTGAGCGGCCCTCCTATGATAACCCCTAACGTTCCTGTAAAGAACATAATCAGGGCCTTCGGACCGAGCTTCAACACTTCCTTAAAATCAATGCTCAACGTCAACAATATCAATGCTGCAGGCAGCAAATAGCGGCTCGCCATGAAATACAGTCGACTCTCTTTGGGATCGATAATGTTGAATGTAGTGAGAAGCGAAGGCAGGAAGTAGCACAATAACAGCGCTGGAATGACATTATAAAACTTCTTCAACGTCGGGTTCTCGCTTTTCGAGGTATAAAAAATCACCCCCAACATGGCCATGAGAATCCCTAAAATCGTCGCATCATTGCTAATCAACGCTTGTCCTTGTTCGTGCATACTACTGCTTTTCTAATCGATCTATTTCTCGCCCCAAGATAGCAGAATCAAATCGGTGTCCACCCTCATAACGGTCATAAGGCAGGACCAATTCCAATTCCTCTCGGTAATGTCTTAAAATCTCCTCTTGCTTCTCCAGCCCAATAAATTCATCTTCGGTACCAAACCACCCCTGAAACCGGGTCGATTTAAGCCCCGCTATACTCTTTTCGTCTAAATCCGGAGGCCAACTCCCCGCCCAAGCTAAAAAGGCCCCTAAAGACCCCTCATTACGCCCGAGCCAACGCATTCCCGTCGCCACACCTTGTGAAAAGGCCACCACGTGAATTTCTGCCATTGGACATTGCTGGGCAACCCACGCACGAACCTGCTCGAGGTACACCCGTTGGTTATCGATATCCACCAACCGATCTTCCTTGGTCATCCACGAAGCGCCGACGCGCCCGCTCACCCCATTAAGATAAAATTTATGCGGCCCTTGCGGAAAAACAAAGGCCCTGTCCTCGGTCACGAAATCACGAAAGTGTCGGCTAAAGAATTGGACCAGCTGCCCATAGCCGTGCAGGCCTATCCACACATTTTTTGTTTCCGGGACCAATTCCCCCAAAACATCAACGCGCTGCTCCTGCACCACCGGCAACCACTTCACCGCCATTACGCCCCTGGAAATTCCGGTTTACGCTTCTCAACAAACGCTGTCGTTCCTTCTTTGAAATCAGCCGTCTCGAAACAATCACCGAATGCCTGAACCTCCACATCATAACCGACAGAACCTTCCAACAAGCCGGCATTCACCGCCTCAATGGCATAGCCCATCGCCACAATGCTGTTCTTCATATAACCTTGCGCCTTTTTCTTGGCCGCCTCGACCAATTCCGCCTGGGGCACCACTTCGTTCACCAACCCAAACTGCAAAGCAGTCTCGGCATCTATCATCTTCGCGCTAAAGATCATATCCAAGGCACGCCCCTTGCCTATCAACTGAGTTAATCGCTGCGTCCCGCCATAACCGGGAATAACACCCAACGACGTCTCCGGCAATCCCATACGGGCATTATCGCTAGCCACACGCACGTGCGCCGCCATTGCGAGCTCCAAACCACCGCCGAGCGCAAATCCATTGATTGCTGCAATCACAGGCTTGGGACATTCTTCAATCTTATTAAACACGGTCATGTGCCCATTCTTGGCCAATTCCATGCCTTCTGCGCCACTGAAATCCTTGAACTCCTTAATATCCGCACCAGCCACAAAAGCCTTCTCTCCCTCACCCGTCAAGATCACCACCTTCACCGCGGCATCCTCTGCCAGCGCATCAAAGGCCTCACTCAACTCTGCCAGGGTCTGCTTATTCAAAGCGTTCAATTGTTTCGGTCTGTTGATCGTCACCAGGGCAATGCCCTCCTCGATCGAAATCATGATGTTCTCCATTTTCTATGCTGCTGTATTTGGTTCTTCTAAAGGCAATTGAATCAGGAAGGTCGTTCCCTTAGCGGTGGAATTGAACACGATGGTTCCACCAAAATTCTCCACCAGGTTTTTGACCATCGCCAAACCGAGCCCCATTCCGGAACTCTTCGTCGAAAACTTCGGCTCAAAAACCTTCTCTTTCATATCCTCGGGAATGCCCGCGCCATTATCGGCCACGGCCACCTCGATCGTTTTATTTAATCGCACGACACGCACCCGTACCTCAGGCTCCACACCCTCAGCCACGCTCTGCAATGCATTCTTTATCACGTTATGAATAATCCGGACCCATTGCTCGCGATCGACCTTGGCAAAAGCCGGCTCTCCACCTTCAAAGTACACACCTCGATCGGCATACAAAACGCAAGTGCGTTCGGTCAAAGAATCAACATCCTCCGTCCCTATAACTAATTCCGGCATCTGGGCAAAGCGAGAAAACGCCTCCGCAATGTGCGTCAAGCTTGCCACCTCTTCCAGCAAACTTCGCGACATCTCCTTCACATCCTCCAAATCCTTCGAGCGCTCCATCATCTGCAGCGTCAACTTCATCGGCGTCAACGGATTTTTAATCTCATGGGCCACTTGTTGCGCCATTTCTTTCCAGGCACTTTCCCTTTCACTTTTGGCCAATTCCACCGCAGTCTCCTCCAGTTTCTCCACCATACGGTTATATTCCCCAATGAGCATTCCAATCTCGTCGTTATACCGCCACGATATTTTCTCGTTCGATCGATTCAAACGTACGTTTTTCAACTTCTCACCAATAACCTTGTAGGTATTCGCGATATAATTCGACAGGAACAACGCCAACAAAACTCCAATCAAAAAGAGCACAGAATACAACCACGCCAGCTCCCTCAAAAACTCATAATCGTCTTCTGGAATCCCTTCTCCAGCCAGCTCATATGGAATTACAACAACAAGGCTAACCTCATTATCCTTCCCTAAAAGCTCTGAAACACTCAATATGTAGTGATCGTCAGTGTCCTCAACAACCTTTCGGCCAAATCGCTTTGCTACACCATCCACAACCCTCGGAAGCACATGATCTGGAAGCACATCTATGCCATCGTTATACAGCGCACTACCGGTAACAAGATTACCTGATGGCGCATAAATCCCAACATCTAAATGATGAATATTGCCTATCTCCTCGACCACACCAGCCAAAACTTCGCTCCACTGATCCGTGGTTAATTTTTGGTTTTGATAAGGTTTTATCTTGTATTCAAGATGGCTGAGTATAGCGCTCTCTTTACGTTCCAGACGTTCGAAGTGATAATTCTTGTACTCTTCGCGAAAATGGAACAAACTAAAAATCCCCGTCAAGACAAATGCCATAACGACGATAAACAGCATCACCAAAAAGGTGCGAACACGTAAGGTTAAAAAAGCCATGCTGAAAATTACAGCATTGCGGGAACACTTTCGTACGAAGTGTGAAAGAAGTTAATCGAGATTGAATTTAGCTCGAATTGGCTTTGTGGGGATTAAAACTTTCCCGCCAATTTTTTGATAATCAACCTCGCCTGATTTCATCAGGCGATAAACTGTAGCTCTTGAAATCCCATAAAGTTCTGTAAGCTCTTTGATGCTTAAAAACTCCTTGTCTAATAAACTGGTCTTCTCCATTTAGAGTACAACTTTGTGGTTTGTAGTTTGTTACGGTCTGGTTATCAAAGATACCGAGTATCTAATGATTACTGTATTAATATTTAACGAGATGTTACTTTAAATCTCGTTTGACCACATATAAGATGATTTGAAACAGCAAATATCCACATACCGACAAACAAAAAGGCCGTACTAATGCACGGCCTCCTGTAAATTTTAAGTTTTTGATCTTATCCGGCTAATGCGTCTGCACCACCTACAATCTCCAGAATCTCGTTAGTAATAGCCGCTTGACGCGCCTTATTATACTCTAACTTAAGATCATTTTGGAGATCTTTCGCGTTATCCGTAGCCTTGTGCATTGCTGTCATTCGAGCTCCGTGCTCAGAGGCGTGAGCATCCAAAAGCGCCGCAAAGAACTGTGTCTTCAAAGAACTTGGAATCAAATCCTCTAAGATTTCCGTCTTACTTGGCTCATAAATGTATTCTGTGGTATCAGTAACCTCCGAACCAGCGGTCATTTGAATAGGCAAAAACTGCTCTACAGTAGGCTCTTGTACCGCAGCGTTACGGAACGAGTTGTACACTAACATTACTCGATCATAAGCACCGTCAACAAACTCCGACATCAAAACTTCAGCGAATGACTTGGCGTTCTCAAAGGTGATGTTGTCCCACAAGGCTATATCAGTCCCTTTGAAACGACTGTCGTATTTAAAGGCATCACCAGCCTTTTTACCAACCGTACGCAACACATAATCGCCTTCATTCTCCTGCATGTAGGCCTTAGCTTTCTTAACAACGCTTGAGTTGAATGCACCACAGAGGCCACGGTTGGAAGTAATTACCACCATGAGGGTTTTGCCTCCTTCGCGTACCACACCGTATGCATTCTCGGCATTATCAAGAGTAGAAGAAGCCTTCTGAAGGATCTCCGTTTGCTTCGATGCATAAGGACGCATGCGCGTGATCGCGTCTTGTGCCTTTTTCAACTTCGCAGCACTTACCATCTTCATCGCTGAAGTGATTTTCATTGTGCTCGAGATTGAAGTAATCCGGTTTCTAAGCTCTTTTAGATTCGCCATAGGGAATTCATTTGATGGCGGAGGGCGAACCCTCCGCTATCCTTTGTTCTTATGCTTCGTAGTTAGGCAATACTTCTGCTGTAGCTGCATCAATCGCAGCAATCTCAGCATCACCCCATTTACCAGCAGCGATGCTGTTCAAGGCGTCTTTCTGATTTGCCTCCATGTACTCAATAAGGGCGTTTTCAAACGCTTTAACCTTATCTACAGGAACTTTGTTGAGTTTACCTTTTGTACCGATGTAGATGATTGCTACCTGGTGTGCAACGCTCATAGGTGCGTTTACACCTTGCTTCAAGATCTCCACGTTACGCTGACCTTTGTTAATTACTGCCATGGTCGCGGCATCAAGGTCAGAACCAAATTTGGCGAATGCTTCAAGCTCGCGGTACTGTGCTTGGTCAAGCTTCAAAGTACCTGATACTTTCTTCATTGGCTTGATCTGAGCAGAACCCCCTACACGTGAAACTGAGATACCAACGTTGATCGCAGGACGCACACCTGAGTTGAACAAATCAGCCTCCAAGAAGATCTGACCGTCAGTAATTGAAATTACGTTAGTCGGGATGTATGCAGAAACGTCACCTGCTTGAGTTTCAATAATCGGAAGTGCAGTCAAAGAACCTCCTCCTTTTACTTTGCTCTTCAAAGAATCAGGAAGGTCATTCATTTGAGCCGCAATGGTATCATCTGCGATAACCTTAGCAGCACGCTCTAAAAGACGTGAGTGCAAGTAGAATACGTCACCAGGGTAAGCTTCACGACCCGGTGGGCGACGTAGAAGAAGCGAAACCTCACGGTAAGCTACAGCCTGCTTAGACAAATCATCATAAATAATCAATGCTGGACGTCCTGTATCACGGAAGTACTCACCGATTGCAGCACCTGCGAAAGGCGCGTAGAACTGCATAGGAGCTGGATCAGAAGCGTTTGCCGCTACGATTGTAGTGTACTGCATTGCACCGGCATCTTCCAAGGTCTTAGCAATACCTGCAACGGTAGAACCTTTCTGACCCACAGCAACGTAGATACAGTGAACAGGCTCGCCTTTCTCAAAGAACTCCTTCTGGTTGATAATGGTATCGATCGCAACGGTAGTTTTACCTGTTTGACGGTCACCGATAATCAACTCACGCTGACCACGACCGATAGGAATCATTGCGTCGATTGCCTTAATACCGGTTTGCATTGGCTCATTTACAGGCTGACGGTAGATAACACCCGGTGCTTTACGCTCAAGTGGCATCTCGTAAGTTTCACCTTGAATAGGACCTTTTCCGTCGATAGGGTTACCTAGAGTATCCACTACACGACCAACAACTCCTTCACCAACATTGATAGAGGCGATACGACCAGTACGCTTTACAGAAGAACCTTCCATGATGTCAGTAGAAGGCGCCAACAATACGATACCGACGTTATCTTCTTCAAGGTTCAAAACGATACCCATTTGACCGTTTTCGAATTGTACCAATTCCCCTGATTGAGCGTTTTCCAAACCGTAAGCGCGGGCAATACCATCACCTACCTCAAGTACCGTTCCTACTTCGTTAAGATCTGTACCCTCACCGAAACCGGACAATTGTTGCTTTAGAATTGCTGAAATTTCAGCTGGATTTACTTCTGCCATGATCCTTTGTATTAAGGTCTAATTTTTTAATATTTTGATTCGTATGACTTGTCAACCAAGCCGTGCTTAAGGCTGCGCAGTTTACCTGCAATAGTGCCGTCTAACTCGTATCCTTCTACGCGAAGCTTCATTCCACCGATGGCAGCAGCGTCCACGCTCTCAACGAGTACCACTTCCTTGTTCAATTGCGATTTTAGCTTGCTTACCAAGCTTTCTTTAGCACTCTCTGTCAAGGCAACCGCAGTAAGCACATGCGCTTCAACGATACCTTTATGAACAAGTACGTCCTTCTGGAACTTCTCGCAGATTTCTGCAAGATGTCTTTCACGACCGTTCTTAGTCAACAACATTACGAAGCCTTCAAACAACGGCGTAAACGAATCCGTGAAGATGGCTTTTAGAATGTTTTGTTTTTTATCCGCCTTTACAACAGGGCTTTTCAACAACAGTTCAAGATCACGAGAACCTTGAATCGCTGCAATCAAAGCACTAGCATTGTCATTGACCTGATCAAGCGAATTTTGCTCGATGGCCAACTCTAGCAATGCTTTGCTGTAACGCGATGCAACTCTTGGGTAGTTCATAGCCCAGGATTAGTTGAATTTTACTTCCTCAATGATCTTTCCGATCATCTCAGCTTGTTTGTTGTCGGCGCTCAATTCTTGACCGAGCAACTTCTCAGCAACCGCAATGCTCAATGAAGCTGCTTCATTGCGTAGAGATGCTACTGCAGCAGCGCGCTCTGCCTCGATGCTAGCCTTTGCAGCAGTCATAGCTTTCTCCGCTTCCGCAGATGCTGCTTCTTTCGCCTCAGCGATCATGCTGTTCTTCATGTCACGAGCTTCTTTCAAAATACGCTCACGTTCTTCACGAGCCTCTTTCAAAATCGCCTCGTTGTTCGATTGCAACGCCTTCATTTCTTCGCGTGCTGCTTCGGCCGCTTTCAATGCGTTTTCAATCGACTCTTCACGAGTGTTTACTGCGTTTAGAATTGGTTTCCACGCATACTTTCTCAGCAAGAAGATCAACAAAAGGAATACAACCGATTGCCAGAAGAATAGACCTACCGAAAAATCATTAATTAACTTATCCATGTTCTTTGATTACAATCAAATTCTATAATTCAGGAAAAATAGGCGGCACAACCAATCGTTGTGTCCGCCTACTTGTTTCTTATGCTGCGAAAAGAGCAGCGAAACCGATACCTTCGATAAGGGCAGCTGCAATAATCATAGCAGTTTGGATTTTACCAGAAGCTTCTGGCTGACGGCCGATAGCTTCCATAGCAGAACCACCGATTCTACCGATACCCATAGCAGCACCGATAACGATCAAACCTGCACCTACAATGTTTGGAATTTCCATAGTATATAAAATTTAATTAATACTCGAGTTTAGTGATGGTCGTGCTCCTCAACAGCGGCACCGAAGTACAGAGAAGCCAACATGGTGAAAATAAATGCCTGAAGTGCTGCAACCAACAACTCCAAGACAGACAAGAATAGGGTCAATCCCAAGAACGGAACTGAAGCAACCCAGCTACCGAAAATAAAGATCAAACCGAGGATGCTCATGATCACAACGTGACCTGCAAGCATGTTTGCATAAAGACGAATCATCAATGAGAATGGCTTAACCACCAAACCGATTAATTCGATTACCGCCAAAACTGGACGAATCAATACAGGAACTCCTGGCATCCAGAAGATATGCATCCAGTAATCTTTCTTACCGCTGAATTGGGTAATAAAGAACGTCATCAACGCCAAAGACAAAGTGATGGCAATGTTTCCGGTTACGTTAACTCCTAGCGGTGTCATCCCTGCGAGGTTCAAGAACCAAATGAAGAAGAAAACGGTCAACAAAAAGCTCATGTACTTCTTGTAATGCTTTTCGCCAATGTTTGGAATAGCAACCTCGTCTCTGATGAAGATAATCAGTGGTTCCAAGAATTTAGCGGATTTGCTAGGCACGAGGTTATCGTTGTAGCTTTTCGCTACACCACGGAAAACAAAGAACATGAAGAAAGCCATGAAAAGAATCATAAAGACGTTTTTCGTAATAGAAAAGTCTAGCGGCTTCTCATTTGTTGGGTGATGGTGTTCATCGTAATTCAAAGTACCCTCAGCATCTGTTTTGTAGATTTTGCCGTGGTTTAGTACATAGTGATTCCCGCCCGCTTCAACAACGCTTTCACCGTGGTGAAACGCTGATGACATGAATACTTGCAAGCCTCCGTCGTACAGTATTACAGGAAGTGGGAAACCTACAGCACCTACAATGTGGAATTCGTAAGAATCAGCGAGGTGGTGATCGATGGTTTCTTTAACGATTGACTTCATGTCTTTCGATTCAGAACCATGTGCATCTTCGCTGTGTGCGTCTTCGGCGTGTGCACCATGCTCGTCGTGAAGATCCTCAACAACCATAGCACTATCCTGTGCTGCTTCGTGATTTACTACTTCATGGTGCGCGTCTTCGTGACCGTGGTCTTGAGCAACCGCTGGTGTTGAGAAGAACAGAAAACCTGTAAAGGCTAGAAAGGCAGTAAATTTAGAAATCATACAAATTTGCGTTTCCCGTTTCCGGAATTGAGGCTGCTTGAAATTCGGTGCAAAACTAAGGAACAAAGTTCTCAGGTCGAAGCATTGATGTCTATTTATTTAAAGATATCAACATGAGTAGGGAATTAATAGCTCTCCCCAGACATAATCCGTTGTTAAATAGTGACTTGTGTCACGCAAAATGAGGTTATTCTCGGTTGAGAACTCGAATGAGAAACACGGTTTCCATGGCAGTGGAGACTGCATAGGGAACAAAGAATAGTGCAAATTCTATTCTAGTTAATTGCCCATCCGTTTTAAACACAGGATAAAAGAAAAGGAAGAACACAAGAAAACGCAACGCCGAACCCGCGAGAAACAAAAACCCTAGTTTCTCAACGTGCTTTTTGCGGAGCGCATATAAAAACGTGAAAACGGCAAGTGCTAGGAGGTTGTTGGCCGTGTAACATTGAGCGAGTAAGCTGGTTTGAGCGGGGTCCACATAGTTCGACTGAACAGCCCAGGTGATGAAGGCACTAAAGGGAAGTGCAAAATAGAATTGGGCCAAAGGCTTCGAAATCATTAGTCCTTCGGCAGTTCTTTAATCAATAAATAAAACGAAATGGCGACAGCAGACATCACACAGAAGATGGTAAACCAATTCTTTTCAGATGGATACTGAGCGTCCAAATACTTTCCGAGCGCTGAACCCATATAAATGAGAACGGCCATTTGCACCCCGGCAGATGCGAAGCGCAAAAATTTCCGGTCGTTGTTCTTAGTGTTTTTGGCCATCGTTGTACTGCGGGCCTAGGCCGTTTTCGCGCTCTTATCGCCCTCTTTTTTGTCTTCAATGCTGCGCATTACAGCACCCATGCTTACTGTGCCGTTAAGATTTGCCCCTGGCTCGACGCTAAGTTTCTCCGTAAATACTTGGCCTTCCACATTTGCGGAAGCGGTCATAGACAACATTTGAGAAACCTTAATCGTTCCTTTCATCCGTCCGGCGATTGCAGCGTCTTTACACGCTACTTCACCCTCAACACTTCCATGCTCTCCTATAACGAGCTTTCCTGCAATCTTGAGATTCCCTTTTACGGCGCCATCAATTCGCATATCGCCATCTGTCTGCACATCACCTTGGATATTTGTTCCGACGAGGATGCGGTTAGACGCTTGTGCTTGTTCGGGGTTTTTCTTTGGAGATGAGATCATAATGTATTGAAGTATTGAATGTATTCTTTGAGCACCTTGTCGCGGTACACTTTTCCAAAGTTCGGATTATTTATGTAAAACGCCGCACTTTGCGTGGCGGGGTAGTATTGTTCAATGCTGGTTCCTTGTGAACGAAAAGCTTGAAGATAGGTCTGAGCCATTTCTTTCGTGCGCAATCCGCTGATGATGATCAATTGCGTGTTTTGATCATAGAAGATGTTTTGAATTTTCAAGTTGTCAAACTTGAAATTCTCTTTATTGAAATCGGCGAAGGCATTTCGCAAATCATTAATCTCGGCGTTTTCTGCGGGAACGGCAAGAATAAATTTATGGGGAGCCTTGGGCTGGTCAGGGAATTCTACTTTTCGCACTTTTTGATCGCCAGTGCCCTTGGAATTTGGGTCTGTAGCCACAGCATCGGGGTTGTTTTCCTGCGCCAACATGGCTAGAATTTGTGCTGCACGTTCTGCTTCAGGGGTGCCTTTGTGCTCGGATACGACGACCTTTAGCTTCGACTCCACCTCCTCGGATTTGCCTTCCCCGCCAAGGATATAGGCTTCTAGAAGGGTGATTTTCGGCAGTAGGGCACTTTCCTTGTATTGCGATTTAAATTCGGCAACGGTTTTTTGAGCCGAACGCCAGCGCGCACGTTGATAGTGAGCATAGGCTTCGTCATAAAGGGCCTGTTCTGCTGCAGGAACTTCGGGGCCTTCCAACGTTCCTTGAAGAAGTTTGGCATAAGGACTAGTAGGGTAGTTGGTCAGCAACTGGTTTTTGTTGCTTTGCTGCGCATCGGAATTGGCCAATTCCCCATACAGCAAATAGCGCCCATACAAGACCTTCGGCGTGCTTTGCTCCTTCGCGTGCCCCTCCATATAGTTGTTCCAATACTTCTCTGCCTGCTCTAGGTCGTTCAGCCCCTCTTTGTAGATAAAGCCAACCTCAGCCGTCGCTGCCGCCTCACGGCTTAAACTGGCGGCATAGTCCTTGTCGTTTTTCAGTACCCTAGATAGGTAGTAATCCACGCTATATTCGTCGTTTGGCAAAACCACTAGAGCCGAATCCGAAGTGGCTGTGTCGGTCTCAACAGCAAATTCACCAAAGCCGTCGATCGCCTTTTGAGCCGTACGCCAATGGTCCTCGAGCTTGCGGTCTCCCCAACGTTTTTTAAACGCCGTCTTACCCGAAGCGCGAATACCCGCATTATAAAAATACCACTGTCCCCCGCGCCCTCCAGCTTGAGGTCCCGCCGCAGCCATATCGGCGTTGCTCGCAGCATTCAGTGCCGCGATTTCCGCACGTCTAGCTGCCTCTGCATCACGGGACTTTTTCGCATCGATGTAGGACTGAAATTTCTTTACCAGCATTTCGTTGCTCATCCCATAAAGCGACTGAAGACTATCCTCAAGGGCTATACTATTGAGTTGACCGACCAATTCATTCAAGACTTGGGTACGGTCTTTTATGGTGTCTAAACCTGGGAAATCACCCGGCAATACCGCAATCGCGCTATCATAAAATGACTGCGCAGGCACAAATTCCTTAAAGTCAAAAGCAATATCCGCCAATTTCAAGTAGCTGCGTCCCTTTTGCTTGGGGTTGTCCACGCTCGAAGCCACACTCGAAGCCAACAACTTTTCTGCCTCAGGGTATTGCCCTAAATCTAGTCGCTTGAGTGCCCACACATAGTATATCTGATCGCGGTAGGTTATGTTTTTATCGTCGCGAATCATCTTCTCAAGCTCCTTTTCAATGACCGCGATGTCCTCCATATACACATCAAAGTTCTCCGCACGCTTTATCTGTGCTGAGAAGGTTATATCGTAGTTGTTCGGGTGCAACTTCAAAACCTCTTCATATGACCTCGCGCTCTCATAACCCATTTTCAAAAGGGCGTAAAGCTGCGCATTGATGTAGGTTAAACGAACCTTGTCTTCTTTTTCCGTGGCCAATTCCAGCGCCATTCCTGTCCATTGCTGTGCCTCCCCCCAATGACCCTGAGCCGCGTGAAAGTTTGCGTAGGCCCTTTGTGCCTCCAACAACTGTTCCTTAGGCAAACGCTTCGTGTACAAAGCGTCCAGCTGCTGCTCCGCTTGGTAATAGTTACCCATACGAGTATGAATCTGAGCCGCCAACAAGCGTGCGAAGAAGACCTCATCACGGGCAGCGTCCAATCGACCGAAATTGTCAACCATATAGGCACAAGCTTCCAGCGCCGGCAACAATTCGTGTTTATAGTATTTAGCCCGGGCAATCAACAAATACGCCTTAAAAACATACCTGTTCTTCTGTTTTCCACTAAAAACCATGCTGTGGTTTTTAACCACTTTTGCGCTTTTCTCAATGGCCCGGTCCATGGGCGCAAATAACGCAGGGGCCTGCTGCTCGTTTGGCCAATAATAGTATGGAAGCAGCTTCTCGAAATCCAGTTTTTCACCGTCTTCGAAGTTCATTACCGCCTTTTTAAAGGCCTCTTCACCATTGAAATACGCATTAAAGTGACCCGTTACCTCATGGTACTTTTGGTTCACCCAACGGTCTTTTTCCGTTGAACAGCCCGCTAAGAGCAGCAGTAAGGGCAAAAAATGGAATAAGCGTGTACGCATAGCTATAATAACGCCCTAAAAATATTTTATTTCAGCGGAGCAGAAGAATTTCAACTCACGATATTTGCTTTTGTATGGAACCGCGTAAAAATAGAGAGAAAAGAATCACCCGGTGGAGGAACAAATTCCGCCTCGTCATCCTCAATGACAATACATTCGAGGAGCTGTTCACGGTAAAATTGAGCCCCTTGAACATTTTCTCGATCTCTGTTTTCGCCGTCATCACCACCGTCGCATTCACCACAACTGTAATCGCCTTTACACCTTTGCGTGAGCTAATCCCAGGCTACGCAAGTTCAAAAATTCGCCGTGAAGCGATCTCGTTGGCTTTAAAAACAGATAGCTTGGAAACCGCCTTATTGCAAAATCAGCGTTACCTCGAAGGTGTACAGCGCATCTTGCAGGGCGAGGTCGTCGATAGTGTTCTAGATGAGCTCTCCACAACAGAAGATTCATTGGTACAAAGCTTGAATTTCAGCGACCCTTCCGATCAGGATAGCGCTTTCCGGAATTGGGTAGAAGAAGAGACCGAGTTTGCGCTCAATGCTGTTGCTCGTGAAATTCAAATGCCACAATTGGTCGCGCCTATCAATGGAATTGTCACCTCTGCATTCGATAAAAACTCTAACCATTTCGCCGTAGATCTTGCCGCGGCAAAGAATTCAGCCATTAAAGCCGTTTACGAAGGCACTGTTATTTTTTCGGACTGGTCCAGCGAAACCGGACATATCATTATAGTACAGCACGAAAACAACCTCATCTCAGCATACAAACACAACAGTGCTCTGCTAAAAAAACCTGGAGACTTCGTTAAAAGCGGAGAGGCCATCGCTATCATCGGCAACAGCGGTGAAAACACTACTGGTCCACACCTTCACTTTGAACTTTGGTATGAAGGCGAGCCAATTGATCCTGAGGACTACATCCGTTTCTAACCGGGATATCCAGGATCAGGGGGTAAATTTGACTTCTTGCTTTCTAAGACCGCTAGAGCATCACATCTCTCGTTCTGGGGATGGTTGTTGTGGCCTTTTACCCACTGAAAAGTAGGTTTGTATTTACTTAAAAGCGGCAAAAGTTGGCGCCACAGGTCTGGATTCTTTTTATCCTTAAAGCCCTTTTTGACCCACCCAAAAAGCCAACCCTTGTTAATAGCGTCGACTACATACTTGCTGTCACTCACAACCACAACATCAACTTTATCACTCTTTAGTTCGCGTAAACCTTGAATTACTGCTAGGAGCTCCATTCTATTATTGGTCGTACAACTAAAGCCGCCGCTCAATTCTTTTCGATGGCCAGCTGAACTTTCCAAAACCACACCATAACCTCCCGGACCTGGGTTACCACTTGCTGCGCCGTCTGTATATATTGTAACTCTCAATGATTGCGTATTAATTGCTTGTGATTAGCTGTTCCAACCATGCCTCAACCGTTGGAGCGTAATAATCGATTTCTAATTCACGCACCTTAGCTTCAATAGATTCAGGATCTTCAAAGGGTTCGATATCGACGATATATTGCGCAACTATAGCGCCTTCGTCATAATGCTCGTTGACTAAATGAATGGTAATACCGCTTTCAACCTCGCCGGCTTCACTAACCGCCTTATGAACATTCGCGCCGTACATGCCCTTACCGCCAAATTTTGGCAATAGCGCGGGATGAATATTCAACATTTTACCGTTGAACGAGTGTACCCACGATGCAGGAATCATCTTTAAATACCCAGCTAAAAGCACAACATCTGCCTCATTTTGCAGTATTGTTAATATTTCTTCATTTTGTGCTTTAGAATCGAAAGAAACACACTTAACCCCCAGGTTTTCAGCACGTTGTATCACTCCTGCGTGGGGGTTGTTAGTTAGGATCAATTCCACCCGAGCGAGGTCGTTTTGGGCAAAGTATTCCACGAGTTTCTGTGCGTTACTTCCTGATCCTGAAGCGAGTATGGCGATTCTAATCATCTTTTTATGTACCTTGTAAGAGACAAATTTACACCCTAACATTCGCCGTAGAGGGTATTCAAAAGTTTATTTTCTTTGCGGTGATTAATTAACTGTTCTAATCATGTCAGACATTGCAGCTAAAGTAACAGCAATCATCGTTGATAAACTCGGCGTTGATGAAAATGAAGTAACAACTGAAGCAAGCTTCACTAACGATCTAGGTGCCGATTCTTTGGATACCGTAGAATTGATCATGGAATTCGAAAAGGAGTTCGACATCCAAATTCCTGACGATCAAGCAGAGAACATTGGCACTGTTGGCCAAGCGATCTCTTACATCGAAGAAGCAAAAGCCTAAGTAACACATCTTTCTATGAACCTCAAACGCGTAGTTGTCACTGGGCTAGGTGCGCTTACTCCTGTAGGAAACACCGCCGAAGAAACGTGGAAGAACATGCTTGCCGGTAAATCTGGAGCAGGTCCTATCACTCGATTTGATGCCTCAGAATTCAAAACACACTTTGCGTGTGAGGTGAAAGATTTTGAACCCAACGACTTGCTTGACCGCAAGGAAGCACGTCGTATGGATCGATTTACTCAATTCGGATTGGTAGTGGCGGATGAAGCCATTGCCGACTCCGGGTTGGATTTCGAAAAGGAAAATCTTGACCGCATCGGGGTCATTTGGGGATCTGGTATTGGGGGTATTGACACATTCTTTGAGCAAGTCAAAGGATTTGTCGATAACGACCTCAAGCCGAGATTTAACCCGTTCCTCATTCCAATGATGATCTCGGATATCACGCCGGGCCGCATTTCAATGAAGCACGGTTTGCGCGGACCAAACTACACTACTGTTAGTGCCTGTGCATCTTCTACCAACGCACTCATTGACGCCTTTAACTTAATCCGTTTGGGCAAATGTGATGTTGTTGTTAGTGGAGGTTCAGAGGCGGCTATTAACCCTGTAGGTATGGGTGGATTCAACGCTATGAATGCATTGAGTACGCGCAATGATGATCCAATGACTGCTTCTCGTCCGTTTGACAAAGACCGTGATGGTTTTGTTATGGGAGAAGGTGGTGCTGGTATCATCCTCGAAGAATACGAGCATGCCAAGGCTCGTGGTGCAAAAATTTATGCCGAAATGGTCGGCGGTGGTATGAGTGCAGACGCACACCACTTGACCGCACCTCATCCAGAAGGATTGGGAGCGCGCAACGTAATGGCAAACGCTATTGACGATGCCGGCATGAAGCCGGAAGACGTTGACTACGTCAATGTTCACGGAACTTCAACACCACTTGGCGATATCGCAGAAACCAAAGCTATTCTTCAAGTTTTTGGTGATCACGCATACAACATGAACATTTCATCAACGAAGAGTATGACCGGCCACCTGTTGGGTGCAGCGGGTGCTGTTGAAGCGATGGCGTCTATCATGGCTGTTTACACAAACATGGTGCCTCCTACGATCAACCACTTTACCGACGATGAAAACCTTGATTCAAAACTCAACCTCACTTTCCATTCGGCTCAGGAAAGAGAAGTTCGTGCAGCATTGAGTAACACCTTCGGATTCGGGGGTCACAATGCGAGCGTTCTTTTCAAGAAAGCCGAATAAATGTCGAGACTGTCCCAGGTACTTAGTTCTTTTCGACCCTCAAAGTTTAAAGGCGACATCAGGGGCATCATTGGGTATTGGCCAAAGGATCTTAGTTTATACAAACTTGCTCTACGCCATTCCAGTGCATACCCATTTCGCAAGAAAAAAGGGGAGCGCAATAATGAACGCCTTGAGTTTTTAGGCGACGCTGTAATCGATTTGGTCGTTGCAGAGGCGCTTTTTTACCAATTCCCTAAAGAGGATGAGGGTTTTCTAACGAAGATGCGCAGTAAGATCGTTAGCCGTAACAACCTCAACCGTGTCGCGGATGAATTGGGCCTGCCCAACCTCCTTGTTGCAAATCTTAAAGGGAGTCACGGCGAAAGTATTTACGGAGACGCCCTTGAAGCGATCGTCGGCGCTTGCTATATCGATCAAGGCACAAAACGCACGCAATATTTTGTAATGGAGCGTATTGTAAAGCCTTTTTTAGAAAGCGATGAGCTTATGACCACCACCCACAACTACAAAAGCGAGGTCATCGAGTACTTTCAAGGTGAAAAAATAAGTTTCCGTTTTGAGGAACTCGAACGCAAGGGGGCACAACATAATAGCACCTTTATTATGGGACTCTATGTTGGTGACCAGCTTGTAGCAAGAGGCGAGGGAACGTCAAAGAAAAAGGGGGAAGAAGAAGCTGCGAAAGCGTATTTTGAGCAAAACCCACAACTTAATGGCTAAGGTTAAACACATAAACGCCCTGTCGAAGCTCAAAATGAACTTCAGCACGCTGGGCATCCGGACGCCTTTAAAAGACCATGAATTGGCCTATTGGCTGAACTTTCAGTACGGTTTAGGGCTTATTTGCCGTGAAAAACCTGAAGAAGAGTGGGACAGTGGTACCCATTGGGAATACAATGTTTTCGATGGCGAAGACCACAATGGCGAAGGTCTTTGTCTTATTATGAACATCAGCTCAGGGGTTCAGCGGGAAAAAGAGACTGCATGGAGTTTATTTGAATCTGTGCCCGAAAAGCATCTTTTACCTTCTGTTAAACACTGGGATTATGTTTTAATTGCAGAAAATGCCGATTTTGCATTCGATTTAGAATCTGTGCTCAAACGCAATCCAAAGATCACAACAGCGCAATATTTTGAAGCGCACACACAACTGACACAACGAGAAACACATCTACTTTATGAAATCAGAAACGCCTAATAACACCAAGATTGTAGCAACTATGGGGCCCGCCTCATGGCACAAAGAGGTGATGAAAGACATGGTCGCCGCCGGGGTGAACGTGTTTCGCGTAAATTTCTCACATGGAGATCATGAGACACACCGTCGTACGATCCGCCTCGTGAAGGAAATCAATGAAGAATTTAACTGCAAAACAGCGGTATTAGCTGACCTTCAGGGCCCAAAGCTTCGCATCGGTGATGTAGAAGAAGGCGCCGTTATCAAGGAGGGTGATACCCTAGAGTTTACCACAAATAAAGTAGAAGGTACCGCTCAACGCGTCTACATGAACTACAAGCAATTTGCACAAGATGTAAACCCAGGCGAGCGCATTCTATTGGATGATGGTAAGCTTATTTGTGAGGTTCTTGAGACTAATAAAGTAGATCAAGTAATCACCAAAGTGATTCAGGGTGGTCCGCTGAAAAGCAAAAAAGGGGTTAACCTTCCTAATACTAAAGTGAGCCTTCCTTGTTTGACACCAAAAGACCTTGCCGACGTTCAAGTGGCCATGGAAGAAGGTGTTGAATGGATTGGTTTGAGCTTTGTCCGTGACGCAGACGATGTAGCGGAATTGCGCAAAATCATCGAGGATTTTGGTTCTTATGCTAAAATTGTTTCGAAAATTGAAAAGCCTGAGGCTGTAGTCGATATTGATAAAATCATCGATGCAACCGATGCCATCATGGTTGCTCGTGGAGACCTCGGTGTTGAAATTCCATATGCATCTGTACCTATGGTGCAAAAGATGATTGTCGAGAAATGTCACATTAAAGCTAAGCCAGTAATTATCGCTACACAGATGATGGAGACCATGATCGAGAGCCAAAGCCCTACGCGCGCTGAGGTAAACGACGTGGCAAACTCTGTATGTGATGGGGCCGACGCCGTTATGCTTTCTGGAGAAACCTCGGTAGGGAAGTATCCTGTAAAAGTGGTTGAAACCATGGCAAATATTGTTCGTCACGTGGAGGAAACCTTCGATGTTCGTCCAAGAACCGAGAACCCACCATCAATCAAAAATGAGCGCTACATTACCAAAACCATCTGTTACAATGCGGCAAAAATTGCCGATCAGGTAGATGCAGCGGCTATCTTAACACTAACTTTCAGTGGATATACCGCTTTAAAGATTGCTGGACACCGTCCGAAGACAAAAATTATCGTCTTCACCGCCAACCGTCAGATCATGAACCAGATGTCTCTTATTTGGGGCGTAGAGGCGTTCTACTACGATAAAATGGAAAGCACGGACCAGACATTCCACGACACTAAAGAAATCCTTAAAAAGAGCGGTTTAGTGGAAAAGGACGATATCATCGTAAACATTGCGTCGATGCCTATTCAAGAGAAGGGCTTCACCAACATGCTTAAAATCTCTGAAATCGACTAACGCGCTCGATTCAAGAACGACACGAACCCCATGGTGTATGCCATGGGGTTTTTTATTTTAGAACTATGGGAATAGAGGAACAACACCGTTGGTTAGAAGGGGAGAATGCGCTCGAACGGTCTTGGACATTTACGAGTTTTGAGGGCGCGTGGGAATTTGTGAACACGGTGGCGGAATTGGCCCAAGAAGAAGGCCACCATCCCAATATTCATTGGGATTTTCAACGAGTTACCCTGCGCTTAACAACGCATGATCTCGGTAATACTATCACAAAAAAGGACTACCGATTGGCAGCCCTGATAGACGCGATTACAGACCCGTCTTAAACTGTTCTAAGAAGCGTTTGTCGTTCTCGGTGAAAAGGCGAATATCTGGTATTTGATAGCGGTTCATCGCGATGCGCTCAATACCCATCCCGAATGCGTATCCAGTGTATATTTCAGGGTCTATACCGCTCGCTCTCAAAACATTAGGATCAACCATACCACATCCCATTACTTCCAGCCAACCGGTACCCTTCGTGATTTTGTAATCGATTTCATTCTCCAACCCCCAGTATACATCTACCTCAGCACTAGGCTCCGTGAAGGGGAAATAGGAGGGACGCATGCGGATTTTGGCCTTGCCGAAAAACTCCTGAGCGAAGTACATCAAAACCTGTTTTAGGTCCGCAAAACTTACGTCTTTGTCAATGTACAAACCTTCAATTTGGTGGAAAATACAGTGGCTACGCGCGCTGATCGCTTCGTTTCTGAATACCCGACCTGGGCTGATGGTACGAATAGGTGGTTGCGCGCTTTCCATGGCGCGTACTTGAACGCTAGACGTATGCGTTCTCAAAGCCCAATCAGGGTTGCGCTGTACAAAGAACGTGTCCTGCATATCGCGTGCAGGGTGTTCTTCTGGGAAGTTCAATGCGGTAAAGTTGTGCCAATCATCTTCAACTTCTGGGCCGGTACTTACGTTAAATCCAATACGTTTGAAAATGTCTACAATCTCGTCCTTAATCGCATTGATTGGGTGAATAGCACCCATTTCATATGGCGTTCCCGGACGGGTGATATCTCCGTGTACACCTGCCACAGCTTCGCTTTCGAAAGACTCCAGTGCGCTAGCGTGTTTGGCCTCGGCCATGTCTTTAAGTTCATTCAATGCGGCACCAAAAGCCTTTTTTTGGTCACCCGGCACCTCACGGAAAAGCTTGAAAAGGTCCTGTATAGCACCCTTCTTGCTCAAGAACTGTAGCCTGAAATTTTCCGCCTCTTCCTTGTTGGTCAACGCGGTTAATTGAATTTGCTCTTTTAATAAATCAACTTTTTCAAGCATAACAGCCTAGTCTTAAACGTTCTCTTTGTTGTAGATTTGGCGAAATTACTGAATTCCACGGATGAAACGGATCTTTCTTTTAGCCCTAATTGGACTCTTTCTCACATCTTGTCAGGAAGAACTTCCTAACGAATACTTCGTACGCGTCAAAGTGACCAACGAGGATGGTATTCCTGTTCAAAACGCAGCGGTTAAGATGTTTGTTCCCGTTCCAGGATCTACCGAATGGTATAATTTTACCGATGTTAGTGGTCAAATCGTGTTCCGTTCTGGGTTCGAAGCCTATTACGATATCAAGGCGTGGAAAATGATTTACGAAGGTTGTGATTATGTTCGTTTGGTAAGAGGGGAGACAGTTGATGTAAATGTTGTAATTTACCCCATCGGAGAACCTAATGGCTGTGTCCAATAAACCATGAAGAAATTAGCCCTATTCCTTTTAATTGCCGCTTCTTTTGCCGGCTGTCGTATTGAAAACCCGACCTATCCCTTCCGCATTCTTGTTACAAATGCTGAGGGTCAGCCGATCCAAAACGTAGTGGTTGAAGCATCCGTTGATGTACCAAACCCACGTCCGGAAGCTTATTTCATTGATACCACTGGATTCGACGGTGTGGTAGAATTTGAATACGAATATGAAGCTGTTTTCAAGATCTTAGGGACTAGGGGCGAGGTTCCTTATACCCATATCGGTTGTGGTTTCGTCAAACTCGAGCCTAATACAACCGTTGAAACAAGCATTATCATGCTGCCTTACGATCCTTCAGATCCAGGCTGCTAATCGATACCGCGTGTAAAAAAGGCGACCTTATGGGTCGCCTTTTTTGTTTACCGCGGCCGCGGCCTTGGTTTAAATATACTCCTGGTTCCTGAAGTACTGCACAACGGCTTCCTTCATCAAGATGGCCTGTTCTCCAGCCTTGAGGTTGGGTAGGGGCTTCAGGGTTTTAAAATGTGGCCAACCCTGCTCATCACGTTCGGTGAACTCATAATAGCCGAAAGGTTCGAGCACCGTACAAATGGCAATATGCAACACATTTAGTTTATCGTCCTTTTTTAAGCGTATGTAGCCCATCTGCAACTCTTGCATGCCGATCAAAAGCAATACTCCGTCTAAATCCAAGTCTCCATCGCCTGGAAATTGTTCGGAAAGTTTAGCCAACAAGACCTCCCAATCACGTTTTAATTCCTCACTTCTCATTATTTTTCCCCTATGGTAGGATTAGATCTCATTATAGCCGTTTTCGCGGCGTTTTTACTTGTCAAAGGTATATGGAAAGGCTTTGTAAAAGAAATCGCCGGAATAGCCGCCGTTTTGCTTGGCGTGGGCGTTGCTTTTCTTTTCCATGAGCGCGGTGAAACACTCTTATCTCCTTACGTGGGTAAAGAATACATTGGTACCCTATCCTATGTTTTGCTTTTCATTTTAACCTACGTTGCCATTAGCCTCTTGGGCAACCTAATCGACAAGATTCTCAAATCGATTATGCTCGGTGGTATCAACCGAATCTTGGGCGGCGTTTTTGGACTAATCAAAGCCGTATTATGGTGCACTTTAATCACCTACGCATACAGCACTTTACATGCAAACATTGGGTTCGAACACCCGCAATGGGTATCCGAATCCGTTGTTTATCCGTTTTTGATTGACCTTGTGGAAATGGCCGATGCTATGCTCTAATGCTTAGCTTAGCTCAGCGCAGCAACACCAGGAAGGGTCCTTCCTTCGAGGAATTCCAACATGGCACCACCACCGGTGGAGATGTAGCTCACTTTTTCTGCGTAGCCGAATTGGTTAACCGCGGCAACACTATCGCCACCACCGATCAAACTGAAGGCGCCATTAGCAGTACTTTGTGCAACTGCCTCCGCAACTGCTTTGGTACCGCCCGCGTAGTTTTCAAACTCGAAAACACCCATTGGCCCGTTCCAAATAATCGTCTTAGCCTTCGCTAAAGCCGCTGTAGCACGTGCAATACTTTCAGGACCGTTGTCCAGCCCCATGTAGCCCTCAGGTATCTCACCGATTGGACAAACGCGCTCGGCTGGAGTATCCGCAAAATCTTTTGTAATGAGCGTATCCACCGGAATGAGCAGGTTACAGCCCTTCGCCTCTGCCTCAGCAATTAGACTTTTGGCCAATTCCAATTTATCATCCTCAACGAGCGAAGTACCCACATGACCGCCCATGGCTTTCACGAACGTAAAACCCATACCGCCACCGATGATCACCGTACCAACATTCTCAATCATGTTGGTGATTACACCAATCTTTGAGCTCACTTTAGCACCACCAATAATGGCAACAGTAGTCGCGCGATCGCTGCCCAACGCTTTTGAAACACTCTCTACTTCAGCGCTCATCAACTCGCCAAAACCTTTATTTGCCTCATCAAAATACTGCGCAATAATCGCCGTAGAAGCGTGTGCGCGGTGCGCTGTTCCAAAGGCATCATTCAGATAAATATCCCCTAAAGCAGCCAATTCCTTGGCAAATCCCGCATCGCCTTTAGTCTCCTCGTTGTAGTAACGCAAGTTTTCCAACAATACAATTTCCCCAGAACCCGCAGCGTCTACCGCCGCCTTCGCTGGCGCACCGATACAATCCTCGGCAAAGTGCACCTTTGCGCCAGAAAGCATCTCAACTTCTTTTACCAACGCTTTCAATGTCATTTCAGGAACACGTTGACCGTCAGGACGACCCAAATGACTCATCAACACGGCCTTACCTCCGCCCGCAAGAACGGCCTTAATCGTTGGCATCGCTGCTTTAATACGAGTGTTGTCGGTTACATTGAGTTGGTCATCCTGTGGGACATTAAAATCCACACGAATCAATACGTTCTTTCCCGAGAAATCGAAGCTTTTCATAGTAAATTGCATGTTAGTTGGGCGCCAATTTAGCCCTTATTTCAACTTCCTCGGCAGATGATTACCATTTATAACAACCAGATAATCTTAGATCAAATCGAGCGCGCAGCCCAGTCCGGACGCTTGCATCACGCAAACTTGATTTCTAGCGGTCCTGGCGAGGAAGGTCTGCCCATTGCCCTTCGCACAGCACAAATACTTCTGTGCGAAACACGCAAAGGCTGTGGCACCTGTTCCTCGTGTTCCAAAGTAGAGCGCCTCGAACACCCTGACCTGAACCTCAGTTTCCCATTTGTAAGCGGGAGCAACACCGGAACAGCCGACGATTTCCTGCCGGTCTTTCGCAACGCCCTTCGAAACAACACCTTCCTTGATCCTGACTCTTGGCAGAAATTGATCACAGAAAAAAACCAACAACTTCAAATCCCCGTAAAAGAAATTCAAAACATCCACCACAAGCTCAGCCTAACCGCGGCATCAGGAGGAAACCGTGTTTTGCTTTTATGGATGCCGGAACAAATCAGCACCATCGCCTCCAATAAGCTTCTTAAGCTGATCGAAGAACCCTTGCCCAACACGTATTTGTTGCTGGTAACTCATAGAAAACAGCGCCTTTTACCCACCATAACCTCGCGTTGTGCCCCGTGGGCTTGTGAGCCGATGAATTCGACAGTCTTTGATCAGCATTTCGCAGGTGAAGCCGAAGCCACCGTTCGTTTATTGGACATGATTTTTGCGCCAAACCTAGGTGCCGCCATCAGCGCTAAAAGTGATCCGCAAAGCACTCAGATAGACGTTTTTGCAACGTGGATGAGAACCTGCTATAAAGGCAATCCCGTTGAAATCACTAACGCAGTAAGTGAATTGGCTTCAATGCCAAAAGAGGCTTTGAAAACTTTGATTTTCAGATCATTACATTTTCTTGAGCGGGGATTCTACCATAACGTTCTCGAAACACCGTCTTCCGCTACAGATCTGGGAAGTATCAATGTTCAAAAGCTAAGCAGCGCCGTTGTACCCAAAGGAACTTTAAAAATCACCGAATCACTTGGCGCATGCCTACGTGACCTGGAACGCAACATCCACACGAAAACCGCTTTAACAAGTACCAGCTATCACTTACACCGCGCGTTCCGCGGGATGAATTAGGCCGCTTTTTTCATGATGTAAATCAACGAGCTGGTATTGTTTCTACCCGCCCGAAGGTTGCTTATAAAACCATTATAAAAAGCTGTTATCCAGTCTTTTATGGTTTTTTCTTTTCTTCCAGCCTTAAATTGTTCACTAAGCAGCGAGATATAGTAGCTATCGAGTTTCATCGGGAAGATTTTAACTAATTCAAACCCGTGGTCCTTCATCAACCTTTCCATGCTTTGCTTCGAAAAATGATGCACATGAATAGGAATGTCCCATGCGGCCCAAAAATCCCCATACATTTCAGCGTCCGGGCTTTCTGGATTAGGAACTGCTACCACCAACGTACCCTCGTTGTTCAATCGTTCACTAAAGCTCTCCAGAAGACCATTTAAATCATAGATATGCTCGAGCACATGCCACATTGTGATCACATCAAAAGTGCCTTCTATACCAGAAATGGATTCAGAAACATCGCCGTGCTTCGAGGCTTTTTCTCGAGCACCATCATTGAGCTCAACCCCGCGTACACCATAACCTTTCTCCTTCATATAAGCCATGAAAGAACCCGTCCCACAGCCATAATCTAACAAGGTACCAGAGGTCACAAATCTCTTTACATAGCCATGCTTCCAGCTGAGGTTTACATTACGTAAGAATTGATATACTTTTCCGAAGAACGTAGAACTATCGTCAGTATGGCTGATGTAGTCAGGTGAATTATAATACGGACCTATTTCCTCCGCTGTTGGACGAGGATTCGTAAAACGGTGGGTACAGTCCACACAAAAACTCACATCGAATAACTCGCCTGAGCATTGGTGATCAACAACGGTGCGTTCCTTTGTAATCGTAGTACCTGAACAAACAGGACAATGGTCTAAAGTTTCTATCATGCTCTATGTTCTAACGGCCCATATACACTAAAAGTACATGAATATCGCTCTGGCTAATGCCACTTATGCGTGAAGCTTGAGCAATAGTCGCCGGTCGAATAGCCGTTAATTTATCTCGACCCTCGTAACTCAGGCCTTTTACTTTCGAATAATCAAAGTTTTCAGGTATCGCTTTGTCGTTTAAACGTCGCATTTTCTCAACATTTTCACGCTCGCGTTCGATATACCCACCATACTTAATGTCGATCTCGATTTGCTCAACAACCTCCGGCGTCCACCAGTCTAATTCTTCATAGTACGCCTCAAAATCATTCAATGATACATTTGGACGCGCAACCAATTTTGTTGTTTTCACTCGCTCCTTAGAAACCTTCTCTCCTTTGCGTTCAAGAACAGCGTTAATTTTCTCTAACGGCAAGCTGTTATCGAGAGACTCACGACCCTCTTGTATCGCTTTTTCTTTGCTATTTAAAGCGTGTATACGCTCTTCTCCTGCCAAGCCTATTTCATAACCTAAACGGGTAAGGCGAATATCTGCATTATCCTGACGGAGCAAAAGACGGTACTCTGCACGCGAAGTAAACATACGGTATGGTTCCTCTGTTCCTTTCGTTATCAGATCGTCAATCAATACACCGATGTAGGCGTCCTCACGACCCAAAATAAAAGGCTTTTCTCCTCGTGTTTTTAGTACAGCATTTACCCCTGCCATAAGTCCCTGGCAGGCCGCTTCCTCATAGCCCGTGGTTCCATTGATTTGGCCAGCAAAATATAAACCTGAAACCAATTTTGTCTCAAGTGTATGCTTAAGCTGTGTAGGCGGGAAATAATCGTATTCAATCGCATATCCAGGACGGAAGAATTTTGCGTTCTCAAACCCTCGGACCTTGTGAAGTGCTTCGTATTGAACCTCGATAGGCAAACTAGTGCTGAAGCCATTTACATACACCTCTACGGTGTTCCAACCTTCTGGTTCGACAAAGATTTGATGACTAGACTTCTCTGCAAATCGATCAATTTTATCCTCGATACTCGGACAATAACGCGGCCCAGTACCCTGAATAGTACCATTAAATAGTGGAGATCTATCAAATCCTTTTTTCAAAGTATCATGAACCTCCTGACTAGTATGGGTAATCCAACAACTGCGTTGTTTAGTCAGCTTATGTTCGCCTAAGAATGAAAACTGACCAGGATCTTCATCACCGGGCTGCTCTTCCATTACAGAATAATCAATAGTACGACCATCTATTCGCGGAGGTGTACCTGTTTTCATTCGACCGGCCTCAAAGCCTAATTCTACTAATTGTTCCGTAATACCCTTACTTGCTCTTTCACCCGCTCGGCCACCACCAAAGTTTTGGTCTCCCACATGAATTAATCCATTCATAAAGGTTCCCGAGGTTAGTACTACTGTATCACTCTCAAAGGTCATTCCTAAGGCCGTTTTCACCCCATGAACGGTACCATCACTGATCAACATTTCGGCCACCATATCCTGGAACAAGCTCACACCTTCCGTAGACTCTAGTAGTTCACGCCATGTCTGAGCAAAGACGTGTCGGTCACTCTGAACACGGGGACTCCACATAGCAGGACCCTTGCTGCGGTTGAGCATGCGAAACTGAATCATGCTTTTATCCGTCACATAGGCAGAACCACCGCCTAATGCATCTATTTCACGAACGATCTGACCCTTCGCAACGCCACCCATGGCTGGATTACAACTCATCTGGGCAATAGTCTGCATATTCATGGTAATAAGCAGTGCTTTTCCGCCCATCTTCGCGGCACAATACGCTGCTTCACAGCCCGCGTGACCTGCCCCTACAACTATTATATCGTACTTATGATCTAGTACCATAACCCATCTGTTTTAATACTTCGTCCTCTTTAAAACGCATTTCTGCACTTTCCTCTTCGGTCTTATCCTTATAGCCAATCAAGTGCAATACCCCATGAGCTAAAACTCGTGCTTCTTCTTGTTCTTCGCTGACCCCTTGAGTGCGTGCATTATCATGAACGCGGTCTATACTCAAGAGTAATTCTCCGCTAATACGATTGCCACGGGTGTAATCAAAAGTGATAATATCCGTATAATAATCGTGATCAAGATGCTGACGGTTAACTTCCAAAAGCTGTTCATCACTCAACCATTCCGCGGTGATTTTACCCAATTTCACTTTTGGATACAACACCTTAATAGCGTCTATTACCGTCTGTAATTCAACGTTTTCCACAGGTTTTTACTTCTTTTTAAGCACAGGCAAAGGTAAGTCTGTCTGTTGTGATTCTATGACCTTTATTTTAAGTTCTGTGCCCATGATTGCCTTTTGATCTACAGCTTCCTCGCGGACTCTTTCCTCACCTTGTTGCTCCTTATCAAACTGACTTTTCTTTGCTTCCCAAAGCTTGTCTTCGATATCCAATAATTCTTGGTCAGAGAGGTTGTTTTTGAAAAGCAATTGTTCTTTCATTTTTTCCAATTCCTCCCGCTCTTTTGATTTACCCGAACCCGATAGTTTTTGCTGCGCCTCTTCTATCTCCCGAAGTAAATCACCCTTACTCTTTCCGCTAGAACCCGGTTTCTGTCCTTCACCCTTACCTTCTCGCGATTCTCCTGATTCACCTTGCTTGCGGCCACCAGGTTTCTTACCTGTATTAGGCTCACCATTACCTGGTTTTGTACCCTTGCCCTGCTTTGGAGGACCCTTTTTATTAGGCGCTCCATTGTTGCATTTTGCCTTACTCTGCAACAAGTTTTCTTTAGCATTTTCCAGGATAAAATAAAGCGTTTTATCAAGCTCATTCAATGATTTCAATGAATACCCTAGCGCACTTTCAAATGATTTTCCTTGATCTATTTGAGTATTCATCGCATCTATATTAAGCTTAAGCTCGGCCCTCACAGCAGATAATGCCTGTGCTAATTTTGCATCACTTACAATGAGTACATCTAGAGAATCTTGTATTTCGGCTTCAAGTCTGGAAATACTGCGTTGATCTCTAACAATGGCAATATCTCGTTCAATCCGTTTTAAATCTTCTTGTCTCATAGATATTGACCAGCTCTGTTTCAACAACCTTTTTATGCGTTCCACATTATCCTCTTCGATCGCTGCCTGCTCTTGATTTAACAGCTCAGATAATGCTTCTGCCGCATCTTTTGCCTTGTCTTTCCTATCCTCACCCGATTCAGGTATTTCATCAATTTGTTTTTGAACCTCTTTTAATTGTTCATCAGCGCCTTCGCTTAATTCTTTATTCAACTTACTTACCGCGCTATCAAGTGCATCATTTTTTTCTTCCTCAACCTTATCGAGCAGTTCGAGCATTTGCTCCATCTTCCATTGCTGATCCAAACGCTCCAGAAGTTTTTCTAGTGTTTCTTTTTCTGGTTTTGGTTGTTCTTTTATGAATTGCTGCTCTTTATTTTCCTTTTTGTTCTGGTCCTTTTCAGGTATGGTTAACTGATGCTCCTCTGTCTTTTTTAGACGCGTTTGTCGATCTTCAAGCCGACGTTTTAAGTCCTCATTAATAGCCATTTTCTTAAGGCTGACGCTACTTGCCTCAGAACTTATTTCTGAGAATTGTAACCTAGGTCGGGTTAATTCACGTACAACTCGACCGTTAATATCGCTTACCTCTATTTTAATCTTATCTGTGTGCCACACAATATCTACAATCATTTCTAGAGCACTTTGCTTTGTAATGAGTAGCGGTTGTCCATCAATAGAAGCGTGTTTTAAATCAAAATCATCTTTGATTTTAATTCTAATACTATCTCGAGTGTTGTGTAATACCTCAATGAAAGGTTTTTGATCAACGAGTTGTTTTACTGGTATTAAATGAACCTGGTCTCTAAAAACCAATTTCACTGTATCGTTATCCCAATTAAAGCGTTGATTGTTGTTTAATGTTTCACGTGAAACATGTAATTGAAATAAATGGACGAGTAATCCTTGCACATTTAATTGTATACTCGAACCAGGATAAGCAAGTATAGTATCTGAACTAGTATATGGATGCAGTTGCGTATAGCCTGGAGGAAATACTTGTGCCGACCAATTTAATAGTTGAGGCACACTATCACAGTCTATAAATAAGGTCTTGTAAAATCTACCTCGATATGAAATATCTACACTATAGTCGGATTGAATAATCAGTTGGTCTATTAACTCACTATTAATTGAAGCTTGAATATTATTTGGTTTCTCCCAAACCTCATTGTAATTATAATACAACGTATCAGGAATGTTTGGTAGAGTAATCGAATGTCTTAAGTCTCCAGTAATAATTTCATCCACCGTCGATACTACAGGGGATACAGCGGTTGGAATAAAAATTAGCAATGAAACACCTAAAAGATAGAGCGCTGTATTCCAATTTAATTTTTGCAACCACTGGTTCCATAATAATGGAAGTCTTTGCGAAAGTTTTTCTATTGCTCTATTACTAGCCCATTGTTCGAGATCTGATGAGCCTAGATGAATTGCTTGTTGAAATTGGCCACCATCATAATAAGAAACAAGCTTACTTAATGTTTCACGTGAAACTATACCCAGTAGGGCAGCTAATAATAAATACCTTAAAACAAAGTATAAGAATACACCTGCGCTTACTAACGATACAATGAAAGAAATCCATTGAAGCACATATATGTCTGGAAAAAAGAAGTAGTTTACGAGCAGGAGTAAAGACACTGAGATAAGCGAAGTTAAAAACCATAATAAACTGTTATACAATGACTTACGTAAATAAATCGATCGTAAAAATGCTATTATTGTATGGTCTTTTCCTTGCGTTCTCATGGTCATGTACCTCTTCCAAATCTATACCAATTAACGTTCCCCTCTATGAGGTTCAAGTGAGCGGTTCTAAACAAAATCCAAATCTCCTCCTTTTTCTAGATCACAGCTGTGCAGCCAATGATTCTATTATTAAATCATTGAGAGGTGAATACTGCGTCTTTAGTATATTAAAATCGTACCCAAACAGCGCAGATCATCTAAATTCTGATCATCCGTTAAATAGGGAAAAAGAAGGTTTCGAAATTTACCAAGAGCTTTCTAAACGATATCGAATAAGTAGTATTGGAGCAACCGGTTTTGAAGTTTACAGTACAGCACTTTGGGTTCAAGCTGTACCTAGCGAAAGGATTATTATGTATCCATACTTCACTGGTTCACTAGAAGAATATTTACTTCAAGCAGTAGGTACGGGACAACCGGCTTTTAGTCCTTCACTCGGCGATCCTTTGGATTTATTAAAAATCCTAAGTGAACCTTACCCTGGCGAAGGATTTATTCACAGATACCCTGTTCGCTACCTCCATTATATATGGAAGCAACATCCAGAGCAACTGCTTATTTCTTCGAAAGAAAAATTGGTGTTTAAACCAATTCTTTAAGCACCACAAGAAATTTTACCCACTCGACGTTCGTGACGACCGCCTTCAAACTCGTGTGCGAAAAACTCTTTTGCAATAGCTAAACCTTCTTCAATAGACACAAATCTTGCGGGAAGGGCTAATATGTTTGCATCATTATGTTGACGCGCTAAGGCTGCAATTTCAGGTAACCAGCAAAGTGCACTACGAATGTCCTGATGTTTATTTGTGGTCATATTGATTCCATTTCCACTTCCACAAATAACAATACCTAGATCAACTTCGCCAGACTCTACGGCAGAAGCTACAGCATGACCATAATCAGGGTAATCAACACTATCCTCGGTCATAGGACCCTTATCAAACATCGTTTTGCCGTCATTAGACAACATTTCAACTAAGGCCGCTTTAAGTTCTACACCAGCATGGTCTGATCCAATCGCTACTTTCATTACTTTTTATGTTTTCTACAAAGTTCGTAAACATCGTTGATAACTCAGTGAATAGTTGTTAATAACCGTGAATAACCTTGTAAGAAGTATTTCTTGCTTTTTTCACTAAAATTTTCAATCCCCACTAAAAACGACCTGACCAAGAATAGTTTGTGTTTTCTTTGAGAGAGATTTACACAACTCAGAACGCGAAATACACGGTTATTCATAAAACTATTCATCCACATTGATCTGTGAGTAGTGATATTAACAAATGTGAATAGCTAAAAATATTTAACTTATAATCAAGGGATTAATAAAAAATTTAAGTGTTGATAAGCAAATAACAACTCGAAAAACAAGGATTCAATCAAAGAGTTATAACGGTTATCAACACGCTATATATAACATTATATATTTCTATAAAATGAATTCTATTATAAATAGAGGAGATTGGAAAATTGTGAATTCAGAGAAGGTCTACGAGAATCCATGGATTGCTTTGAAGCATCACGAGGTTATTACTCCTGGAGGTTCAAAAGGCATCTATGGTGAGGTATGTTTTCAAAATTTAGCCATTGGTATCATAGCGCTTGATGAAGAAGGTAATACATGGCGTGTAGGGCAGTACCGTTTTCCGACACAACAATTTAGCTGGGAGATTCCTGAAGGTGGTGGTCCATTAGGTGTTGACCCTTTGGAAAGCGCTAAGCGAGAGCTGAGAGAAGAAGTGGGTTATGTTGCCAATTCCTGGGAACCGTTACTGGAAATGCAGCTCAGTAACTCTGTAACGAACGAGAAAGCATTAGTTTTTGTAGCTCGTGATTTAGAATTTGTTGGAACCGAGCATGAAGACACTGAAAACCTCAGCATTGAAAAGCTTCCTTTTGTTGAATTATACGATCAAGTGATGCGCGGAGAAATAACAGACAGTATTAGCGTCGCTGCTGTCCTAAAACTTGCTATTCAACTCAGGATTACCTGCGAGCGATAAAAATGGCTTAAAACGCTCCATAACAACTTCTACAGCTTCCTCAGTAGGATGAGTACCTTGTGTATTCCAAAAGCGGTAGTCACGAAGTTCATCGGTTATGATTTCGTAACTGGGAAAATAAACAGCACCCGTGTGATGATCCAAAAGCGCTTCTACAAGCATTCGCAGTAGGCTTTTACCGAGAAAATTTTCCTCCAATCCAATACGGGTATATTTCACTGGACTCACTGTAAAAATGATATTCCAAGAATCTGGAACCAATTCCAAAACTGCGAGCCATTCTTCAACCATCTCATTTAATTTAAGCAACTTACGCTGAAATAGTTCGCCGGGAATTTTGTGGCAATTGTTTACTACTGCCCCTTGGTAATACCAGGCATGTGCAGTTCCAAAACTGATAATGAGATTGATTTTCCCATGTGTATCGATGTAGGTTCTGCTCAGGTTCAGGGCTTTTACAGTTTCTTCAACTAAGGTTTGTTGACTGTGGTGTTGAAAACGGTTAGCTGCGGCTAAATCATGATAGACCTGCTGATGTTGTGCGTATTGCGGTTGCCAATCCCCGGTGAGTAAAGCGCGTAATTGGTGCGCAATCGAAATAGGATTAAAAGAAGTCCCAAATGGATTATATAAATAGGGTTTCTCCCATTGCTTTAGATGGGGTTCTAGGTTTTGAACAAAGCAACTTCCTAACCCTAAAAATGCAAAATGAGGGTTAGGAACAGCCCCAACCCTCATTTTAACTTCTGTATTCAAAGCGCTTAGATGTTGAATTCGATTCCTTGCGCTAAAGGTAAGTCAGTTCCATAGTTGATGGTGTTGGTTTGACGACGCATATATGCTTTCCATGCATCGGAACCACTTTCGCGGCCACCACCGGTTTCTTTCTCACCACCGAAGGCACCACCGATTTCGGCACCAGAGGTACCGATGTTGACGTTGGCAATCCCACAATCTGAACCACTTTCTGAGAGGAAGATGTGTGCTTCACGCATGTCGCTAGTCATGATGGCACTACTTAAACCCTGGTGTACACCGTTTTGGATTTCTATCGCATTTTGAACGTCACCGGAATATTTGATGAGGTAAAGAATTGGTGCGAAAGTTTCGCGTTGAACGCTGTCATATTCGTTTTGAGCTTCCACTATACAAGGCTTCACATACAAGCCGTTGTCATAGATACCTCCAGAGAGAACCTCTCCTCCATAAAGGACTTTTCCACCCTCTTTTTGTACACTATCAATAGTGTTGAGGAAGGCTTTTACGGCATCGGTGTCAATCAGTGGTCCTACGTGATTGCTTTCGTCGAGTGGGTTACCAATTTTTAATTGGCCATAAGCTTCTACCAACGCGTTCTTCACCTTATCGTAAACGCTCTCGTGAATGATAAGTCGGCGGGTAGAAGTACAGCGCTGTCCACAGGTTCCAACGGCGCCGAAGACAGCACCAGTGATGGTCATCTTAAGATCAGAACTTGGAGTAATGATGATAGCATTGTTTCCTCCTAATTCCAATATGGTTTTACCGAATCGCTGTGCCACTGTGGATCCTACGATACGTCCCATGCGGGTTGAACCTGTCGCGCTGACCAGTGGTACGTTGGTATCATTGGTCATTAACTCACCGATTTTGTAATCACCGTTGATGATGTTTGAAATTCCTTTTGGAAGGTCCATTGATTCTGCAACTTCATTCCAGATATGCTGGCAAGCTACAGAACACAAAGGTGATTTTTCAGAGGCTTTCCATACCGTTGTGTTTCCACACACTGTAGCAATAGCAAAGTTCCATGCCCACACGGCCACAGGGAAGTTGAAGGCGGAAATAACACCTACTACTCCAAGCGGATGCCATTGCTCCATCATGTGGTGATCAGTACGTTCGCTTTTGATAGTGAGTCCGTATAATTGACGTGATAGTCCTACAGCAAAGTCACAGATATCTATCATCTCTTGAACTTCACCCAATCCTTCTTGGTAACTCTTTCCCATCTCTATACTTACCAGGGCACCGAGTTCGGCTTTTTTATCGCGTAGGGCATTTCCGAATTGGCGGATAGCTTCACCACGTTTTGGACCTGGAACATTACGCCAATCCTTAAAGGTCGCTTTGGCCTGCGCGACGGTTGCATGGTATTGGGCTTCGGTGGTAATACTTACTTTTCCTAAGACCTCGGCGTGAATAGGCGAGATAGAAACGATGTGTTCATCGCTGCCATACCAATTACTTCCGATGGCATTTCCAGCATTTACTTCGTTAAGGCCTAGAGTTTTAAGAATGTGGGGAATGGAGATAGATTCCATAGTATGCTTTTAAAATTTGTATAAAATTAAACGTTAGAAGTGGTTTTTGTTTAATTTAAAAAGATAGTTTTCACTTTCATCGTGTGCTTGCGGAATGTATTTTTGTTATTTAGAATAAATACAAATAAGATGCGTAAGCTCCTTTTAATCTTCACTGCGGTCTTTGCAGTAGTTTCCTGTCAAAATACTGAAAATAGCAGTGGTGAGGTGGCCGATGAAAAAATTAAGGTGGTCTGTACTACCTCTATTATGACGGATTGGATGGAGGAATTGCTTCCAGAGTCTTTTGAGGTTGTAAGTCTCCTTAATAAGGGAATTGATCCGCATGTATATAAACCGTCAAAACGAGATCTAGACGTTTTGCGCAGTGCTGATGTGATCGTTTACCACGGCGTTCACTTGGAGGGAAAGATTATTGATGTATTGCAAAAAATTGAGGGCAAAACGATTATAGATGCCGCAGGTAACGTTCCTCAGGATTGGATTATTAGTGATCCAAATTTCCCAGCGAGTCAAGATCCGCATTACTGGTTTGATACTGATTTAGTGTCATTTATTATAGGAGATGTTGCTGCAAAAATGGCTGCTCAGTATCCAAATGAGGGCGAGGCTATTCGCGCTAACATGATGCGATACCAAAGTGAAATAGCTGCAGCGAAAGATAGTGTGCAGCTAATGATCGATGCTATACCTGAGGATCAGCGCACGGTAGTGACGACCCATGATGCACTTAGTTATTTTGCGCGCACTTTCGGTTTGCGAGTAAAAACGTTGCAAGGAGCCTCTACCGTGAGTGATTTCGGGTTGCGCGAGGTTACCGACCTTGTCGACTTTATTTGCAACGAAAATGTTCCTGCTATTTTCTTAGAGAATATTGTTTCGCCGCAGGCTATGGAAAGTGTGCAGCGAGGTTGTGTGGAAAAGGGTTGTCCAGTGGAATTGGGCCCAGAGCTTCTTAGTGATTCATTAGGGAATGAGGAAGATCAGGATACGTATCTTGAGATGCTTGTATTTAATGCTAAACTGCTTGTGAAATACCTTGGATAAATAGGTGGAGTTAATCTGGAAATACATCACGTTAGCTGATCCTAATGTCCGTTATGTGGCATGGGCTATACTACTTTTGGGCGGTGTAAGCGGGGCTGTCGGTACGTTTAATTTCCTGAGAAAGAAAACGCTCATCGGTGAAACGGTTGCCCATAGCATGCTGCCAGGCGTGCTTATTGCTTTTATGTTGAGCGGGGTAAAAAATCCATTTGTGTTAATTACCGGTGCAGCAATTTCAGGGTGGTTGAGTATCCAATTGGTGGATTACATTACCAATGAAAGCAAGATCAAAGGCGATAGTGCGCTAGCTATTGTTTTATCCAGCTTCTTTGGTTTTGGGATCGTTCTACTTTCCATCATTCAGAACAATTACAGCGGAGAGCAAAGCGGCCTAGACCATTATATTTTTGGCAATGCTGCGGCTATGAGTCCATTGGATAGCCAAACTTTTATTTTGGTGAGTATCGCTGTGATGATTGTTGTATTGCTCAATTTTCATAACATCAAAGCGGTCGTCT
Organism: Bacteroidota bacterium; assembly: GCA_041164065.1. Taxonomy (GTDB): domain Bacteria; phylum Bacteroidota; class Bacteroidia; order Flavobacteriales; family Schleiferiaceae; genus UBA10364. The sequence goes on along the minus strand of JBEAQE010000017.1, from coordinate 73,016 downwards.
TCAATAAGGACTATGCGGCCTCCATTGGGATTAACATCAAACGTGTGGATTCCCTCATATCCTTCATTACTATTTTGAGTATTTCTGTGGGAATCAAAGCAGTAGGTATTGTAATGATGAGTGCTTTGCTCATTATTCCCCCTACAGCAGCGCGATTCTGGACCCAGCGACTTACTCCTATGGTCTTAATCAGTGGTTTTTTTGGTGCTCTTGCAGGATGGTTAGGAGCTTTTGTGAGTTATGCAGAAACCTCTATGCCAACAGGTCCTTGGACTATTGTCATTGTGAGTATAATTGCTTTCGTGTCAATGGTTTTTGCTCCAAAACGGGGGGTCATTTACCAGCGATGGACAAAATTGAAACTCATGCGTCGAATTAACGAGGAGAACTTACTTAAGGCTGCTGTTCAGTGTGAGCTGAAAGGTTTAGGTAAACTCTTCAATAGGTTGAGTATTAACACGAGACAGAAGTTTGAAACACGTCTTTGGAACAGGACTATTAAGCGATTGCGTCGAAAAGGTCTTGTTAGAAAGGTGCATACAGGCTTTACATTGACTGCCGATGGCCGTGCCTATGGTGCAGAAATCGACCGTCGACACAAGATCTGGGAGATCTATCTTCAACGTCGAATGCAGATGAATATTCATCTTGTTCACGATGAGGCTGAAACGATGGAGCACTTCTTAACGCCGGAAATTGAAGCGGAAATATTAGGGGAATTGGGCTTGTGTAGTCGTTTCAATCCCATCCTTGAAATTCATGAAATCATACCGGAAACAGCATAATTATGGATGCATTTTGGATTATAGTGACCGGTTTTTTAGTAGCATCTTCCACAGGGATGTTGGGCAACTTGTTGCTGCTTCGTAAGATGAGTATGATGGGTGATGCTCTGAGTCATGCCGTGCTTCCTGGGATTGTAGTTGCCTACCTTATCAGCGGTTCTCGGGCTTCGGTTCCCTTGTTTTTAGGTGCTATTTTCATGGGGGTCCTCACCACCTTCCTTATTCACTTCTTTTCGGCTCGAGGTAAAATGCAAGGGGATGCAGCTATGGGAACAGTTTTCACCTTCTTGTTTGCTGTTGGGGTGATTATGGTGACACGCTACGCCGGTGAGGCTGATATTGATGCCGATTGCGTCCTTCATGGTGAAATAGCCTTTGTTCCCCTTCAAACCAGTAGTTTTTTAGGTCTTGGCGTTCCAAGCCCGGTATGGACCTTGTTGATATTGCTTGCTTTGATACAATTGATCTTTTGGACAGGTTACAAGGGTTGGATGATTACCAGTTTTAATCAAGAGTATGCCCAGAGTATAGGCATTCGAACAGCTCTATGGCACTACAGTTTGATGGCAGCGACTTCAGTAGCTACGGTAGTAAGTTTTGAAAGCGTTGGTGCAATCCTGGTCATCGCTTTTTTAGTCGTTCCCGCAGCGACCGCATATTTGTTGACGAACAACTTAAAGTGGATGACGGTACTGATCCTTGTTCAAGGATTGTTAAGTGCTCTAATCGGGTACTGGATTAGTGATCTGGTTCAGGGGTCGATCAGTGGTGCAATGTCCGTTGCCAGTTTCTTCCAATTTGTACTTGCCTTCCTTTGGAGCAAAAAAAGAGGGCTAAAGTCCCCACTCTAGCCCTCACTCGCTTAACACAAAAACACGTCTTTCGTCGTATCTGAAATACGCACTGCAAAGCTCGTGCCGTAAAATGAACATTTGCGCCTTTTTGTGTTAAGAAATTGAGACTTTTAAATAATTGCCTATTTAGCCTCAGTAACTAGTCTACCAAGTTGCGTCCGGATAGGTGCGTGGCAAACTTTGCATTTCAGCTAAGATGTAACCTAACTCGGCACTGTGAACTCCTTTGCGACCCCCTGTTTGCATCCACGCTTCAGGATCGGGCATCGTTAAGGTGGCTATATTCAACACCTCGTTAACTTTTTCTAGCCAAGCAGATTTTATAGAATTAAACGAAGAATAGCCCTCGCCTAATGCTTCGAACATATTGTGGACTTCGAATAGTTCTCCGCTCCACATCCATAGGTCGTTGATGCTTTGTTGTACTTTTTCGTGGCTTTCTTCTGTACCGTCTCCCAAGCGAATGATCCATTCAGCACTCCACTGCGCGTGGTAAGAAATCTCTTTGAGACTCTTTTCTGCAATGCCTGCGAGAGCTTCGTTTGGGCAAGAGCGTAGGGCATCGAAGAGGTAGAAGTTGAAGGTGTCGTAGAAAAAGCTTTTAACGACAGTATCGCCCCAATGACCGTTGTCTTGTTCTAAGAGTAGGGCGTTACGGAATTGGCCATGATCACGGAAATAAGCCAAAGTGTCCTCGGTAGTCTTACCGCCTTCCATTCGAGCCAATTCCTGATACAACAAACGTGCACGACCGATGTGGTCCAGTGCGGTATTGATGATCGCTATATCCTGTTCCAATACGGGCCCTCTGGAACACCATTTGCTCATTTGTTGGCCATGAATAAGGGCATCATCGGCCAAGCAATAGTAAAGTTCTTTAAGCGCTTCTTCTGCGGTAAACGTCCGCTCCGTAGCATTTAACCAGCCGCCTGCCATCTTACATATGACCTACTTCGTCCGGTATGTCGTAGAACGTCGGGTGACGGTATACTTTATCGTCCGAAGGCGTGAAGAGCGCATCTTTTTCATCCGGTGCGCTAGCGGTGATATTTTCGGAAGGAACGACCCAAATACTCACCCCCTCAGAACGTCTGCAATAGACATCTCGGGCGTTTTTTAGAGCCATATCGGCATCGGGAGCGTGGAGGCTACCAACGTGTTTGTGGGACAACCCATTCTTAGAGCGAAGGAATACTTCCCAGATTTTCCAGTGGTCTTTGTTCATGCAGTGTAGGTTTTAAGCAGCTACCGTTTTCTTACGGTCGGCTTGTTTTTTAGCATAAGCATTTGCGGCTTCACGTACCCAGGCACCTTCCTCGTGGGCTTTGACGTGGTGCGCAATGCGTTCTTTGTTACACGGTCCATTGCCCTTGATGACGTTGTAGAATTCGTCCCAATTCATTTCGCCAAAGTCATAGGAGCCGCGTTCTTCGTTCCATTTTAGGTCAGGATCTGGAATGGTAAGACCCAAATATTCTGCCTGTGGAACGGTCTTATCTACAAACTCCTGGCGAAGGGTATCATTGCTCTTACGCTTGATTTTCCACTTCATGCTTTGTGCAGAGTTGGGGCTGTGATCGTCCGATGGTCCAAACATCATCAACGCTGGCCACCACCAGCGATTCAAGCTTTCTTGTGCCATAGCTTTTTGTTCAGGGGTGCCCTGAGCAAGGTGCATGATCACTTCGTATCCTTGGCGTTGGTGGAAACTTTCCTCTTTACAAATCTTCACCATGGCGCGGCTGTAAGGCCCGTAAGAGGTTCGTGTAAGCATCACCTGGTTTTGGATGGCAGCGCCGTCGACGAGCCAGCCGATGGTGCCCATATCCGCCCATGATGGGGTTGGATAGTTGAAGATTGAGCTGTACTTCGCTTTACCGCTTTGAAGATCGGCAATCATCTTGTCGCGGGTCTCACCTAGAGTTTCTGCTGCTGAGTACAAGTACAGACCGTGGCCGGCTTCGTCTTGAACTTTGGCAAGCAGGATGAGTTTAGCGCGTAGTGATGGTGCGCGGGTGATCCAATTCGCCTCTGGTTGCATCCCTATCACTTCGCTGTGCGCGTGCTGCGATATTTGACGAATAAGGGTTTTTCTGTACGCATCAGGCATCCAATCCTTAGGCTCCACCTTGTTTTCGGCGTCGACGTAGGCTTGGAATTTATCCTCTAAAACGTGTTCCGTTCCCATGTTTCTGTGTATTTGGTTGCTTACAAAGTTAAAATACAACGTCATAAGTTGGGCGAAGGTTTGAAATTGGTACCTACCTTTATCGTCCAAATAAAGAAGCATGCTTAGATTTTTTAAGAAAAAAGCGAAAGAAACAACCTCCCTTCAGGCCGCTTCGAAGGAGTCTAAAGGGAACCAATTCCTGCCTTTAACGGTCAAGGAAGTGCGTCGTGAAACCGCCGATGCCGTGAGTATCGCATTTGATATACCTGCTGGCCAGGAAGCTAATTTTTCCTATTTACCAGGTCAATACCTGACTTTGAAAACAAATATCGACGGTGCTGAGGTACGTCGTTCCTACTCTATTTGTTCAGCTCCTCATGAAGGAGAGTTGCGAGTTGCGGTGAAGCAGATTGAGAACGGTGTGTTTTCAACTTATGCGAATCAGAAGCTCAAATCAGGCGATGTGATCGAGAGCATGGCACCTATGGGCAACTTCGTTTGGGAAAAACAAGCGCAAGCGTCTCACGTGGTCGGCTGGGCTGCAGGATCGGGTATCACACCGATGATGGCCATTGCGAAGAGTGTATTGAAAAGCGATTCAGAGAGCACCTTCACTTTGGTTTACGGGAATAAAAACTCCAATAGTATCATCTTTAAAAATGAATTGGAAGACCTAAAAAACCAATTCGTAAATCGTTTTGAGGTTCACCATATTCTCAGCCGCGAGGATCAAGGGAGCGACAAAACATATGGAAGGATCGATGCGGAAAAAGCAAAGGCTTTCAATGGTCATTTCTTTGATGTTGTGACCACCACGGCCCACTACCTTTGTGGTCCATTAGGCATGATTGAGTCGGTAAGCGAGGCCCTTCAAGGCTTGGGTACAGCGAAAGATAAGATTCACTTCGAGCTCTTCAATACCTCAGCGCCATCGGCAGAAGAAACAGCGGCATCAGAGGCGCGCGCGACTGAAAAAGCGAGTGTTACAGTCATTTTGGATGGTGAAGAAACCCACTTTGAAATGGGCGCTAAACAATACATTCTGGATGCTGCGCTGGATGCGGGTGCAGATGTTCCTTATGCATGTAAAGGAGCTGTTTGTTGTACCTGTAGAGCCAAGGTCCTTGAGGGTTCTGCCGAGATGGTAATGAACTACGCATTGGTGGACGATGAGGTGAACGACGGTTACATCTTGACTTGTCAGAGCCACGCCACGAGTGATAAATTGGTGGTTAGCTTCGATGAGTAAGAGCAGCCCGCGCAAAAACGGGGTCAGCGATGAACCGGGACCTTCTTTTCACGAGAAGAAGCCAAAGAACGCGAAGGAGTTTAACTTTGGAAAGGGCGAGAAAAAACGCATGACCAAAGCGAAGAAATACGGATCTGGCGGTCCTAAGAAAAAGCGATAAGTCGTGATACAAAAAGCCCCGCTCATCAGCGGGGCTTTTTCTTTATTGGGCGCTCCAAGTGTTGTTGGAACGATCGATGTCTACTAGACGGTTGGTGGGGTCTATTTCGACCTTGCTTATGCCTGCTCCGGCGGTATTGATTTGTAAGGTGTAGGTAGGGTGAGTCCATGGCCACGGATCAGCGATGTTTTTGGCCTCTGCTTTGGCGCCATACATGCTCAGTAGTGGAATGGTGTGGTGCTGGATCTGCCCGTTGTCTAGAGTGATTTTAAGGTCGATGGGCATGGGGAACTTCCCGATACGCTCGAGCGTGATGGTAGCACCGTTTTGCACGGGAACGACCTCAGCAACGGTGTAGTCGATGCTCTTGACCTGGTCTTTGTAATAGCTGAGGTACCAATCCAGGTGAAGTCCGCTCTCACGTTCCATAATACGAATGAAATCGGAGGGTGTGGGATGCTTGAATGACCAAGCGTTCCAGTAGCGCTTCATGCCACGAGCGAAGGCGCCCTCGCCTACGACGTACTCTAATTGGTTCAAAAACAAAGCCCCGGCGCTGTAGCTGTTGATTCCGTAAACCATGTTATAGTTGAAATGATCGCCGGGTGTGGAGAGGGGCTCGCGGTGCCCTGCGGTGTCGAGGTAGACGAAATTGCGGTAGGATCCAGCGAAAGGATCACCGTTGTGGTTGAAGAGTTTCGCCATGCATTTTTCTTCTGCATAGGTGGTGAATCCTTCGTCCATCCATGGGTGACGAACTTCGTTGGTGGCCATAACTCCATAGTACCAGTTGTGGGTCGCTTCGTGGACAAAGAGACCGGTGAAGCCCTCGAAATTGTCGCCGCCACCGAGAATCATCGTACACATCGGGTATTCCATACCGCCATCTCCGCCTTGGATAATGGAGAATTGGTCGTAGGGATATTTCCCAAAGTGTTCGGCCATAAAATCGAAGTAGCCCTGCAGGTAACCCTCTTTGAGTCGTTGCCAATTCCCCTCGTTCGCTGTCTTCGGGTCATAAACCAAATGCACCACGGGTCCGTTTTCTATTTGCAACTCTTCGTGGATATAATCCGGATCTGCAGCAAAGGCAAAGTCATGGACATCGGCCGCCTGGAAATGCCATGTGCGCTTTTCACCGCGCTTCACACGTTTGGCTTTTTCAATGCCTCCATATCCCATGCCAATCTGCTCCTTATTTTGAAGCGTACCGGTACCCGCTACGAGGTATTTAGGATCGATGTGAATACGGACATCAAAAGAACCCCAAACGCCATAAAACTCACGACCAACGTACTGATCCGCGTGCCATCCGTCACCATCATACTCGGCCAATTTTGGGTACCATTGGGTCATGGTTAGTTCAATACCTTCCTTGTTGTTCCAACCCGAACGGCGAATTTGTTTAGGCACCTGCGCGGCCCAATTCATTTCAAACCACGTCGATTCACCCGGCAACACTGCTTTCGCCAACGACGCCTTCAATACCGTTCCATATACTTCATAACTCAGCGGTTGCCCTTCCTGATTCAACACATCTACTTTTTGATAGCCGATCTCGTCCGGTGCTAGCCCGGCAATGCGGCTTCCCACACGACGGTCCGGATCTTTAATGGTTCGCGAGCGCACGTCCATCATTGATTCTGGCTGGAAGGCATTGAAGTAGAGATGAAAGTATACCTCGGTCAAGGTATCCGGGCTGTTGTTGGTGTAGACCACTTTCTGACTACCGGTGTAGCTGTGTGTAGCAGCATCGACATCAATGTCCATGGTGTAGGCGACCTCCTGTTGCCAGTATTGCGCTTGCGCCGTGGAAAGGGCGGCGATAAAAAGGGCTGTAAGTAGTTTTTTCATAATGTGTAGAGTGGCTTATCCAAAAAAGTGATCGAGGCGTCCAGCATCCTTCAAACGAGGACCCTTTTCAGTCATTTGAAGTGTACACACTTCGTTGTAGGCGTCGTGCTCAAGGAACAGGTGGTGGCCTTTTTCGGCCGCCTCTGTGAAGATAATTTTTCGCTCGTCGAGGGTAAGCAAGGGACGGGTATCGTAGCCCATAACATAGGGTAGTGGAACGTGTCCCGTTGAAGGCAAAAGGTCGGCCATGAAGACGACGGTTTGCCCAAGGTATTCGATGATGGGACACATTTGTGCGTCCGTATGACCATTGACCACGAAGGCATCAAAACCGAGCGGTGTGGTGATGCGTATTTGGCCCTCTGGTGCGTCGATGAATTTTAATTGGCCACTTTCTTTCAACGGGAGGATGTTTTCCTTGAGGAAGCTCGCTTTTTCCCTCGCGTTAGGCTCTGTGGCCCACTTCCAATGGCGCTCGTTGGTCCAGTAGGTCGCGTTTTTAAAGGCGGGCTCGTAACCTGTGCGGTCTTTGTTCCATTGTACGGCGCCACCTACGTGATCGAAGTGGAGGTGGGTCAGGAACACATCGGTGATGTCGTTGCGATTGAAACCGAGTGCGGCCAGCGAGCTGTCGAGGCTGTGGTCGCCGTGAAGGTCGTAGTGGCTGAAAAATTTCTCACTTTGTTTATCGCCAATTCCTGTATCAAATAGGATCAAGCGATCACCGTCTTCAATGAGCATCGAGCGCATTGCCCAGGTGCACAGGTTTTTTTCGTCTGCGGGATTCGTTCTTTCCCAGAGGCTTTTAGGGACAACACCAAACATGGCGCCCCCGTCCAGCTTGAAGTTCCCGGTGTGAATAGGGTATAGTTTCATCTGTTCTCGGTTTGGCCTCAAGGTAGCAAGTATGTGACAATTGTTTCGTTAACTCTCATTTAAAAAGAAGTACTTACCTTTTCTAAGAATAAAAATGAAAAACCGCTATGCACGCAAATTCGACTCAAAATCCTATCACAGAGTTTGATGCGCCAAAACCATTGAATTGGAGTAAATACCTCATCAACGGGGAGATAAAGACCTGGAATGGTGACCACGAACAGGTATATAGCCCCATGGGCCCTACCGCTGCTGACGGCACTGTGGAACGCATTCACCTTGGGCAAAGCCCCATGCTTAGTACGGAAGTTGGATTACAGGCTTTGGCCGCGGCTAAGGCCGCATACAATCACGGTCGCGGCGTTTGGCCGACCATGAAATCTGCCGATCGGATTGAGATTATGGAGAAGTTCCTGGAGCGTATGATGGAAAAGCGCGAGGAGGTTAGCACCATGCTCATGTGGGAGATAGCGAAGAAGAAATCGGATGCCTACAAAGAATTTGATCGTACCGTAGAATACATTCAAGACACCCTTGAAGAATATAAAGAGCTGCAGCGCCGTGGATCTCATGTGGCGAGCAAGGGCGGTGTTGTTAGTCAGATTCGTAGAGGTCCCCTAGGGGTCGTAATGTGTATGGGACCATACAACTACCCGCTTAATGAAACCTTCGCACTGTTTATCCCAGCTGTTTTGATGGGTAACACCGTGGTGTTTAAGCCCGCGAAGCATGGGGTACTGTTGTTGACCTACCTCGTTGATGCTATGGCGGAGTGCTTCCCCGCGGGTGTGGTGAATGTCATCTTTGGTCGCGGCCGCACCCTTGCGGGACCGATCATGCAAACGGGAGATGTTGATGTGCTGGCCTTTATTGGTAACTCCAAGAGCTCAAATGCTCTGGCTGCACAGCATCCGAAGCCAAACCGCTTGCGACAGGTATTGAGTTTGGAGGCCAAAAACCCTGCTATTGTTTTTGATGACGCAGATGTTGATGTGGCTGTAAAACAGTGTGTCAATGGTGCTTTGAGCTACAATGGTCAGCGCTGCACGGCGTTGAAGTTGTTGTTTGTACACAAATCTATCGGTGCGGAATTCCGAGAGAAGTTTGTGAAAGCGGTGGACGAGCTGAAATTGGACCATCCATTTACAGATGCGCCATTGACCCCACTGCCAACGTATAACAAGGTGGCTGAAATGCAAGAGTATGTTGATGATGCGGTGGAAAAAGGAGCGAAAATCATCAACAAGCGTGCGGGTCGCGCGACGGATACTTCGTTCTATCCGACCGTGTTGTATCCCGTGACCAACACCATGCGTATTTACCACGAAGAACAGTTTGGACCGGTGGTTCCGATTGTGGAATACGAGGATCTTGAGGAGGTGATGCAATGTATCTCCATGTCTGATTATGGGCAACAGGCGAGTTTGTTTAGCGCGAACCATAGCACCATCGCCTATGCGGTGGACAATATGGTAAACCAGGTGTGTCGCGTGAATATCAATGCAGCGTGCCAACGCGGACCAGACCATTTGCCGTTTACTGGCCGTAAGGATAGTGCAATGGCGACCTTGAGCGTGCATGATGCGTTGAGATCCTTCTCTATTCGTACGTTGGTGGCCACAGGGTTGGAAGACAAAGGTCTTGTGGGTGATATCATCTCTTCGGGAGAGAGCAACTTTATGACGACGGATTATTTGTTGTAAATCAGTGGTTTACGGACCAATTTTGAATTGAACCCCGGGCCTTTGTCTCGGGGTTTTTTCTTGTCCAAACCCTGAAGCGAGCTTGCTGGTTCCGGCGGATTGCCTTCGCTATCGCTTCGGCGGACCGCTACCCACCTAAGGTCAGTTACAACACCCCGTCATCCCGCTGCGCGGTCTGCTGTGCTTTTTTATTTCACGCCCATTCAAGCGAGCTTGATAGGCAATAAATTAAAAAACCCCAGCGCACGAAGTGCGCTGGGGTTTTTGTCATTCTGAGGTTCCGAGCGGACTCGAACCGCTGTAGCTGGTTTTGCAGACCAGTGCCTAGCCACTCGGCCACGGAACCAATGGAGGGCAAAAATAAGAGATAAATCCGTTTGCCCAACTTTTATTTTAATCTATCGCTCGGCGGTAAAGCTGAGGGCTACGCGCTCGACATCGCCGTTGATTGGCGGGTTGAGTTTTGCCACATTTACCCAGGCTTTTTGCACGAGCGGATGTTCGTTCATGATGCGATCGATCATTCGATGACCCACGACCTCAAGGAGTTTGGCTCTAGTGGCCATTTCTTCTTTAGCGATGGCATTCAAAGCGACATAGTCAACAGTGTCGTTCAGATCGTCCGAGGCTACAGAGGCACTGAGGTCTGCCCAAACACTAATGTTTACTTCGTAGTGAGATCCGATGATGGCCTCCTCACCCATGCAACCGTGGTTGGTGTAGATGCGGATACCAAAAACGTCAATCTGGTGAAGGTGCTTCATTAGGCCAAAGCTTCAACAGCAGCATTCATACGCGCCAAGGTTTCTTTCTTGCCAAGGACTTCACAGATCGTGAACATCGATGGACCCATGCCCATGCCCGTTACGGCTAGACGAAAGACCGGACCAACTTTACCAAAGCCCAATTCCTTTTCGGCAAGGTAGGCTTTGAAAGAAGCTTCTATTTCTGCTTCTGTGAAGTTTTCCAACGCATCAAAGCGAGCGATCAAATCACCCACCATAGCAGGGCTTTCATCGTTCCATTTTTTCAACGCTTTCTCGTCGTACGCTGACGGACGCTCGAAGAGGTAAGTACCCTCATTAACAAGGTCTTGAGGGAAGGTAGCGCGTTCGCTCATCATGGTAGCAACCTTGCCCAAATGCGCTTCGTTGATGCTGTATCCGGCTTTGTCAAGCTCCGTTTTTAGAAGGCTGGCCAATTCCGTTTCATTCAACTTGCGCAAGTACAATTGGTTGAACCACTTGCCTTTCTCAAAATCAAATTTAGCGCCCGATTTAGAGACTTTGCTGAGGTCAAAAGCCTGCACCAATTCCTCCAACGAGAACACCTCTTGTTCTGTACCTGGATTCCAACCCAACAACGCCAACATGTTCAAGAAAGAACCTGGGAAGAACCCAAATTCACGATAGCCTGAGGCCACATCACCGGTTTCTGGATTCGTCCACTCGAGCGGGAACACAGGGAAACCTAGACGGTCTCCATCGCGCTTGCTTAGTTTACCCGGTCCATCTGGCTTGAGCAGCAGTGGCAGGTGTGCAAACGAAGGCGATTCCCAACCGAAAGCTTCATAGAGCATGATGTGCAAAGGAGCAGAAGGCAACCACTCCTCACCACGAATGACGTGGGTGATTTCCATCAAATGATCATCAACAATGTTGGCAAGGTGGTAGGTAGGCATGCCATCCGCCTTCATCAACACTTTATCGTCCATGTTGTTGGTGTTCACACTCACCCAACCGCGAATAATGTCTTCGAAGCGCACTTCGTGATCGCGGGGTAGTTTGATGCGCACAACGTAGGGCTCGCCAGCGGCAATTTTCGCCTCAACCTCCTCTTTTGGAAGTGTCAACGAGTTCTTCATATTGCCACGGGTGATATAGTTGTATTGCCAGTTCGCCGCACCAGCAGCTTTTGCGAGTTCACGCATTTGGTCCAATTCCTCCGCGGTGTCGAACGCAATGTACGCCTTGTCATTAGCCACAAGCTCATTCACATAATCCATGTACATCGGCTTGCGTTCACTCTGACGGTACGGGCCATTGCCACGATCCTCGCCACCAATACCTTCATCCGGGCTGATGCCACACCACTTTAGTGCTTCGATAATGTAGTCCTCCGCACCAGGAACATAGCGCGTCTGGTCGGTATCTTCAATACGAAGTAAGAAGTCTCCGCCGTGTTTCTTGGCAAAGAGGTAGTTGTATAAAGCGGTACGAACACCACCGATATGTAGGGGTCCTGTAGGTGAAGGAGCGAATCGAACGCGAACTTTTGAGCTCATTATATTGTCGTTATAATTGGCGCAAAGGTACAACCGCGCAAACCATTAGGAAACACTAACTTTGTTCAACAACTAACGACATTTTAATACCCATAAAATTATGTACCCAGAAGAACTAATCGCACCAATGCGTGCAGAGCTTTCAAGTAACGGATATACTGAAACCCGCACTGCTGCTGAGGTTGCAGAAGCCATCAAATCAGAAGGCACGACTTTCGTTGTAGTAAATTCAGTTTGTGGTTGTGCTGCAGGATCGGCTCGTCCAGCGGCGATGGCGGTTGCAAAGTCAGCTATTAAGCCTTCAAAAATGATCACCGTTTTCGCTGGAAATGACATCGAAGCGGTAAACGAGGCGCGCAAACACATGCTTCCATTCCCTCCGTCATCACCTTCTATGGCGTTATTCAAAGATGGTGAACTCGTTCACATGGTTGAGCGTCATCACATTGAGGGTCGTACTGCGGAGATGATTGCCTCAAACCTTTTGAGCGCATTTGAAGAATACTGCGCGTAATACACCAAAGAACCACATCGCGCTTATGAGCACAGAAAGCAAACACATCGAAACTCTAGCTATTCACGGCGGTCAGCATCCGGACCCAACCACCGGAGCGGTAATGCCTCCAATCTACCAAACCTCAACGTACGCTCAGGAATATCCAGGCAAGCACAAGGGGTTTGAGTACAGCAGAACACAAAACCCAACCCGTTACGCATTGGAAAACGCCATTGCTAGCGTGGAAGGCGCGAAATACGGGGCGGCTTTTGGATCGGGATTGGCCGCTATCGATTGTGTGCTTAAAATGCTTCAACCGGGCGATGAAGTTGTGGCGTGTAATGATCTTTATGGCGGTACGTACCGTTTGTTTACCAAGGTATTTGCGCAATACAACATCAAATTCACATTTGCAGATATGAGCACCGACGCTTGGGCGTCGGCCATTTCTGCACACACGAAAATGGTTTGGGCGGAAACCCCGACCAACCCCATGCTTAACGTTCTTGATATCGAGGCGATCGGCAAAGTAGCGAAGGAAGCCGGTGCCATTTTTGTGGTCGACAACACCTTCGCAACACCGTATTTACAGCAGCCTCTGTCATTAGGTGCTGATATCGTTATGCATAGCGGTACGAAATACATTGGTGGCCACAGTGATGTAGTCCTAGGTTTGTTAGCAACCAACGAAGAGAAGATTGCGGAGAAAATGTACTTTATTCAAAACGCTTCGGGAGCTATTCTCGGGCCCATGGATAGCTTTATCGCTCTTCGCGGATTAAAAACCTTGCACGTACGCATGGACCGTCATTGTGAAAACGGCGCTGCCGTAGCTCGTTTCTTGGTAGACCACCCGGCAGTAGACAAGGTGTACTGGCCCGGTTTGGAAGGACACAATGGCCATGAGGTTGCCAAACGTCAAATGAAAAACTTTGGCGGTATGGTGAGCTTTACCGTTAAAGGAGCAGGATTTGAAAAGACGGCCGAGGTGGTCAGTGCTTTGAAGATCTTCACCCTGGCAGAGAGCCTCGGTGGTGTAGAAAGTTTGGCGGGTCACCCTGCTTCTATGACTCACGCCTCTATTCCGAAGGAAGAGCGTGAAAAAGTAGGTGTCACCGATAACCTTATCCGCTTGTCGGTAGGTATTGAACATATTGACGATTTGATTGAGGACTTGCAAAAAGCCCTCGCATAGAAATAAGGAAAGATGAACAACAGCAAATTTGCCGTCATCGGATTGGGGGTCTTTGGATCTGCTATTGCACGCAAGCTTTCGGAGCGCGGTGCTGATGTGATGGCTATTGACGAATCGGAAGAGAAGGTTGAAAGCATTGCGCCGGATGTAGCCTTTGCAGTAGCATTAGACGCAACGAACAAACAGGCCTTGGAAGCTCAAAATATTACGGATATGGACGCTGTAGTAGTGAGCATCGGTTCGTCGTTCCAAATGATGCTTCTCTGTGTATTCCACCTACAGGAAATGGGTGTGAAGCGCATCATTGCACGCGCTCAAGGACCTGTTCAGCGCAAGATTTTAGCTAAGATGGGAGTCCAACATATCTTGAGCCCTGAACTCGAGGTTGCGAACAACGTTGCAGAGCAGTTGACCAATCCTGGCGTTTTGATGTGTGTTCAGTTGCCGGACGATTACGAGATCATCGAGGTAGAAGCACCGCCGAAAATTGTTGGCCGTTCGCTGGAAGACATTGGATTGCGCAAAAAGTACAACATCAACCTGGTAACGGTGTTGAGAAAGGACGGTAATACGCACCATATTCACGGTGTCCTCGGCCCAGATTGCATCATCGGTCAAGGCGACATCATCCTAGTCTTCGGACAGGTGAAAGACATCAACCGATTCATTGAAATCAACGCATAAGGGATGCGTGGCCAATTCATCATTACCGGGGTCAGTACCGGAATAGGTTACGCATTGGCCCAGGCCGCACTTCAGGCGGGATGGGCCGTACAGGGCGTAGGTCGCCATTCACCCGAGGGTTTGCTTGAACATCCCGAGATGACCTTCACAAAAGCGGACCTCATGGACCCTATGGCTTGTGAAAAAGTTGAGTTCAAAACGGCCGAGTCTGGACCAACAGTTCTTGTCAACAACGCTGGAACTATAGGTCCTATAGGACGTGCGGGCGACAGCACCGGTGAAGAGATAACATCGACGATGCTGCTGAATGTAGTTGCGCCTATGCGACTCACGGCGAGATTTTTATCAGAGGTTGTAGGCCAGAAGGCCGTTTATTTCACCGGCTCTGGCGCAGCGAGCTACCCTATTGAGGGGTGGAGCGCATATTGTGCAAGTAAAGCGGCCATTCATCAGTTTGCTGAGGTATTGTCGAAAGAGTACCCAGAAGTACCGGTTCACGCATTTCGACCAGGCAAGGTGGATACCCCGATGCAAAGAGCTATCCGCGAGGCGGGTGAGGGAAGCTTCCCTTCTCACGACCACTTTGTGGAAGAGTTTGAGATGGGTCGATTGGTTAGCCCAAGTGTGGTGGCCGATAACATTTTGAAATCATTAGACCACGAAGGCGAGCTGCCCGTGGTTTTTAGCCTAACAGAATTATGAAAAAGCTCCAATTTTTAGTCGCGCTGATTGGCATGATCTCATTGGTTTCATGTGATCCCGAACCGACGGCGAGCGAGGTCTTTGTTCGTGAGGATTTGTTGGGCGAGTGGACGGTGAGTCAGGTGGCTTACAGTGGGCAGATGCCGAACCCGCTGAACCCAACCACGATTATGAACTTTAGTGGTTATGGCTCGCAACTTTCGGGTGGGGTGGCAATGTACGAGATGCCCGATACCGGGAGTGTGGATATTGCGTTCGTTGCGGCGTTGAACTCGTTGCAGGTTCCCGTAAGTTTGATCAGCAACGGGACATGGACGTTGACGAACAACGATAGTACGTTAGTGTTGGATAACGACAGCATCAGTTATACGTTTAAGATGATTGGTGGGCTGCCAACAGTACAGGTGTGGAGCACCTCGTTTATGCAGATCCCAGCGGACAGTAGTTACTGGGCAGATATTGATTTGGAATTGACCCTTATAAAATAGGAAGAGGATTATGGCAAGAGTACTGACAGGTATTCAAAGTTCTGGAAGACAGCATTTAGGAAATATTTTAGGCGCTATTCGACCGGCCATTGCGATGAGTAATGACCCGAAGAATGAGGCGTATTTGTTTATTGCTGATTTGCACAGCCTGACGACGGTGAAGGACGCGGATTTGCGTCGTGAGAATTTGCTAGCGACGGCGGCGGCTTGGTTGGCTTGCGGTTTGGATCCCGAGAAGGTGGTTTTTTATGCGCAGAGTGACTTGCCGGAGTGCACGGAATTGACCTGGTACTTGAATTGTTTTACGCCATATCCGATGTTGGCGAATGCCCACAGTTTTAAAGACAAGAGCGACAACCTTAGTGATGTGAATGCGGGTCTATTTGATTACCCCGTGCTTATGGCTTCGGACATTTTGTTGTACGACGCGCATGTGGTTCCGGTGGGTAAGGACCAGAAGCAGCATTTGGAGATTACACGTGATTTGGCCAGTGGCTTCAACCACCGCTATGGCGATACGTTCGTAGTGCCTGAGGCGAGTATCGCGGAACATGTGATGACTATTCCGGGTACCGATGGACGTAAGATGAGCAAGAGCTATGGGAACGTTATTGATGTGTTTCTACCAAAGAATCAGCTGAAGAAGCAGGTTATGGGGATCGTGACGGACTCAACGCCGTTGGAGGATCCAAAAGACCCGGAAACGTGTCATGTGTATGCGTTGTACAAGTTGTTGGCGACAGAGGAGCAGACGGCGGAATTGGCTGCGCAGTACCGTGGAGGAAACTTCGGTTACGGGCACGCTAAAACAGCCCTCCTAAACCTTATTCTCGAGGAGTTTGCAGAGGCGCGCGAGCGGTTCGACCACTACATGGCCAACCCAGAAGAAGTCTATGCGGCACTCAAGGTTGGTGCGGAGAAGGCCCGTCCTGTGGCACAGGCGACATTGAGCCGAGTTCGCGAAAAACTCGGCTTCTAAGCACTTATTTCCAGAAGAACAACAATTGCTGTTCTACCCCGGCGATCTTCGCGCGCAACACATATTGTGCGGCTGGAAGGTTTAGTGCGCCCAGGTCCATGGTGTTCAGTCCCGGTTTTGTCGGGATGCTGGTTGCGTAGACCAAGCGGCCAGTGCTGTCCAGTACTTCGAAATCGGTCATGCCGCGTGCAGGGGAATGGATCTGTGCAATCAATCGACCGTTTGCGGGATTTGGGTTAACCTGAAGAGCGAGGTCTGAGCCTACTTCAGATTCAATGATGCCGATGGACGAGTTGCGGACGAGTTTTACCTCGTAGATATTGCTGCTTGCGACACTGGTGTTGGTTTGACCCGTGAAGAACACATTGGCGGCCGGCGAGGAAATCCCTCCGAATATATGCCCAATGGTCACGGTGTCTGTGCCGATGCTGTCCGCAAGGAAAATTTGTCCGTTGGTCGCCAGCTCGGCTGCAGGAAAAAATTCTGCTCCAGCACCGAGGTAACCGGGCATTTCCGTAGTCGAGTAACCTTCGCTGTAAGAGCCGTTGCGCTTTTCAACTACACCGATAGTCTTAACAAAAGGCACATTGGCATCGGCAACTAGATTGCCGTTTGTATCATAGTAGTACTGGGCAATTCCGCCAAAGAAAACGGTATACATCGCCCCAACACTTTCGCCATACAAAGAGGCTGTCCCACAGTGGTAGTGGTTGAGGTATTGCGAAAACCCAGGTACAGCGGCATAGCCGGTATCCCCGATTTCAACCGTGTTGAGGAAGGGTAAGTCGGCTGATTTCTGGAACACGCCCGACCACGCATTTATGGTGGTATTCGTGCCGTCGGTCATGTAGGTGACGTTGTAATCGCGGCGGTGCAATTCATCGGTATCCACCCAGCTGCTCAGGGTATCGACGCTGAGGTTCGGGAAAGTGCCGCTAACGGTAAAGCGACGTACCGCCTCAGTATAGCTTTGCACGTAGGTGTTGTGTCCCATAGGGTTGTATTGGCCGTCGAATCGCTGGCCACCCACGAGGTAGAATGTACTGTCGAGGAACATCAGCTTACCACCGGTAACGGCGTAATATTCACCGCTCAGGGTTTGAAATGCCGCGCTTGTCACAGAAGCACTATCGATGATGTGGGCCATTAGTGTGGGCACATCCACAACAGTGAACATCGGGTGGGTGATGTGTACGGCGTTTGCGTCCAATCCGTAGCCGCCGATGAGGTAGAGCAGGTCGCCCTCTTGATGGAAGTTGGGGTTGGTCGCCGCTAATTGTGCCTCCAAGGTGTCGTTGCCAATTCCCGTTAAAGGCGCACTCCAGTACTGACCCGCTGCCGGATCTACCACGTAAATTGATGTGTTATGACCAGCCGCATCGAAGCTCTGCCAGGGTTGACGCTGGTGTAGGCCGTCCAAACGGCCGCCGATAATGAGCCACTTGCCACCGTGCTCGGCAGCCGCATACGACTGCATTCCAGGAAGACCGGAAACGGGCTTAGGCTCGAGTACAATGTCAAAAGGGAAGGTTCCTTGAGCCTGTGCGAATAACCCGAACAAGGCGAGGAAAATGGCGGTAGAGAATTTTTTCATCTTACGAAACTACCATTATTAATACGGCGTTAAGGAGACTTTAGGCACGTTCAGATAAAAGGTTAAATTAGTCGCCGTGAAAATATTCAGTTACATTCACCACCTATGGTACTTCGTTGCAGCCGGCGTGAGCATTTTGGTGCTTTTGCCATTCTTGCTGCTTACAGCCCGTCCGGGCGGTAATTACCGCGCATTTTTTACGGTCGGCAAAGTATGGGCGTGGATCTTTTTGCTCTTGATGGGTGTTTGGCCCCGCCCGAAGAAGTATAGGCTGAAGACGAGTGGTCCGGTCGTATTGGCGCCGAATCACGGGTCAGATTTAGATATTCCTATGACGTTTTTGGCCTCGCCGACGCCGGTGGTCTTCATGGGTAAGGCCGAGTTGTTGAAATTGCCGCTTTTCGGGTATTTCTTCAAACAGACCAGTATTCCTGTCGATCGATCTTCCTACTCAGGCCGGAAGCAAGCGCTAGTGGACGCGAGCGCGAAGGTGGCCGAGGGTTATAGTGTATGCATCTATCCTGAGGGCGGCATTCCGCCCCAGGAGTATTTGTTGCGTGGATTTAAGGTCGGCGCCTTTAAGATTGCTGTTGATAACAACGTGCCGGTGGTGCCGATGAGTATTTATGAGAGCAAGTACCGCTTCGGTGATTGGGGTGAAAAGAGTTCGCTGGGGGTGATTCGCTCGCAGGTTTTGGGTGAGGAATGGCCCAATTTGGAATTGGACAACCCCATTGAAGAATTGAGTGAGCGTTGCTACCGCATTATTGCACAAGACCTGAAGGATTGGGGGCACAAGGGAAAACTTGCCTTACCTTTGGAGTCGTAAACGAGTATTATGGAAATTACGAAAGAACAGATTTTGCACTTGGCGCATTTGAGCCGACTACAGCTTTCCGAAAATGAATTGGAGGAAATGCAGGGTGATATGAGTAAGATTTTGGACTTCGTTGCCCAGATTGAAAAACTCGATCTCGAAGGCGTGGCGCCGTTGACGCAGATGAGCCCGTCGGTGAACGTAATGCGCGATGACCAGGTTGGCGCGATGCTGACCAAAGAGGAGGCCTTGAAAAACGCTCCCGATGCCAACTCTGATTACTTTAGAGTGCCTAAATTCGGTAAGAAGTAAGCTCGAACCTTTATTCTCGGGCGATTGTTAGTTTTCAATGGCCCCATTTCCGCAAGCAATACAACACTGCCGCCGCTGGTTTAAAGATCAGGGCTGGACACCTTTTGCCTTCCAGCTTCAGGCGTGGAGCGCTTATTTGAGCGGTGGTCAGGGATTGGTCAACGCCCCGACGGGGAGCGGGAAGACGTATTCTCTTTTGCTGCCGGCTATCGCGGAAGGAATAGAACGCGCGAAGGCAGACCCCAAAAGTACCGAGGGCGGGCAGATCATATGGATCACCCCCATTCGTGCCCTAGCAAAGGAGATTGAGCAGAGCGCCCAGCGCGCCGTTCAGGCCCTGGGTAGCGACTGGACTGTGGGCATCCGAACGGGCGATACGTCCCAAAAGGTTAAGCAAGACCAAAAAAAGAAACTTCCCCACATCTTGATCACCACACCGGAGAGTGTACATGTGATTTTAGCCAGCAAGGGCTATGCGAAACTCTTCCGAAACCTCCAGGCGGTGGTTATTGACGAGTGGCATGAGCTCATGGGGAGTAAACGCGCCGTGCAGTGTGAGTTGTTTCTCTCGAGGTTGCGCGCCATGCGTCCAGAAATGCGCACATGGGGCATTAGCGCGACCATAGGTAACATGGAAGAGAGCATGGATATTCTGCTCGGCATGGAGCCGCTTCAGCCCGGTCAGATTATTCGCGCGGATATTGAGAAAAAACTGGTGGTCGAACCGGTGTTGCCGGATGAGGTGGAGACCTTGCCTTGGGCGGGTCACCTAGGCATCAAACTGCTGGAAAAGGTTGTGCCGCTTATCCACGAGAACAACAGCACCCTAATTTTCACGAACACTCGGGCCCAGGCAGAGATCTGGTTTCAGAAGTTGTTGGAGGTCGATCCGTCGCTAGCGGGTGTGCTGGCCATGCACCACAGCGCCATCGGCAAGGAAGTTCGGGCGTGGGTCGAGGAGGCGTTGTATGATGGACGGTTAAAGGCCGTGGTCTGCACCTCATCATTGGATTTAGGTGTGGATTTTCGGCCGGTGGATTGTGTGGTGCAGATCGGTTCGCCGAAGGGCGTGAGCCGCTTTGTCCAACGTGCGGGCCGTTCAGGACACCGGCCGGGGGCTACTTCGATTATTCATTTTGTGCCGACACACAGTTTGGAATTGATCGAATGTGCAGCGCTGCGGAAAGCGATTGAGCGCAAGACGAACGAGGATCGGATGCCGTATTTGCGGAGTATGGATGTGCTGGTGCAATACATGGTAACTCTGGCGGTGAGTGATGGTTTTGACGCGAATGCGCTCTTGAGAGAGGTGCGGCAGACGGTGAGCTATGGGTCTATTTCCGACGAGGAATGGCAATGGTGTTTGGCGTTTATCACCAACGGCGGTGATGCGTTGCAGTCGTACGATGATTTCAAGCGTGTGGAGCTCGATGAAGATGGACGGTACAAGGTCTTGAGCCGTAAGGTGGCCATGCGTCATCGGTTTAATATTGGGACTATTGTCAGTAGCACGCTCGTGAAGGTGAAGCTGCGCCGAGGGAAATTCTTGGGGCAGGTGGAAGAGTATTTCGTGTCGAAATTGAGCCCTGGAGATGCCTTTTGGTTCGCGGGGCAATGTTTGGAATTGGTGCGGTTTAAAGGTGTTGAGGCGACCGTTCAGCCTTCGAGGCAGAAGAAGGGTGCTGTGCCGAGTTTTATGGGGGGAAGGATGCCGCTTAGTGCTGAACTGGGGCATTATCTGCGGGATAAGCTAGAGGAAGCGTCCACCGGGTCGAGCTGGGCGGATGTGGAATTGGCCCTAATTCAGCCTATTATTCGATTACAAAAGGAGCGCAGTATTGTGCCGGCGCGGGACCAATTCCTCATGGAATACCTCGTCGATAAAGAAGGCCATCACCTGTTTGTCTACCCCTTTGAGGGCCGTTTGGTCCATGAGGGTCTGGCTTCGCTACTGTCTTATCGACTCGGACTTTTTGCGCCACAGACCTTCTCCATCGCTATGAACGACTATGGTTTCGAGCTGCTCAGCGACCAACCCATCCCGATAGGGGATGCCCTGGATAGTGACATATTCACCATCAAAGATCTGCGCCAAGACCTGGTCAGCAGCCTCAACGAGAGCGAGATGATGCAACGCCGATTCCGCGACATCGCACAGATTTCCGGGCTCGTCTTTACCGGTTACCCCGGCAAAAACATCACCACTAAGCAGCTGCAAAACTCTACACGGCTCATGTATGAGGTCTTCCGCGATTACGATCCGGACAACCTGCTCCTGCGTCAGTCTTACGAGGAAGTACACGAGTTTCAGCTTGAAGAGGCCCGAATGAGAGCGGCCCTGGACCGCATTTCTTCACAAGAGCACCGCCTCGTGCACCTCGATAAGCCCTCGCCCCTGTCCTTCCCCATTCTCGTGGACCGTTTGCGCGAGACCATGGCCAGTGAAAGCTTGGCAGAGCGAATCAAACGTATGCAGCTCGATTTTGGATAAAAAAAGACCCCCCGCGGCCATCGGCCGCGGGGGGTCTGAAGAAGTCAAAATTTTCGCCGACTTTTAGTTCTGTAGGGGTGTCATCGCTGCGATGTAACGCTCGTTAAATGCTTGAATGTTGGCTTGGTCGTAGCGTTGTACGAACTGCCCGAGCATCTGGTAGAACTGGGTGTTGGTGCGAATTTCTTGGTTTGCACGTGCACGGTCTGTGCGGTCGAAGGTTGCGTAGTGGTGCATTTCAGCGTCCAATTGGTCCGCGAAATCATTGGTATAAGCACGGGCCTTTTCTAATGCGCCAGCACGGTAGTAGGATTCGATCAACGCAAACACGAAGTAGTTGTAACCAAACTTCTCAGCAGGCATTTTTTCCATGGCAAAGTCGATGACTTCAACAGCGCGTTGCTGATCGCCTTGGAGGATGAGCTCATTAGCCAAACGACCGAAGATGGTACGTAGGTTATAGCTCAAGCGACGGTTTGTTTCATCGAGGTAAACATCTGGAAGCTCCATGTTACCGTATTCAAAGCGGTTTAACAAGTTGTCGTACATAATGTCTACATCTACACGGCCGTAGTCGATACCGTTGCCGCTGCCCGGCGAGTATTGCGGAACAAAACGGTAGGCCATCCCTTCAAGGCGGAAGTAATCGTTCAACCAGAAGAAAGACTTCGGCGAGTTACCCACGGTAATAGAGAAGTAGATTGGACGTGTCCAGTCGTTGTTCGCGATAAGGTCGATCACCATCAAATCACGTTTTGTGATGACGTTTGATTTCCAATCCCAATCGATGTAGTCCACGATGCTTGCGGTATCCTTAGCGTCCACAACGCGATTGGCGAGTACAGCCTCTTTATCGATGCTGATGCGGAGGTTCTTTTGTGGGTACATCTGCAATTTCTTGCCCGCCCCAGCATTGAACATGACCATATCATCGTCGCGCTTGGTGAATTCCACAAAGTCTTTCACATCCCATCGGCCTTTTACGCCCATGTCACGGTAGTACAAGACATCGCGCGTTCCTTGAACGTACTGATTCCAGTCAAATGAGAACGGTACGGCTTCGCCATCATAGGCTTTACGGCGCTGTTGATCGATGTACCAATCGGTGTTCAATAGGCTGAGGTTCACCACGCGTACGTCTGTACGGTAGCCTTCAACTTCTTGAACATACCACAACGGGAACGTATCGTTATCCCCATTGGTAAATAAGATTGCATTCGGCGCACAGCTGTCGAGGTAAGCTTTAGCGATATCACGCGCGGTGTAGCGGTTGCTACGGTCGTGGTCATCCCAGTTCTCTGCAGCCATTTTCAAAGGCACAGCCACTAAGGTCACAGCCACCACGAGGTATGAAGCTACAGCCGGACTCATCTTAGAACGGAGGGTATCCCACAATCCAAAGGCACCCAAACCGATCCAAATGGCGTAGGCGTAGAACGAACCTACAAAGGCATAGTCGCGCTCGCGCGGCTCAAACGGCTTGTGGTTGGTGTACACTACAATGGCCAAACCGGTGAGTAGGAAGAAGAGCGTCACAACCCAAGCATCCTTGTTGTTTTTCTTGTATTGGTAGTAAAGACCAAACAATCCGAGCAGGAACGGCAGCGCGAAGTACACGTTGCGCGACGGGTCATTCTTCATGTGATCCGGAAGGTTGCTCTGGTCGCCAATTCTCATTTTATCAATGAAATCAATTCCCGTAATCCAGTTCCCCTTCGAAATCTCGTAGCGGTGTTGTTCATCATTTTGACGGCCACTAAAGTTCCACATGAAGTAGCGCCAATACATCTTACCCACTTGGTACTCCCAGAAGAACTTGAAGTGTTGTGCGAAGCTTATGGGAGCATTAGGGTCTTTAATGTCCATAATGTTGATGTAGTTCTGCTTGTATTGCGGATCATCGTTCCAGATTCGCGGGAAGAACCCTTGGTATTTAGGGTCATAGTTTGGCTTGCTAGCCTTGCGGTCATCAGTCAACAAATACTTACCGTCCACAGTAAGGTTGCCCCCGTTTTCTTCCACATAAGCCAGTGCTTCACTTTCCAATTTGAATGCGGTCACCTGCTTAGGTCCGTTCATCACGGCATATCCACGTTGGTAAACGGGCTCACCATCACTGTAAGGATCTTGACGATCAATCGGTGCGTTAAAGCTCTGTCCGTACAATACCGGCCAATCGCCATATTGCTCACGGTTGTAGTAAGCCAAAAGCGATTTAGCGTCTTCCGGGTTGTTCTCGTCAATCGGCGTGTTCGCATTAGAACGAACGGCCAAAATGATAAAGGTCGAGTACCCGAGCACCACCAAGGTCACTCCAAGAATAGCTTGTTGCCACAATGGTTTGTCGTTTTTCTGCGTCCACAAAACGCCGAAGGTCACTGCCGCGAACAGCACCAGGAAGGCCACGATGGTTCCGCTGTGGAAAGGTAGTCCGAGGCTATTCACAAAAGTGATTTCCAGGGCTCCGAAGAGTTTCAAAACGATAGGAATGATAAAGGCGAAAACCACAGCTAAAACCGCTACGCTAGAGATGTTGGCGATGATAAAGCCGTTGCGCGTTGGGTTTGGGAATTTTTTAAAGTAGTACAACATTCCAATAGCCGGGATGGTCAAGAACACAAGGATGTGTACCCCAACCGAAAGACCAACGAGATAGGCAATGAGTAGCAACCAGCGGTTGGCATAGGGGTCTTCGTCTACGGCTTGTTCCCATTTGAGTACGGCCCAAAAAGCCGCTGCCGTAAAGAATGAGCTCATCGCATAAACCTCACCCTCAACAGCACTGAACCAGAAGCTATCAGAGAAGGTATATGCTAGGGCACCCACTGCGCCCGCGCCCATAATGGCAATGGTTGAAGCGCTGTCCAATTTTTCCTTCCCGCCCAATAGCTTAAGTGCAAGTGCGGTAATGGTCCAGAACAAGAATAGGATACTAAAGCTCGAGCTCAAAGCGCTGAGTGCGTTCACCATCAGAGCTTGACGGTCTGGGCTACCAGCGAATTGGCCAAAGAGGTTCCCCATCAATTGGAAGAACGGCGCACCTGGAGGGTGACCTACCTGTAGCTTAACGCTGGTCGCAATGTATTCCCCACAGTCCCAGA
The DNA here is from genome assembly GCA_041164065.1 of Bacteroidota bacterium. Taxonomy (GTDB): domain Bacteria; phylum Bacteroidota; class Bacteroidia; order Flavobacteriales; family Schleiferiaceae; genus UBA10364. The sequence continues at coordinate 48,222 of JBEAQE010000017.1, read as the reverse complement.
AGCTGGTCGTAGGTTCAATGGTCATGAAATACGTAATGGTCGCGATAGCGAATACCGCCCATCCGACGATGTTGTTCAGTTTTTTATAGCTCACGTTGTGCTCTTTTTTCGAGGATTTTGGCATGATTTACCAATTCCATCCTACAGTAAACGCCCCGAAAATAAGAAAATCCACGCCCTTAAGCGCTCAACCGAATGTTAAACACGCTTTTTTTTAAAAACTCTTTTTTGAATTTACCGAATCGCAGTATATTTGCCGTCCCAAATGGGAAAGATTGCCCGATAGTGTAATGGCAACACACCGGTTTTTGGTACCGTTATTCTAGGTTCGAGTCCTAGTCGGGTAACTTAAGAAGAGTTGTAACGCGTTGATTTTCAACAAGTTGCAGCTCTTTTTTCTTATAAAAACCACGATGGGTTCCAAATAGGGGGACAAATCAAGGGTTTTTAATGGACTCTTTTCCTAACTTTAGGATATGGGTCTATATCATTCTCTTCATTATAGAAAGAAGAAGTCCTCGTACAATTCCAAGGATGAATTAAACGTTGTGGTATACTACTATCACTATGGTAAAAAGGTAAAATGGAATGTGGGAGTTCGTGTCAAAATAAAGGACTGGGACGGTTCATCTGAAAAACCAGTTGGTACATCTGATGGAAATCACCGAAACAAAAACCTAATAATTCAAGATTTCAAAGTCAGAGTTCAGAAAGAAATCCAAATACTCGAATTAGAAGGTTTGATTCCTTATCCTGAACTCGTTAAGAAAAACCTGAAGAGAACAGACGAAGGGAAGGTAGTTAAGACTAAACGAGAGTTTGATTTCTTTATGTTAAGAGAGGAATATCTCGAATCTGTAAGGATTAACACAGATTTGAAGGATTCTACAAAGAAGGTGATTAAGTCTAACCTTAATCAGATTGGAATCTTCGTTATAGAGGAATTGAAAGAAACTTATTTTTCGTTAGATAGGTTCGACGAAGACTTTCTTGAGAAATATCGATTTCATTGTGTAAAACAGATGAATCGTTCTAATTCAACCATTCAAAAACAATTCAAAGTACTAAAGACATTTCTGAATTGGTGTAACAGAAGAGGGTATTCGGATGTAACCTTACCAAGGGTTAAAATCACATCAGTTGAGAAGGATATTGTTTACTTGAAACTCGATGAGGTGGTACAGTTGAACGATTTTACGGATTTTGATTATCAGAATAAGAATCACCTAAAACATACCTCGGAGTATTACACCGACCACTTGTCAAACCGAAAACGAAACAAGACCCGAACATATACAAACCTTGAAGTATACAAGGATATGTTGGTGTTTGGTTGTGGAGTTGGTTGTCGTTTTGGTGACTTAGTTAAAATCCGAGTTGGTGACCTTCAACTTGATGGTATTCAATACATCCGTTTCGTTATGGAGAAAACTCGTAGAGAGGTTCGGGTTCCGTTTAATGATTTCACCGAACCCATCTCTCGAAAGTATTCGAATGGGAAGAGAAAGGATGATTATTTGTTCCCTCAGACACCACAAGGAAACTTCATCTCCAATCAGAAGTTCAACCTTTACATAAAAGACGTTTGTCGTAAGGTGGGTCTAAGTAGAATGGTTGTAAAAAGGGAGTATGTTGGTCAAGAAATAAAGGAAGGGACGGATTTGTTGAGACCTCTATTTGAAGTAGTTTCTTCACACATTGTAAGAAGAACGTTTATACGAGAAGGAATTAACTCAAACCTACCTTATCATATTATTAGGAGTATGAGTGGACACACTTCTGATAAAGTTTTTCAGAGTTACTTTTCCACATTAGACGAGGAAAGAGATGAGGGAATGAAGAAGATGTTTCAGTTTAGAGTTTCTGAATCTAAGGGTGAATTAGAAAACACCCATATCCAACAAGATGTCGAAGGGGAACTCAAGACGTTAAAAGACCTTTATGATAAAAGTCTAATACCCGAGAAAGTATACCTGGAGAAGGTTTCTTCCTTGATATAAAAAAACCACCCCTTTCGAGGTGGTTCAAAACTCTCTGAATATAGTTCTTAACTCTTATCTCAAGTTAAAAGGAGTATAGGGTGGAGTTACTGTCCTCATACAATATGATATAAACCATTATGATTCAGGGGGGTTAAGAATCAATTGTTGATGGGGTTGAGTTATGAACAGATTCAGAAAGTGTTTTGACCTTCCGAATCAAGTTCGGACTACATCCAAGAATCTTCTGAATCTCCGAGTACTTCAAACCTCTGTTGAGGAGTTTGACAATCTCCTGGTTCTTCGGTTTTGATAGGAATCGTTCAGTTGATTCAGTCGTTCCTATTTGTCTTCCTTGATAAAGACCTTTCTCTTTCCTCAATCGGATTCCTTCCATTTGTCGTTCTCTGATGAGTGACCTTTCAAAGTCGGACATCGTTGAGAGTATGGACATCATAAGTTGGGAGAACTTGTCTTCTTTACCATTCTCATCCAAGTTTCGGAGAGAGGGGTTTCTACAAACAACCATTACACCTTTCTCTGTGAGTTCTTTCCATATAGAGAGGACATCTAGGGTATTTCTACCCAGACGGTCAATGGAGTGAACTTCTAAATGGGTGAGTAGTTCGGAGTCAATTAGTTTTTTGATTTGACTTCCTTGGGGTCGTTCCCAAAGTGGTATAAGACCACTACACTTATCTACGAGAACATAATCAAACCCTTCGGTCTTCTGAACTTGTCGTTCTTCGTTTTGAGATTCTGAACTAACCCGTGAATAAAGGACCTTCATTTGCTATGATTTAAGGGTGTATCGGTTTATACCCTAATATAGTAATAAATCACGAGAAATCCAAGGGTTAGAACAGTTTCTCAAACTATCATTTTGGGTATACCCTAATAGAAACATATCATTTATCTAATATTAGATAGTCTATTTCTTCAAGTACCAAGTCAAAATCTAAACCCCATTTCCACAATTGTGGATGTAAATTATCATAATGAAGTACTAACTCATCTCTGCTAATCTCACCCTGGAACCATTTCTCTTCCAAGACTTCCAGGTTTTCAAGTTCCTGTCGTAAATGAAGTAAATCTCCATTTTGCTGTGATATTAGTTGGTCTAATTGTTCTTTCATAGTGTCTAATTCAAAATCGGTATTCATTGTTTCTTACTTTTTGTTATTAGTTAATTGTTCATTCCCTTCAAGATTTTACTAACGACTGAAGGATTATTCTCTTCAAACCAGTCCCAACATTTAGAGAACTTATATCCGTTCGTTCCCATTTTAAGACATCCGACCATATAGTCATAGACTGCTACCTCTTCTGGTGTTAACCACTTAGATATTCCTGTATAGTATCCTCTGACTCGTACATTTTCTGAGTCTAATACCTTTAACTCCTTTAGTGGTAATTCTATTTTAGGTTCGTATTCGTTTAGTTCTTTGTTTGACGGATGGTTTACAAAGTTTGCTATGGTAAAATTTACTTTATTCATTTTTTCATTCTTTATTTCTTGATTGTTTAATTATTCCATTCGGAGTTGGAACCGGACTACTGGTGATGACTTGAAACCTCGTTTCTCCTCATCGTTTCACTTTCTATTTCATCGTTTCACCTCCTCTCTCATGACATATATAATTTACGAATTTTGTGTATCTAATCATAGTGTTTAGTGTTTTAGATACAATTAGGAACCTGTATTTAATTCTTCTTCAATCATCAACTCATCTTCATTAAGATAGAAGTAGTAGTAACCTTCTTGTACTATACTTGTATTGATTTTAGATGAATGACGTTTTACGTATCGTCCTTCTTCGTCAATGAGATTCCCATACTCATTTATGTATTGTTTTGACATCGTTTAATCGTTACTGTTACTCGAATCAGGTCTTTCCCTCATCACAACATATACAATATACGAAATTCTTGTATCTTTGTCTGATGTTACGTATTTTAGATACAACACAAACTTGTATCCCAATGGGAAGACCTAAAGAACACTTATTTAGTCCAGAGGACTTTCAGAAACTATCACGAGAAGAACGACAACTTCGTGGGAGGATGTCGACTCTTAAGAGAATGATTGAGAAGAGAGAAGGTGAGATTGAAAACCTCAAACCGTCCATAATGAAGGAGGTAAACAAATTGATGAAACCTATTTCAAAAAGAGAAAAGGAGATTAAAGATTGTAAAGAAGAAATAGAACAACTGAAAACACAAATTCAGTCATTTGATTTTGAGTTTCCTTCGTTCCGTGTAGAGAATTACTCAAATGGTGGAGGAGACTACTATCGTGGTGTATGGTATGTCAATTCCAAAAAATATCAATTGTATTTAGGGAGTGAAAAGAAAGTAGTTCAAAGGGTTAAGTCTGTTCACCCTGATTATGATTCTAAGAAGTATGATGAAAAGATGAAACTGGTTGAGGATGTTTACCTCAATGACCTTCAACTGAAATATTGGAAAGACCAATATGGTGAGTTTAAGGAGGGGAGTTAAAACCACAACTAAAAAATTGACTCCGATATGAAAAAGGGTGACTTCTTACGGTCACCCTGTCTTTTTGTTTGGATTACACAAAAATGCCCCACCCACCCTTTAAGATAACCAAAAGGACGATGCGCCCGGATATGAGTTATATACGTTGTTAGGGTTTGTTTTATCCGAATCCTACAATACTTATCAGCTTGTACTTTCCTTCAATATATTTGAAGGTGAAAACCATAGAGTATTCGCCTATAATATCTTCTGTAAGTTCACTACATCCCACGCTCCATTGGAAATAACTGGAGTCTTCATTTACGCTCAGGTTTGCTTTGTAAATACATCCGTCGTTTTCGATTCCATGATTATTGTAAGAGTTATCAATTGAGAATTGTTCGAGTACCTTCAGTTCTATTGAATCTAAGAATGAGCAATTGTGAATTAATAGCTCGTCAGAAATCTCATAATTGTGCTTTTGCATGTCAATTCGAGGAGGGTCTGAAGTCACAAGCCGTGCTAATCCCATATCACCTTCAATAGGAAATCTTGAGATTTCAGTTAGTTGCTCACAGTTCTGATTCAGAATAGCCGATTGAAATGCTACAAATGTCTTTCTGATTTCAGCATTCTGAGCAAATACCTGCGATACGTTTATCAAAATAAAAATTGCTAAGTATGTAATCCTCATGTTGATGAAATAAACCCTAAGTGTGGTATATAACCTCGTATCAGCAGAAGTCGTTTTGGTTTCCTTCAAGATAACCAAAAGGACGATGCGCCCGGATATGAGTTATATACGTTGTTAGCGACTGTTTGCTAGGTTATTTCTTATGATCAATTTTGTCCAACGTAACGTAAAGTAGATTGATCCAACTACTACTAAAATCAATAGAAGAGGAACAATAAAAAATGGAAAGCCAGCTAGAATACCGAGTAGGAGAAGAATAAGTCCAATTATACCGTAGAATATTAAAACTGGCCTTAGAAAAACACAAACTGTAATAATAGACTCCTGAATGTGAACCTCAACTTCATCTATGTATCGGATCATAGGACGTCTAATAAGCGTCCATTTTCTAATGTGTCGTCCTTTGTATTTATCCTGTGTCCATTCAAATTCATTTTCGCCCATTTGAAACTGTTCGAAAATCATTTTGATAAACTTTTGTTCGTTGGCTTTAAATGGTCTAGGGAACTGGCTGAATTCCCATTTAAAATCATATTTAGACGAATTCCTTGTATTCATTTTAGTTCTAAGAGCAAACTCTAAAGCATTGATTCAATACTTTCAGTTCTGCAATGGGGGTTCAAATAGTCGCTAAGGTTTGGCTATGAGCAGGCGAGCTTTAAAAGCTCTTTCCTGTCAGTCGAGACCATAGTTTGTTAAAAGTATTATCGTTTCGTTTAGCACTTTCCGCCCGCTTGCTTATAGGTGTTGTTGTGCCACGTTTTTTTATTTTTCTTTCGTCCAAGTTCACATAGTAATCTTGGTTTTTAATTAAGTCTGCACCAATTTCTTCAATTTCTAAGTTCAGTTCTCGTCCTTTCTTTTCCTTGAAGTAAATTCCATCACAGTCAATTGGAATTCGAATGTCAATCTCTTTAAATTCCTTGTCAACCATTTTTAAGTCCCACCAACGAGAAATGTAAAATGATTCGGTTTCTGGGTCGGCTGTCAGGTCGATTATGGTGTCTGTTTCAAGGTCTTTAATTTTCAGTTTTCCTTCAACGTCAACTAAGAATCCATGTCCGCCTGAAACAACACATACAACACCTTTGCTTTCTAATTCTGCAACTAAGAAATTATGGCTATCCTTTTCTCTGAAACCACCAACCCATTCAAGTCCATCTTTTGTTGTAAACTTCACGTAATGCCAAACCTCTTCTCGCCAAGGTCCTGGCAAGTCAAAAAGAATTTCTTCATATTCTCCTGAAATTGGTGCTCCGTTTAGTTTCTCGATCATTTTTTAATGTGGCACAACTCCCTTTATGACTCTGTTCTCCCCTCATAACAATTATACTACAACACGTGATTGTACAGGTTTATTGTTCAATAAAGAGAATGTTATACTCAGAAAGGGAATCTGGTTTAGTTTGTTTCTCAAAAGATAGAACGAACAAAAGATTAAACCAAGTAATTGTTTACATCATACCCCACAAAGTTTCTTTCTAATACATCACAGACCCTTCCTACATTACAACTTCCACAAAATGGGTCTAACACTAAATCCCCAATTTTTGAAGACTGTAATAAAGGAAGAGTGATTATTTGTTTTGGGAAGGGGGCGAGGTGTTCTCCGTTTATCCCTAAGTTTTGATTTGCGACCGCGGTCCTTACTATATCCTCATCCCAATAATCCCCCATGTTCTTTCCTTTAGATTTAGGTATGTATGGTGAAATGGAAGAGGAATATGTCCCATCTGAATTCCGATGTCTTGGTGGTAAGGATATTTTAGTATTAGAACTGAGTTGGGTGGGAGTTGGATAATAATCGTAGTCATTACTCTTCACTAAATGAAATATGAATTCATAGGAAGGAGTCAAATTCGTTTTGGATGGAGAAGGTTTAGGGTTGGTTTTTGACCAAATGATGGTATTCCTTAGAATCCATCCTTGTTCTTGAAGAGATATAATGACCTTGTGAGGTATGTTTTGTAGGTTACCATTGAAATAGGTATCACCTAAATTCAAATAGAAACTTCCCTTTGAATTCAGAACACGCATACAATCCTTTAGATGTTCTGTAAGGTTATGTACGAACTCTGATGATGTTTTCTCATTACCTAAACCACCTTCTTCTAAATAAAGTCGTTTGTTCCAATAAGGTGGTGATGTGAAGATAGTCTGAACCTCTCCGTCTTTTAGTTCTGACATATCATCAGAGGATTTTTGGTAGAATCTCCAATTATGTACCTCAGCGTGTACTTTTTCATTACGACTTCTACTCTGAACCTCTTTAACCTCTCGTTGAGTCTGAATATAAGATTGACGGATAGTCAAAATCCCATCATCAATCAGTCCTATATGACTTGGATTGTACTTACGAATGAAAAGTAACTTTCCCAGAGTAGAAGAAGAAACTCCAATTTGGGACGAAATCTCATCTCGTTTTGAATAACCTTTGTTCCGTGGAACAGAAGTTAAATCAGTTCTTCTCCCTTGTTGATTCACAAAGTATTTTTCAAGTACATCGTACTCTGATAAGATTTCGTGGTTGGATTTTATTCTCTGTTTATTGTAATGAACTAAATATAAATCTGATGATTCGGGCTCGATATCTTTAACCTCAACCTCAACATACTCCCATCCTAATTTTTTTATGGCTTCAAATCTCCGATGACCACTCAAGATTTGATTTACCTTATTGATGACGATTGGTTGTAAGAGTCCAACCTCACCAATTGAGTAAATCAAATCTTCCAATTGTGTCAATCGATATATCTGAGAGTTCAGAGGGTGAGGGATAAGTTTACTGACTTGAATCTCCATAGTGGAAAAGATAAAGAACTTTCAAACGAGATGCAAGTCATAGAAAGAGTTACAGGGTTAACTCATCCTTTTCCACCAATCGGTTTTGTTCTTCAGTTGTTCCTCTTTCATATCAATATGGTCTTTCAGATGAAAGTAAGGGTCTAACTTACCTTGTTTGATGAGTTCCTCACCCGTTATTTGATACTTGTTACGAAGTAGTTTGTTTTGTTTTTTCTTTCTACTCATTGTCAATCGGTTACTCTTTAAGATACGAAATAATTTACTGTAAATCAAGTGATTAACCCCAAATCTTCTTCCATTCAAACTCTTCTGAAGGTTCTGAAACCTCAACGGTGTTTTCTACTTTGTTGATGGTGTAATTGTTTAAGAAATCGTTGAGGTCGTTCTCTCTGATATATCGTTTGTAACCGAGTTTAATCATAGGGAGACCATAATCCTTAACGAATCTTTCAAAGGTCTTTCTACTGATGTTTAAGTAGGTCATAACCTCTTGTTTGGGTATTAGTCTATCCATTTTGTTCCTTGTAAACTGTCTTCAATCATCTTCTTGAGTTTAGGGTTTGATTCTATTACCTCTTCTAATTCTCTACGAGTCTTCTCTATGAGAAAATCAGAAATTCGGTAATACTGATGTATTAGGTTAAAAAAGTGTTCCTTGACTACAATCAACTCATCGGTGAGTAGTTCGTGTCCTAATGAGTTGGTTAGGTCTCTTGTAATCTCAAGAAACCTTTGGTCTAATTCTTCAAAGTTGTCTTTCATATTGTTTTCCTTTCAGTCTAATTAAGTCTTGAGGAGTATTCATACTTGAATACGACTCAGGGGTGATTCTTTGAATCACACCAATCCCCTTTAAGGATTGGTTCTCCTTCAGTGGTTTTAACCTCAATTCTGGATTTCAATAGACCAGTTCGTTATCACCCATATCTATCTTATACCAAAACCATTTTTGACCCTACCGGAGAAACCTCATCCGTTATTTTTAGATATTATTTCAATCCTACAGATTACTACCCGATGTCTATTCCAAATCCTATATCTCTGGTGAGAGATGGTCAATGGATGTAAAGTGTTTTACCCTCTGATGGACACTTGAGTCTACTATAAGTATGTAGTTGTGACCACTAAAAACCACTTTGATACAACTTTTTTGAAATTCTTTTTGGAAAGAAGACCTCAACGAATAGACACCCCTTTGATTTTATACTTAAAACCAAAGGGGTGTTGAGGTTGAGGTGAGTTTAGTATTATTGGAACTCAGTGGGGGACAACTTGGAACCCAAAAGGGGACAATTTCAGAAAAAGAAAACACTAAAAGACTTATAATCAGTTAATTAAAAAGTACGTTCGAGTCCTAGTCGGGTAACTCAGAAAACCCCGCACGAAAGTGCGGGGTTTTTTGTTGCCCAGCACTAGAGCTTGCTCAAAAGTGCTAAGGGCAACAAAAAAACCAGCGCGCCGAAGGCGAGTGGGCTTTCAGAGAGGACAATACCTACCGACCCCCAGGACCGCCAAACCTTGCGAAGCAAGGTTGGCAGTGCTAGTCCGGGCGCCGTCGGTCTCTGAAAAAATGTACCTTTGTAGCATGTCACGATTCATTAGAAATACTTTTCTGACGCTAGCAGCCGCATTGTGGTTGCTGCACTCGGTGGTGCCTCATGTGCATCGCAGGGCGGAATCGGGCATTGTAACCATTCACAATTCGGATGATTCGAGTTTCTGGCTGACCCTGTTTGGCACGGATCTCGGCGATGATCATTTGGAGGAGTTTTCACTATCAAGCGCGGATGCGTGGGCGGCAGAGGCCCAGGACGTCGTCCGGGTGAAGACTGTCTTTGTGGCGAAGGATTTGAAGGGGAAATGGGCGTTGATCGACCCGGAATTGGCCCCCAAAAACCAAAGTGTCTCTGAAGCAAGGCGCGGTCCGCCGGCTTGTTAATTCCTGAAAATCAAGGATTAACAAGACAAAACTCTTTTATGCTTAAATTAATTATTGCGTACAGCGTGCGCAACCCCCTTATTGTACTGCTAGGGGTCATCGTTATGGGATTTTTCGGTTGGCAATCGTTGTCGCGAATCCCTTTGGATGCAGTACCAGATATTACCAACAATCAAGTTCAAATTGTCACCCAGAGTCCGTCGTTGACGGCAGAAGAGGTCGAACAGTTCATCACATATCCGCTGGAATTGACCATGATCAACCTTCCAGGGGTTGAAGATGTGCGGAGTATTAGCAAATTCGGACTCAGCATTCTGACGGTCGTTTTTGAGGAAAATGTGCCGGATTTGCAAGCGCGCCAACTGGTTGCCGAGCAGCTTTCTATAGCCGCCGAGGAGGTGCCTACGACGTTGGGCATACCGCAGATGATGCCTATTACCACCGGTCTGGGTGAAATTTATCAGTATGTACTTACGGTGGATCCAAATTCTGGTAAAAATTACAGCGCAAGTGAATTGCGCACCATTCACGATTGGGTCATCAAACGCCAGCTCGGTGGTATTGAAGGCGTTATTGAAATTTCCAGTTTTGGTGGCTATGTGAAGCAATTCGAGATTGTTCCCAACCCTGAAAAATTGGTCCGTTATGGCGTCAGCATTCAGGATCTTGTTGAAGCGGCTCGGGCCAACAATGAGAGCGTGGGCGGGAGCTACTACAGTGCTAATAACCAAAGTTTTTACGTCCGAGCGCCGGGCCGATTAAAAACTCCTGACGAGCTCAACCTCGTTCCCGTGAAGACGGAGAATAATGGAACCATATATCTGCGTGATGTGGCCGAAGTAAAAGAGGGTCATGCCATTCGCTTTGGTGCTATGACCAAAGATGGCGGTGGCGAGGTTGTCGGCGGGATTTCGTTAATGCTTAAAGGCGATAACGCCCATGCCGTAGTCCAGCGAATTGAAGAGCGCGTAGCGAGTGTGCAGAGTAGCTTACCTGATGGCGTAAGTATTGAGCCCTATCTTGTTCGCTCCCAACTGGTGGACAGAACGACTGCAACCGTAGCGAAAAACCTCATTGAAGGGGGGCTTATTGTGATTTTCGTATTGGTATTGCTGCTTGGAAATATCCGCGCCGGTTTAGTCGTGGCGTCTGTGATTCCTTTGGCAATGTTATTCGCTTTGATCCTTATGAACGCCTTTGGGGTGAGCGCGAATTTGATGTCGCTTGGTGCCATCGACTTTGGGATCGTTGTGGATGGCGCGGTCATCATAACCGAGCATATCATTGCTGTGATGACCCTGAATTACATGGGTAAAAAGCTTTCCCGTGAAGAGTTTCAGAACGTGATTTCGACGAGTAGTTTGGAAATGGTGAAATCGGCCGTTTTCGGAGTCCTCATCATCTTGGTGGTATTTGTCCCCATAATTACCTTGGTGGGTATCGAGGGTAAAATGTTCCGCCCGATGGCACAAACGGTAAGTTTTGCCTTGCTCGGTGCCCTTTTACTAAGCATTACTTATGTGCCAGCTGTTTTGGCGTTGGTCATGAAGCCACAAGGGGAAGAGGAGCCCGCATACAGCACCTATATCATCAGTGGATTGCAGCGGATGTACACACCGTCGGTGGCCTTTGCTTTGGGCAATCCCAAGACTATTTTCACCCTTGCCGGTGGTCTTTTTGTGGGTGCCATTGTCCTGTTCTTAGGCATGGGTAGCGAGTTTATTCCGCGATTGGACGAAGGGGATTTGGCGGTGCAAATGCAGCTGCCTCCGGGGACATCTTTGGAGGAAAGCGTTGCGACCTCGAGTCGTGCGGAGCAGGTGCTTATGGGCCAATTCCCTCAAGTACGCTCCGTAGTCAGCAAAATCGGTACCGCAGAGGTTCCAACGGACCCTATGAGCATCGAACAAGCCGATATCATGGTGTTGATGCACCCGGAATCGGAATGGCCGGAAAAGGTGGACAAAGAGGAATTGATCGGTCATATGTCAGACGCCTTGGCCCGCGAGATCCCATTTGCCCAATTCGAATTTACCCAGCCCATCGAGCTGCGCTTCAACGAGCTGATTTCCGGCGCGAAGAGCGATGTGGCCATTAAAATATTTGGTGCGGATTTCAACGAACTCAACCGCATCGCCGATGAATTCGTTCCTTTGGTTGAAGGTGTTGAGGGCGCGGTCGACGTGAAGCGCGAACAGACTGACGGTCTCAACCAGCGCCACGTGGTCTATGATCGTGCTAAGATGGCGGCCATGGGCGTGAGTGTAGCAGAAGCCAATTTTGTGGTACAAGCGGCCTTTGCTGGAGCTGATGCAGGCACATTCTATGAAGAAGACCGCCGTTTTGATATTGTGGTGCGTTACGACGAGGCTCAGCGCAGCTCACCGAACCTTAATACGTTGATGGTGACAAATTCCGAGGGGCAGTCCATTCCTCTCTCTGCCTTTGCAACGCTCGAATATCATGAAGGACCCGCGCTAATTTCCCGCGAAAACAGCCAGCGCCGCATTGTGGTGGGGGCGAATGTCCGCGGAAGGGATATTGAAAGCGTGGTGCTGGATATTCAATCCGTCCTCAACGCTCAAGACTTGCCCGCGGGCTACTATGTTGTCTATGGCGGTGATTTCGAACAGCTGCAGGAGGCCAAACACCGTTTATCATTGGCTGTCCCTATTGCTTTGGGGGCCATTTTCGTGCTGCTATTCTTAAGCTTCCGTTCGCTGAATTTGGCGGCCATGGTCTTCGTATCTGTGCCGTTGAGCACCATCGGTGGTGTGGCGGCCTTGGCGGTGCGGGGCATGCCCTTTAGCATCAGTGCGGGAATTGGTTTTATTGCCCTCTTTGGCGTCGCGGTATTGAATGGTATCGTAATGATCAGCCATTTGAGCAGCAGTGTCGAGGACCCTTCGGATCTAAAAGCGGTCCTTCAGGCGGCCAAGCAGCGTTTGCGTCCGGTAATGATGACGGCGTTCGTGGCGGCCCTCGGATTTTTACCGATGGCACTTTCTACGGGATCCGGTGCGGAAGTTCAGAAGCCGCTCGCGACAGTTGTTATTGGCGGATTGATCACAGCGACCTTATTGACCTTGGTGGTGTTGCCGGCGGTTTATGCCCAATTCGGCCGTCGCCGCAGCAAATTCCGAGGCGAATTGGCGGTGTTGGCCGCCATTTTCTTGCTTCCACTGAATGCGCGGAGCCAGGAGGTACGAACCCTGGATCAAGCCATGGAAGCGCTTCGTGAGAACAACACGGCGGTTCTTATGGGACGTAACGAAGTGGAATTGGTCAAGGCGCAAAACGGTCAGGACCTTAGTATTCCCCTCTCGAGCCAATTCCAGCGCGGCCAAATCAACAGTGCCCTAGCGCAAGATTATTTCCTCGCCGTCGAACTGACTATTCCGTCCCTCAGTGCCGCTCCCGCCCTGCTCCAACTCCACCGTGCACGCCTCCACAGAGCCCAGCAATACGCGAATTACGTGGAACACGTGCAACGTACGCACCTGCGCCAATTGTGGTGGCAACACATCATCGAGCGTGAGTCGGAGCTGGTTTTGCAGAGACAATATGCGGAGATCGAACACGCGTACCACCGCATCGAACAACGCGTGGACCAGGGCCTATTGCCCGCCCGTGACCTTGCCCGTTGGGAGGTTGTTGTAGAAACCCTGCACCACACCCTCAAGGCCAAAAGCAGTGAGGTTGCCAGACTAAAAAGCCAGATAGACGCCATGGTCGGTTGGTCGCCCAAAAGCTTTTGGATACCCGCGGAGCAAGAGTTGCAGTGGACCCCGTTGGCGGCAATGGACGCCAGTGACGCACTAGTGCTCGCCCCGGTGATGGCAGAAATGGATGTTGCTGGAGTGGTTTTGCGTCGAGAGAAAAGCCGTTGGATGCCAGAGCTCGGTGTTGGCGGATTTACCCAAAAATTAGACGGGACCCCAGGGTTTAATGGTTTGCAGGCTTCTGCGAGCGTGCCGCTTTCTCCGGGAGTGTATCGGAATCGCGTTCGCGAGGGCCAGATCAACCTCTCTAATTCCGAGTTAGAGGTCGTGCAGGCTCAGCGGGAATGGGAGACGATCACGACGAAATTGGCCACCGACCTTGAGCGTTGGAAACCGGAGCCGCATCACAGCGACCGCGGGGAACAGACGCCGGAGGAACTGTGGCAGCTATATGAAAGTGGGGCCCTCGACCTGGACGGGTACTGGGGTGCTATGAGCGCCAAATCGGAACGTGAACTGCTCGATATTGAGCACCGATTCCACTACCAGAAAATCATCATCGAATGGAATTTTTACCAAAGTACAGCATTATGAAACTAAAGAATATATCCCTCCTTGCACTGTCGCTATTGTTGGCGCAGTGTACACCATCAAACACTCCAACCCCTCAGTCGGATAGTCCGCAGTCGGATGCTCCAACACAGTGGACAACGGAGGTGCCCCGCAAGGATACCGCCACGATTGAAACCGTGTTTACCGGTACCTATGAAGTTCAGGAAGGCGGAACATCAACGGTTTCTTTTCCCTCATCGATTAAGGTGGTTTCTTATGCCGTTAGGCCAGGCGAAATGGTTAATAAGGGACAATTGGTCGCAACAATCAGCCACCCGGATATTGCAACCCATAAGCGCGCCTATGTGGATGCGAAAGCAGGTTACGAGGTGGCGAAAACCTCGTATAATCGTTGGGCTAAACTCCAGGAGCAAGGTTCGGCAAGTGCTATTGAATGGGCGCAAGTCCAGTCACAGCACGCACAGGCACAGGCCGCGTTGGAAAGTGCTACTGCCGCCTTGGAAGATTATGGTATCAATCCGGCCTCGTTCGATAAAGTGACCAGTGTTGCTCAGGTGTTGGCTCCGATTTCGGGCCAGGTTCAGGCCTTGGGCGCCTCAAATGGTGCGTTTCTGGCGGCAGAACAACCCTTAATGAGTGTCGTTTCGTTATCGAAAGGCCGTGTCCTCGCCCAGACGTCTACAGTGTTGGCAGACGCGTTGAAGCCCGGCGATGTGGTGGAGGTGAAATCCGCAACAAAATCTGCTCAAGGTGTGGTGAGATCTGTGGCCCGTACCGCGGAATCAAGCGGTTTGGTCCGTGTTTGGATCGATGTCCAAGGAGAGTTTATTTACGGCGAAAGTGTATCACTTACGGCACTTACACGTGCGGCGAATAGCTATTCAATCAAAAGTTCCGCTGTTCTTTATCAGGGTGAGCAAACCTATGTGGTGGCCCAGCGAAATGGTGAATTTGAAAAAGTTGTAATTTCAGTGGTGGCGGAAACACGCGACCGCGCCTACTTTAAGGAGGATTTAGGAAATACTCCATTGGTAGTAGAATTCGCGAATCGTGCTGCCGCGACCATAGAATAACCTACTCATGATTAAACACACTCCTTACCTACTACCGCTGGCGCTTCTAGCGCCGGCGGTTTTGTGGTCTCAAGATCACCTCAGTGATGCCCAGCAGTGGCAGCATCAAAGCGCCGAAATAAACAATGTTATTGGTGTAGATTCTAAGCGTGCCTATGCCGAGCTCATTGATGTGAACGCCTTAAAAACGGTGGTCGTTGCGGTCATTGACGGCGGTACAGATATTGAACATGAGGACCTGAGGGACGTGCTGTGGATCAATGAAGATGAAGTGCCCGGAGACGGAGTGGATAATGATGGTAACGGCTATGTGGATGATGTGTACGGGTGGAGTTTTTTGAGCGGCCCCGGTGGTGAAATTGGCCCGGAGACCCTGGAATATGTCCGTCAAATCCGACGCTACCAAAATCAAGAAAACTTGACGCGCGAAGAGCGTAAGGACTTGAAAAAATTGGTCAAACGCATGAATAAAGAGCGCAAACTCGCTGAAAGGTTGATCGGCCCGATGGGTAAAATCAAGGACATCTATGAAGAAGTTCTAGCGCACTGCGGACATAGCCTCTCGGATGAATGCATAGCCTCGTACACCGGACAAAAGGGCGTGGGAATCATCCGTAAAAACATTGCGCGTTCCATGAATCGAATGGCTCATAATGGGGTTCCTCGTCATGAAATGGAGGAGATTTTTACGGAAGGCTATACCTACTTCTACGAGCAGTTGTACTATAATTTAAACCCAGAATTTGATCCCCGACACTTGGTGGGCGACGATCCGACGACAAATGACGATCCATATTACGGCGACGCTCGTGTGCTCGGTCCTGATGCTTCTCACGGTACCCATGTGGCGGGTATAATTGCAGCGAAGCGAGGGAATGGTATAGGTATGGACGGTATTGCGGTAAATGCACGTATTATGACCTTGCGCGTGGTACCGAACGGCGACGAACGGGACAAGGATGTGGCGAACGCAATCCGTTACGCGGTGGACAACGGTGCCAAGATTATCAACATGAGTTTCGGTAAGGATATGGGTGAGCAAGACCAGTGGGTTGAGGAGGCCATTCGTTACGCAGCCGAGCACGATGTGTTGATGGTACATGCCGCTGGAAATGATAGCCGTAGCGTTGATGAATTCAAGAACTACCCGAACGGATGGAACGAGGAAACCAATACACGCTATGATCATTGGATCGAAGTGGGTGCATCTTCATTCAAAGGCGTGGATCACTTAGCAGCCTCTTTCTCTAACTATGGTAATCAGGTAGATGTATTTGCTCCTGGGGACGATATTTATTCGACAATACCGTCCGATCGCTACGACACCTATGGAGGAACAAGCATGGCGACCCCAGTGGTTTCTGGTGTGGCTGCGGTGGTGTGGGGTATGTATCCGGAATTGACCGCTGTCCAATTGAAAAAAGTATTGATGATCAGCAGTGTGCCTTACGACAACGAGGTTGTACTTCCGGGTAAGCGGAAGAAAACGGTTCCGTTCGCGACCTTAAGCGAGACGGGCGCTGTCATCAACTTATATTCAGCCTTATTGAGCTTGCAGGGCAGATAATTCACGACCCAAACCAAAAATCAGATCATTTCCCAAAGGGTTGCAGGGTCACCTGAGCTTTGGCGAAAATCTGTGAGTTTCCAGTGTTTCCAACCGTTACGCCCGTGTTCGACCCTATGTAGAAAATGGTGAACGGGCTGGGTTGGTATTGGATGAGCGGTTGCAGGGCAAAGCTGTTGTTGAACTCGTTCCATTGGGTGATCAGACGGGCTTGTAAAAACCGATTGGCATTGTAGCGCATTTCACTGCGCCAGATCCAGCCGTTGTAGATGTAGCCGCTACCGTCTTTTTCCCATAGTGCACTGTAATTTCCGTTGAAGCTCATTTGGAGTTTTCCTGCGAGTTGAAGGGTAATTGTCGTGCCGGAATTGAACCCATTTCCAACGTGAGGCGTTGAAGTGTTGTACGCAATAAACTCGCCTGGATTACCATAGGCGTTGATTCGGAATCGCTGATCGGGGCTCCAGCCCAAATAGGCCCAGGCGCCCGTAAGACTTTGGAAGACTTGTCCCTCGAATTCTTCCATAAACCGTTCCTGCACACCACCGCCAATATTAAAGTTGTTGGCCAATTGAAAACTCAATTCCGTCTCCCAGGCCTGCTGTTTCCAAAGGCCCTGGGGGGTGATGGAAGCGTTCAGCCCACTGCGAAGGTTGTAAAACTTCAAGATCGTACCGTTTGGACGGCCGATATAGCGTTGATTGAATCCAAAGGTGCTGCGGTTGTTTTGCGGAAGGAAACCCATGTCGGCGCGGAAGTTGCGATCAATGTGTGTCCAGAACAGATCCGTACCCCAATTCATTGTTGTTCGTCCGAGTGTTTGGCTCGCCGCAAAACCATGGAATTTTTCTCCGTCCGTAGCTACGGTCCGGTCACCAAATTTCTCCGTTGAGGTGATCCAATCGGTATTCGGTTCTGCGGTATAGCTCCAAGCGTATTCGCCACTGTAACGCCAACTCTCCCCTATGTTCTCTCTTACAGTAATGGCATTCACGTGCCCAGAGCCTCCGTCTTGATACACACGGTTGGTGCTCAAAAACCCAATGTTCTCACCGTCTTTTCGAGGTGCAGAAAAGCGCACTACGGAAGCAAAGCTCTGACCAGCCGTGCCGAGGGCATCACGATTTTCTCCAGGCACCAGGTAGGGGGATTGAAGGTCGTAACCCGCGAGGGCATAGGTGCGTAACTTTTTGCCCTGCCCGAGGTATTTAGTCATCCCGGCCGGTGAAGCAATGGTACGCGAGTAAAAGAGGTTCATGTTGGTGCTCAGCAGGTCGGCGCCCTCGTTGAAGAAAGGTCGGCGTTCCGGATAGAAAAGGCTGGTGGCACTATTCACCTCCACCTGTGCTACGTCGCTTTCCACGGTGCTGAAATCGGGGTTGAGGGCTACTTCTATGGAGTTTTGGGAATTGATCCCATAAAAGGCACTAAGGCCGATTTTTCCAACCGGCGACCCAGCTGTTGAGCCATCAAAAGGCATCCCGCCGAAGGCATAGGGCAAGAGGTCACGACGCACGGAACTGCTTACATTTTCGAGCAGGAGGAAATCGTTGAATTGGCAATCGAAACAAGGGTTGTTGAAATTCCGATTCATGCTCACCGCGCGGTGTACCTGAGCCCCGACATAGTATTCACGGAAGAACCCGATGCGCCAGCGCTGCAGGTCTTTATTTTCAAACTGGAGCGAACTGAAGGGGATGCGCATCTCCAACGTCCATCCCTTTTTGCCAATCTTTGTGAAGGTCTCATAGGTGACATTGTAGCCGATGTCGTACTGGCTCTCGTCTTCAATGGTGGGGTTGTTGTTCCGTAAATCAATCTGTACACCGTGAGCGTTCGAGGCGATAAATACCGTGTTGCGCATATCACCAAAGAGGTCCATGGTGATGCCGATGAAATCATCACCCCAGGCTTGATCACGTGGCTGTACATTGGCCCGCAGGTGAGTGCTATCTACAAGCGGACAGTCAAAGCCCAGAATCAACGCATCTTCTGTGCGGTACACATAAGCTTTGGCCAATACCGGAGGCGTACCGTTGGGATCTGGGTCCATTTCATTGAAGAGCTCAAAGGGGAGCGCCTCGGCATATTCGCCTTCCGAAAGCCGACCGTCTAATAAAACGCCACCATCCGCATAAGGCACTTTCAATTCACGAAGAGGGTTCAATTCTTGCCCGAAAAGGCCGCCTAAAAACAGTATGGCAAAGGCAGTGAGATACGTGCGTATCATGGGGTTAGGGTTGTGTTGTTGGAACGCTAAAGGTCCGAAAAGCATTGCTTCACGGACCTTATAGACTTGTTAATTATTAAGATTTTCTACTTAAAAGCAGAATCCAATAGAGAGGGAAGCTACATAAGCATCTTCGCTAAAGGTGCCTGGCTGGAAGAGCGGCATAGCATCCACACGTCCCGTCACTTTCATCGACTCGTAGCCCAATTGACCCTGCAAGCCGTAGCGTAGAAGTTGAGTGTTCATGTTGTTGTATTCCATGACACGAGCGCGCTCATTTTCGATATCACGTCCTCGAACCATGGTGTAAGAATCCAAACGAATACCACCGTAGGCACCTACACCGACAGTCAGGCCTTTGTCTACCTTACCCGCAGGGCTGAGGTCAAGGTGCAACATCACGGGCAATTCCAAATACGTTGTGTTGTAGGTGTTTTGGCGAACATCAACAATCTCATCTGAAGGCAAGAAAACTGTGCTCACATTGTTGTTGATATCAACGGCTTTGGTCATCACATCGTCGCCAACGAAACCCCAGGTGTTCGTCTCTAAACCCAATCCTGTCTGGAGAACCACAGGGCTAGATGCACCACCGATTTTACGCTTGCTCCCGAAAGAAAAACGGAAGTTCATACTTTCCCAAGCCGCTAAATCACCGCTGGTCGCCGCCATACTCACACCGCTTGTGATGTCCGGATTTGCAAGGAAGGTGTTGCCACCGACGTGAAGATCAAAGTAGCTGAATTTCGTTTTGGTCGACTTGCGCGGCTCTTCATCATCTTCGTCCAATTCCTTGAACTCTCCTTTCAAATCCTTAAGCTCTTCCTCAAGGTCCTTCATTTCCATCCGGATCTCAGCTTCGATATCCTCCTGTGCCATCTCCGCCTCCACTTGTGCTTCAATTTCCTTTCCGAGCTTATCGCCGAATTTCTCCATGCGCTTACCGAAAGATTCGCCCCACTGCTCCATGCTCTCGCCGTAGGCCTCCATCGTTGCTTCAAACTCTTTTTCCAAAGCTTCAGCCTTGGCCTCACCTTCTTCCTCGCTCAGTTCACCCGACTGAATCTGTGCCTGGATAGCCGCCATTTCCGCACTGAATTTAGCTGCTTCTTTGGTGCTCACACGCACCATCTTGCCGATGGCCTCCATCATGTTCGCATCTTCATCAATGGCGTCGATCTCAATCTTTACCTTCACCTCGTTCGTGTCTGCGGGCACCATCAAGGTGTTCTCCGCCGTCGCGCTCAAGCCCAGGGCCAAATAGCCCATGGCGAGCATTGCAATCATGTTCTTAGTTTTCATGTCTTAGTTGTTGTTAGGGTTTCTTATTAATTGTTGCTAGCGTCTGATTTAGATTGATTTTAGCCAATTCCCAGTTGTACACGCCCACACTCACGGTCTTGGCAGTAGTTTCCGTCACCTGGCGCGCACTCTTGCCCATCCAGTGTCCTATTTTTTCGGTTCCCACGGCGGCCAGATCGCTCACGTTCAAAGCACTCTCAGTCCATTTTCGTTGACTGTCATTCTTGCGTGCAGCACCGGCTTGTGCTTCATAGCCTTCGAATGCTGGAAGGGCGTTCCAGGCAAGGGCTTCAGGGGTTTCAATGGCTGCGCTTTTCAAGCGCAATCCATGTAATGGGGTGGCTGCTTCCCGCGTCGTATTCTCGGCAGGGGTAGCGGAGCGCTTAACAGGGGTCTGTGCGGCAAGCAGCTCAGTATTTTCTTCAATTAAATCGTTTTCTACAACGTCTACGCCTTCCTCAATCACGGGCGCGATCATTAATGGCAATCCAGCATCGGCATCCGGTCCCGCCACCTCTGATCCTACAGGGTCTACCGTGGTCACTACCGTGGGCCAAAGCACGGTGAAAACAAGGGCAAAAACAGCCGCTACACTGATCGCGGCAACCATCGCACGGCGGTATACGACCGTCATTCGTGCCTGGGACCTTTGACCGGCCTCAGCGGCTGCAGTCGGTGCCGTTTTCTCGGCTTCGGCAGCGTCCAACGCAGCACCAATCTTGTCCCAAACCGCTGGGTTTGGAAGCTCGGTGTAGCCTTCGAGCGCTCTTTTGAATTTGTCGTCTAGTTCTTGCATGGTGCAATTATCTTTCCCTTCTATCGGCCCTGTTGGGCGTATTCAGGGAGTTGTTCTTGTAAAAGTTTACGGGCTTTGCTCAGCTGGCTCTTGCTGGTGCCGACGTTGATGTCGAGCATCTCTGCAATCTCAGCATGGCTGTACCCTTCTATGGCATAGAGGTTGAAAACGGTGCGGTACCCGGTGGGCAGTGCTTGGACAAGCATCATGAGGTGTGTGGCCTCGTCGGTACTTGTCGGTGGTGAGGGCAGATCACCTTCCCAGTCCTGGTCGAACGGGTTTTTGCGGCTGCGCAAGTAGGTGAGGCATTCCCGTACGGTGACGCGCTTCATCCATCCTTCAAAAGAGCCCTCGTTCTGGAAGCTGTCCAGGCGGGTAAAAATCTTGATGAAGGAATTGGCTAGGGCTTCCTCCGCTTCTTCTCCTCGTGTCAAATAACGTCTGCAGATCCCCATCAGTACCGGTGCCATTCGCTGGTACAGATCGTGTTGCGCCTTGCGGTCGCCTTTTCTGCATTTTTCGAGCAATTGCTCCATGGTTTTGTTGGGGGTTCTGTTATTAAGACGACGGAAGGGGGGTGGAAGGTTGCCTGGGGGTGTAAAATTTTTTTGAAATTTTTTACGGACCAATTCTGAATTGGCCCCTGCGACTACAAAATGTTATCTTTACCTAAGATATGGCAAGAAAGCACAACAAGCGAGCGAACAAGCGTTCGCAAAGCGTAGATATTAAATCGTACGCGCAACAACTCGAGGCGGTTTTCCGCCAATTCCCTACCCGCAAATTCAACTACAAGCAGCTTGCTGCGCAGCTGGGGTACAAACCTCAAATGGTCAAAGCGAAGATCGAAATGGCCCTTTCGGACATGGAGCGCGCAGGTACGATCATTAGCGTAGATCGCTACAAATACAAACTCAAATACACCGCGACCTACACCACTGGCGTGGTGGACATGACCTCTAACGGCAATGCCTACGTCATCAGCGAGGATACCGAAAGCGACATCCTCGTGCGTACGGCAAACCTCATGCACGCCCTCGACGGGGACAAGGTTAAGGTGAGTCTCTACGCCCGTCGCGGTGGCAAGAAACTTGAAGGCGAGGTCATCGAAATTATCGAGCGCAAGCGCACGGAATTTGTCGGCACCATCGAGATGGGCGCCCACTACGCGTTCCTTGTACCGGCCCATCGAAAGATGTATGTAGACATCTACATTCCAAAAGACAAATTAGGGGGCGTGGAGCATGGACAAAAGGCCATTGCTCGCATCACCGATTGGCCAGAGAAGGCCAGCTCGCCCTTTGGTGAAATCATCAAGGTCCTTGGAAATGCTGGAGAACACAACACCGAAATTCACGCGGTACTGGCTGAGTTTGGATTGCCGTATGAGTTCCCCGCGGATGTGGAGGAGGCCGCTGACCTGATCGATACCACTATTAACGAGGAGGAGATTGCCAAGAATCGCCGCGATTTCCGCGGGGTACCGACCTTCACCATCGACCCTGCCGACGCTAAAGATTTTGACGACGCCCTGTCCCTACAGCCGCTCGAAAACGGCCACTGGGAAGTGGGGGTGCACATTGCTGATGTGAGCCACTACGTGAAGCCGGGCACTATTCTCGATGACGAGGCCGAGGAGCGCGCCACCAGCGTTTATCTGGTCGACCGCGTCGTGCCGATGTTGCCGGAGGTGCTTTCTAATGGCGTTTGTTCGCTACGCCCGAACGAGGATAAATACACCTTCTCTGCCGTTTTCGAAATAGACGAGGAGGGGATTGTCTATAAGGAGTGGTTTGGACGCACAGCCATCCACAGCGACCGACGGTTTGCCTATGAAGAGGCGCAGCAAATTATTGAGGACAACCACCCCGACGGGGAAAAGGCGGATTTCTACACTGAGATCCGACTAATGGACGGCATCGCCAAGAAACTTCGCGATAAACGCATGGGATCTGGTGCCTTGAGCTTCGATAAGAAAGAGGTGAAGTTCCATCTTGACGAAAACAACGAACCTACGGGCGTGTACTTTAAGGAGGGTAAAGAAGCCAACCACCTTATTGAGGAATTTATGTTGTTGGCTAACCGTTCGGTGGCGGCATTTATCGGCCGTGCGAAGAATGGGCAGCCTAGTGGACAAACCTTCGTGTACCGTATTCACGACGATCCGGATCCTACGAAACTGCAGGATTTGAGCACTTTTGTTCGCCAATTCGGCCACGAAGTCAAACTCACCTCCCGCAACGCTGTCACGAGCTCCCTCAACAAGATGCTCAGTAAGGTTCGCAACACCCCCGAAGCCAACATGATCGAGACCCTGACGATCCGAACCATGAGCAAGGCGAAATACACCACCCAGAACATCGGACACTACGGGCTGGCGTTTGAGTACTACACGCACTTTACCTCGCCTATCCGCCGCTACCCTGACGTGATGGTGCACCGCCTATTGCAACATTACCTCGATGGGGGCAAGAGTCCTGATTACGGGCCGTATGAGAAGCTGTGTGAACACAGCACGGAGCGCGAGATTGCGGCTTCGCAGGCAGAGCGCACCAGCATTAAGTACATGCAGGCTGTGTTCATGGAGAAGCATGTGGGCGAAAGCTTTATGGGCGTGATCTCTGGGGTGACGGAGTGGGGCGTGTATGTGGAATTGGTCGACAACTATTGTGAGGGCATGATCAGCATTCGCGACTTCCGCGACGACTACTACACCTTCGATAAGAAGAACTTCTGCATTGAGGGCGATCGCTCGGGCCGCATTTATCAGTTGGGTGATGCTATGAAAATTACAGTGAAAAACGTAGATTTAGATCGCAAACAGATTGATTTTGAGCCCTGTTACGCCAAAGATTCATCGGAATAATCCGGGGCCAATTCCGTTCTGAGCGCACGACAAAACCACAACAACACCAAAACTATGTCCACCGCTTCAAACGCAAAAAACCTCGAAAATGCCGCCATCGTCATCGGTGTCTTGGCTATAGCCACCGCGGCTTATTTCATCTTCGCGACCGAGGGCAACGCCTACCGGATGACCAACTGGATCATCTCCGCGGCTTTCCTTGTCTACGTCTTGTACAACTTCATCAACGCCCGGGCATTGAAGGAGAAAATTGAGGTATTGACTAGCGAAAAAACGGCGCTTCAAGGGGAGTTGTCGTCGGTTAAATCGGAATTGGCGGCCACGAACACCGCCCTAGAGGAGAGCCGCGCTGCGCACCAAACGGCACAGGATCAAATTGCCTCTTTGCAACAGCAAATGGCGAGCATGCAGCAGCAGTTGGACGCCCTTTCTAACGGCAACGAATAACTTATTTTTTTCCGAAGAAGGCTTTGAGTTTCTCGAGATCGGCATCCGTCGCTTCTGCGTTCGGATCCTTTTCAGCGGCCTTCGTTTTACTTGCTTGTGACGGCACCTTGCGCACCGGCTCAAACTGTTTTTGACGCTCCTCACTAAGCGGCTCTTTCGCTTTCCCGCTTGCCTTTTTTACAGGGAGCACTTTCAATGCGGGCGCCTCAGCAGCTTGGCGCAATTTCTCTTCGGTTGACAAGGTCTTTTCGCTCGTTTTCACGACCGGTTTCGAACCATTTCCTTTTGCGGGAACGGACTTACGTTTCCGTGATTTTTTCACTTTTTCTGCCGTTTCCTTGCTGTTTTCGTTCGTTTTTACGCCTTTTTTCGCGTTTTTACGTTCGGCTCGAGATTCTTCCTTTGACTTTGGCGCTTCGTCTTGAACGGCCTGTAGCGGCGCTGGCTCCGGTTCTTTCACCCCTCCACGCGCTTTTCCTTTCACGGTTCCTTCATCACCATGTAGGCTCTCTGCAGGAACAAATTTATCGCGGCTGACCCACGTGCTTAGCGCACCAATGGCCAGGAGGTATTGGTTCTTTTTAATCTCTACAACTGTTCCAGCACTGCGAGAGCCGATTAGTTTTACCTTATCACCAACGGCCACCGGTGCCGAAGTAAGCTTTTTGATTTTCGCTTCTTGTTGTTTCTGGTGACGACTTTGCTTTTCGTTACGCTCCCCTTCCTTTTGCGAAGCTCGCTCTCCGGCATAGACTTTAAACCGACCTACAACTTCGGCCTTCTCCTGCTTTGTTCGGGCGGTACTGTATTCGTTCACCAGACCTTGGAAACGTTTACCCCATGTAATCATGGCGTTTTGTTGCTCATTCATAGCGCTCTGGCGGCGCACCTTATCTTCGAGCTGAATGATTTTATGTTCTTGCTTGCTGCGTAACTTCTCGAGTTCCTCAAGCTTTTCCGTCATAGCCGCGCGTTGCGTACTCAGCGCGTTTTTCTCCTTCTGGATGGCAACTAACAAGCGATCCACGGTTACGGTGTTTTCTTCGAGAACTCCGCGAGCAGCTTCGATCAATCGCTTATCCACGCCGACCTTTTGTGCGACTTCGTAGGTATAGGAAGAGCCGGGAACCCCCTGGTTTAGCTTGTACTCTGGGCTGAGGTCAACAGAATCAAACTGCATAGATCCATTGTCGACATGAGGAAGGTCACTTGCTAGCGCTTTAATGCTGTTGTAGTGCGTCGTCATAACGCCAAAAGTCTTGGTCGCGTTCAGTTCCTTCAAGAACACCTGCGCCATTGATGAACCTAGATCAGGATCCGATCCCGAACCAAACTCGTCTATCAATACTAAGGTCTTCGCATAAGCGGCATTGAGGAAGTGCACCATCTTAGACAGCTTGGAGCTGTAGGTACTGAGTTCGTTTTCAATACTTTGCGAATCTCCGATATCAGCCATCACACCGTTGAACCAGCCCATCGTGCTATCGGGGTGAACGGTCACCAACAGCCCACTTTGGAGCATAAGTTGCAGCAATCCGACGGTCTTTAGTGTGATGGATTTTCCCCCAGCATTGGGCCCAGAGATGACCAAGATGCGCGTGTGGTGGTCGAGCTTGACATCGAGCGGAACAACCGTTTTGCCCTTGCTTTTGTTGAAAGAGCGGAGGACAGGATTGATCGCACGAATGAGATGAATATGGGGCTTCTCGCTCAGCTGTGGCAAGCACGCCTCTTCGTCTAGGGCATAAAGGGCCTTAGCGTTGATAAAATCGATTTGATATAAAGCGGTGCTGTAGTCGCGCAATTCGTCACGGTATCCCGCAACAAAAGCGGTTAAAACACGCAGTATTCGGGTTACTTCGCGGCGTTCTTCGTCCTCGAGCGCGGCAACTTCATTGTTGATCTCAATGGTCTCTGAAGGCTCGACATAAAAGAGAGTTGCCTTTGCGCTCGATCCGTGAAAGACCCCATTCACTTGGCCTTTAAAAGCACCTTCGATAGCGAGTACACGCTTGTTATCATGCACACTTTCCTGGATATCAGCTAAGATGCCGGCATTCTGGTAACGCTTCACTGAGCGGTAAAAAATGCGGTCAGCAGCAGCCCTCTTCTTGGTCAGCGCACTTCTGATTTTGCCCAATTCCACCGAGGCACTCGTCTTCACAACACCCCTGCGGTCCAACACCCGATCAATCTCGTCAGGCACCACCTTACTGGGACTCAAATGGGCAAACTTTCCTTGAATCGAAGGTGTTCGCTCCGCGTGTTGCTTGAAGAAGAAATACACTCGGTTGAAACTCTCGACCATGGATTTGATCACCAAGAAATCCTCGCCCTCGAGCGTTGCACCTTGGATCTTCAATCGAAGTAAAAACGGTTTAATATCCTCTGCCGCGAGCGCAGGAACAGCGAAGTCACTTTGGTACAGCCCCAAAACCTCATTGACCTCCAAAAGATCCGCGAGGACACTTTGAAAGTCGTTGTTTGGTTTTAGGCTTAATACCCGCTCACGAGCACGTTCCGTAACAGCACGCTTCGCAACGGCCCCACGAACAAGGTCAAACTCTATACTTTCAAATAAATCGTCTGGATACGTGTTCAAATCAACGGTGTTCCAGAGGCATTAGCCTTTGTAGACCTCGTCCTCTTCAGTGGTTAAATCGGCAAGAGCTCGCTTTGAGAACCCGCCGCCCAAGGCATAACCGAGCGCGGTGGCGACTAGGGTCAAAACAACATCAATGGCGGTCCACATTGGCCCAACGGGCGCGTCGATTAGGTCATTTTGTAAATCAGCAGCGAGCCAGAGCCCACCGATGATTACGGCTGCCGACCATCGATAGCCGCGCATGCTTCCTCGTTTGTTAAAACTGTGGAAGGACCATACGGCGAACCATGTCCCCACGAATGCACCTAAGCTGTGTGCGAGGAGCGCGCTGTAGATGGCTAGCGGGTTGGCATCCATGTATTGGCTGATGATTTGAACTCGCTCAGCCCATTCGGCTGTTGCGAGTTTTCCCATCGGAATTGGGTCTAAAATGAATCCGAAAAGGGCATGCACCCCAGAGGTCGCAATTCCGGCCAGGAACAAACCTAGCATAACCACAAAAACGTTGCGTAGAACGCGACTTAGGGAAACAAAGAAATCTTTCATCAACGGATGGATTAATACCAGCTTTCTACCTGTTCGATAGAAAGGGCAGGCACCTCTAATTTATTCTTTTTTCTGTAGCCGTTCAATTTTTGATGTACGGAAGGTGCCTTCTGCTCACGCAACTTCCCTACTGTGTGGAACCCGGCATTCACGATATGCTCGCTCCAATCAGCAGGTACGCCGATGGCTTGCCAATCAGCAGGACTAGCCACGGTCTCGAACTTCTCAGGGCGCATTTGTGGGAAGAACAATACCTCTTGAATGCTGTCTTGGTTAGTCAACATCATTGTCAATCGGTCGATACCGATACCCAAACCTGAGGTTGGAGGCATACCATATTCTAGAGCACGAATGAAGTCCATATCGATGAACATAGCTTCATCATCACCTTTTTCGCTGAGTTTGAGCTGTTCTTCGAAGCGCTCTAGCTGATCGATAGGATCGTTGAGCTCCGAGTAGGCATTCGCCACCTCTTTTCCGTTCACCATAAGCTCGAAACGCTCGGTGAGCTCTGGATTATCGCGGTGCTTTTTACACAACGGAGACATTTCCACTGGGTAATCGGTGATGAAGGTCGGCTGGATGTAGTGGTGCTCACATTTTTCTCCGAAGATTTCGTCGATGAGCTTGCCTTTACCCATGGTTTCATTGACTTCCAACCCGAGCGATTTGGCCACTTCGCGGATTTCTCCCTCGCTTTTACCGTTCAAATCGTGACCGGTGTGAGTTTTGATAGCTTCAAGGATCGGTACACGTGCATATGGCGCCTTGAAGTTCACGGTGTTTGATCCGATCGTTGCTTCGGTGGTGCCGTTTACAGCGGTGGCCACTTCTTCGAGCATGTTTTCCACGAATTTCATCATCCAGTGGTAGTCCTTGTAGGCTACATAGATTTCCATCACCGTAAACTCCGGGTTGTGGGTTTTATCCATCCCTTCGTTGCGGAAGTCTTTCGCAAATTCGTAGACCCCTTCGAAGCCACCCACGATGAGGCGCTTGAGGTAAAGCTCATTCGCAATACGCAAGTACAAAGGCACGTCGAGGGCGTTATGGTGCGTGATGAACGGACGGGCCGCAGCACCACCAGGGATAGGCTGTAAGATTGGCGTTTCGACCTCGGTGTATCCTGCATTGTCGAAGATGCGACGCATGGTAGAAATAACCTTATTGCGCTTCATGAAAATCTCCTTCACGCCAGGGTTTACTACAAGGTCAACATAGCGCTGACGGTAGCGAATTTCTGGGTCGGTTAACTGGTCGTAAATCTTTCCTTCAGCATCTTTTTTCACGACAGGAAGTGGGCGCAAGCTTTTTGAAAGCACCACCAATTCCTTTACGTGGATACTCGTTTCACCTGTTTGCGTTGTGAACACATGACCTTCCACGCCGATGAAATCACCGATGTCGAGGAGTTTTTTGAACACATCGTTATACAAGGTTTTGTCCTCGTCTGGACAGATTTCGTCACGGTTTACGTAAATCTGAACCTCACCGTGCGAGTCCGCCAACACCGCAAAAGAGGCCTTACCCATGATGCGTTTGGTCATCAAGCGACCAGCAACACGCACGCTTTCGAAGCCTGGTTCGCCGTCTTTGTAGTTCGCGTTGATGTCGCTGCTGAAGTGCGTGCAGGTGTATTCCGCCGCTGGATAGGGATCGATTCCCATTGCTTTCAGCTTCTTAAGCGCTTCACGTCTAAGGATTTCCTGTTCGGATAAGAGTCTTGCCATGTTGCCGTAATCTTTAGGCCGCAAAGATAATGTGGTTTCGTAGCTTCGCATCATGGACCTTCGCCGATTTTATACCATCCTGCTTTTTAGCGTGTTGTCTATGATAGCACAAGCGCAGCCGTATTGGCAAAAGGGGGTAAACCTTGGCCAATTCAGTGCTGCAGCAAACCTCAACGTCCTCGACCGCCACGCTGTCGACGCCAATGCCAACCTCAAAATAGGCACCGCCACCTTCCTGAGCCCTCGCTGGGCCGTCGGCGCGACCGCCACGGCAACCCGCACACCGATGACCCAGAGCCTCGGCACCACCGCCCACCTGCAATACAAAACCTTCGGCCGCAGCGACCTTCGCCACAGTCTTTTGTTGGGCACCTTCGCTGGTGGCACGCAAAACACCAACTGGACCCTTACCGGAACCACGTTTGGCAACCGGGCCGTCCTGGCCGGGGTGAGCGCACAGTATACGTATTGGATGAGCTCCTCTGTTGGCATCTATGTTTGGCCGCATTTGGCCCGCACGAACGGCGGACCGAGCGGTCTTTGGGAATGGTCCCTTAACTTACCTGTAGGTGTACAATGGGCATGGTATAAATGAACATGAATAAGGTAGAATTTCAAGATATAGGGGTGGTTTCCTACGGCGAGGCCTGGGATTTCCAGACGGTGTTGTTCCAGGAGACGGTCGATTTAAAATTGGCCAATCGAAAAAACACGGAGGAACCTGACCGTCCGACCCGTGACCACTTTCTTTTCGTAGAGCACCCGCCGGTGTTCACCTTGGGCAAGAGCGGTAAACCCGAACATTTACTGATCCAAGAGGACAAACTGAAGGCGGAGGGCATCGAATACTATCCCGTGAACCGTGGCGGCGACATCACCTATCACGGTCCTGGGCAGATTGTGGGCTACCCAATCCTTGATCTCGATCACTACTTCACAGACATCCACAAATACCTTCGTTACCTCGAGGAGGTCATCATCTTGACCCTTGCTGATTACGGGCTCGACGCTGGCCGCAGTGATGGTGAAACCGGGGTTTGGCTTGCGCCGGGCACGCCTTTGGCACGTAAGATTTGCGCCATGGGCGTGAAGGCCAGCCGCTGGACAACCATGCACGGTTTTGCCCTCAACGTGAACACAAACCTCAAGCATTTCGGCTACATCGTGCCTTGCGGCATCACCGACAAAGCGGTAACTTCCTTGCATATAGAATTGGGCCGTGAAATCCCTATGGAAGAGGTAAAAGAGCGCATCAAAGTGCATTTCCAGAACCAATTCCAATGCGAATTCATCCCCTCTAACACACCCTTCAAATGAAAAAGCTCACGCGCGTTCTCGCCGTCCTGATCGTCCTCTTTCTCGGCCTAAAATTCTCTCCGTACGGCTACATCATTAAAGGCATCGCCGGGGCTTACCTCGATGGCCACAGTTCGGCACACATCTACGACCGCGAGCATTTTGATCAGCGCGACATCCCCGTCATCAACGCTCAAACGCTCCCAGAAGCCACCTTCGAGCGCACCCTTGACCCGGACATTGCCGCTACCCTCGAAGACTTCGACACCAAAGGCTTGATTGTTATCGAGAACGACAGCATCACGTATGAAAACTACTGGGACGAACATGGCCCATCGACTATTTCGAACAGTTTTTCCACTGCAAAAACGGTCATCACCCTCCTCGTTCAAATCGCCATCCAAGACGGCTACATCGGCTCTTGGGACGACCTCATCACCGACTACATTCCCGAATACACCATCCCGGCCGGCACCGCCACGCCAACTCTCCGCCACCTCAGCACCATGACTGCGGGTCTCAAGGCGAAGGAGAACTACAAAAACCCCCTCAATCGCACTACCGCAAAACTCTATTACGGCGATGATGTGGTGGACCTAGCATTGACTATTCCCCCGGGAAAAAACCCGACGGGCGAGGTCTACGAATACCAGAGCATACAAACCCAGCTGTTAACCATCGCCTTGAGTCGCGCTGTAGGGGAGAGCATCGCAAGTTATGCCAACCGTGAACTCTTTGCCAAGGTTGGTTTTGAATCTCAGGCCACCTGGCACCTCGATTCGGACGGTGGACTGGAATTAGGCTTCTGCTGTTTGAACGCATCAGTGCGCGACTTTGCAAAATTGGGCCAATTAGTCCTTCATCACGGTTACAAAGGAGAACACGCCATTGTTGATTCTACCTTCCTCGCTATGGCTACGACCGGCTACAAAAGCCCCTACTATGGCCACAGCTTCTGGATTTATCCGGCCCCGTACGACTACATTTTCGGATTCCGCGGCATGCTTGGACAAGATATCATCATTGACCCTCGCCACAACCGTACTGTCGTGCGCGTCGGACAGCACCGCGGTAAAAAGACCATCGGAGATTTCAACGAAATGGAAGCGGCATTGCTTCGCCAAACCGACCTCTGGGACGCACAGTAAATGGCCGCACCGCTTGTTCATCTCGACCGTGTAAACATTGCTTTTGGGGACCGCTTGGTTCTCAAAGACTTCTCCCTATCCATTGGCTCGGGTGAGATCGTTTCTGTTGTTGGTGAGAGCGGTTCAGGAAAATCCATTGGCGCCTTGATGTCGATGGGTCTATTGAGTCCTGCGGCAACGATCACGGCCCATAGTGCTGAGCTCTTTGGTGAACCCTTGCAAGAGATCAGCCCTACCGAGTGGCAAAGCCTGCGCGGCGTTCGCATCGCCATGGTTTTTCAGGATCCGATGACAGCGCTTCACCCTTCCATGCGTATTGGTGCACAGCTGGAAGAAGTGCTCGAGCGACATACCGACCTGCGTAAATCGCAGCGCCACGAAAAAATCATCAGCGCCCTGGCTGAGGTGGAGATCCCCGACCCCGAGCAGAGCGCCCAAAAATACCCGCACGAAATGAGCGGCGGCCAACGCCAGCGCGTGGTTATTGCCATGGCCATGCTTTTGGACCCCGATTTGATCATTGCGGACGAGCCGACCACTGCGCTGGACAAAGAGGTAGAGGCTAAGGTCCTCGAGCTCCTTGAGCGGGGCGTGCGCAAACGCGGCAGTGCCCTGTGGTTCATCTCCCACGACCTCGAAGTTGTGGCGTCATTCTCTGATCGTGTTTTAGTGCTATTCCGAGGAGAGACGGTGGAAGAAGGTCCTGCGCGCCAGATTTTTGATCATCCCGAGCATGCCTATACTAAAGGGTTACTGGCCTGCCGCCCGCCTAAGGAGGGTCGGCCATATCCTCTACCAACGTTGGAGGATTTTCTGGAACGAGGTAAGACTAGTGAGCAAGAGACGCTCATTGCGCCCGAGAGCTGCAATGCCATCATTGCTGTGGAGGGATTGAGGATTGGCTACACGAGAAAAAAGGGGTGGAAAACGACAAAAACTTGGGTGGTCGATGGCCTAGATTTCGAGCTCTACGAAGGCGAAACCTTGGGACTAATCGGTCCTTCGGGCAGCGGTAAAAGCTCCATTGGTCGTGCTTTGGTGGGACTAAATGCTTTCGAGGCGAGACGATTTATCAAAGGAGATGCTCGCCGTATCCAATTCATTTTTCAAGACCCCTTCAGTGCCCTCAATGGCGCTAAATCCATCGGCACCATCCTCACCGACGTCCTCCGCAAACACCAGCCCGATCTTTCCGCTACTCAGCGTACGCAACGCGCCGCCGCGCTCCTGGAAGAAGTCGGCCTTGCCGCCACCGACCTAGCCAAAAAACCCAAGGCCTTCTCCGGTGGCCAACGTCAGCGCATCGGTATTGCTCGGGCCCTTGCCGCGCAACCGGATATCTTGATCTGTGATGAAAGTGTCAGTGCGCTGGACGTGAGCGTTCAGGCCCAAGTCTTGAACCTTTTGAACGGCATCAAAAAAAATCGGGGCCTGAGTATGATTTTCATCTCTCACGACCCCGATGTAGTCCGGTATATGTGCGACAGGATCATTAACCTGTAGCAGTTCAAGTCTAGTTAATCGATCCTAGAACGCGCTTCATAAAGCCGTTTAGCGCATCTTTCTTGGGCGTCCCTTCCTTGATTTCTTTGGTGACCTCCAAGGCTCCATACATGTTGGAAATAAGCTCGCCGATGACCTCAAGTTCCTCGTCTTTTAGGGTCGGAATATCCGCCATGCTTTCCAACAGCTCGATGCTTTCGTGGATGAAATCTTCGTCGTTTTCTTCAGCGAAATTGACCAAATGCTTGATAATTGGAATTTTCATAGTTCTTGGAATTTTGTTCCGACAAAGTTAAAAGAAGCTCTCTATCAAAAGCTGTCCTTTCAATAGATTATAGCTATGAGTATATTTTTTGATAATTTCAGTAAAGGAAAGGTCATCTCGTGTAAAATTTACCAACTCAAGATACCTTAAATTTGAAGCTAACCCGTACTTGGTATTGTCATATGACCTTTAGCTCTCGATATTTCATAGTCTTTTTATTTGTTCAAACCCTCCTAAGCGGTCAGGTTTTAAATATAACCCCGGTTTTTCCGAGCCAAAACGATACTGTGGAGATCATCTACGACGCCACTCAGGGCAACGGCGCTTTGGTTGGAGTGGCACCGGTCTATGCGCATGCAGGGCTCATTACAAATCTCAGTACTTCACCAACCGATTGGCGCCATGTTCAAGGGAACTGGGGTACAGCGGATCCTAAGGTGTTGATGACCTCGCTGGGAAACAACAAGCATAAGATCACTTACCACATTCCAACGTATTATGGATTCCCTGCCGGCACGGTGGTTCAGAAATTGGCCTTTGTTTTCAGAGATGCGAACGGCAACACGGTTGGGCGAGATGCTACTGGCGCGGATATTTACTACGATGTATATCCTGCGAACGCGCCGCTCATTGCAAAGTTTATGGCACCATCGGGCACTCCTTTGTTGGCCCAAGGTGATTCTGTGGAATTCACCATTGCCTCGAACCAATTCAGCTCATTCACCATTTACGACAACGGCCAGAGTGTTCACACCGATTCAACTAAACAGGCGAGTTTCTACCTCACCGGGACCACCGCTGGGGCACACACAGTGGTGCTCGAGGCCACACACGATACGACCACGGTATATGACACTGTGTATTACGCGGTGAAGCCGGACGTGAGTGTTGCGGCCTTGCCTGCGGGATTGGAATTGGGCTTGAATGAAATCAATGATACCACTGTTATCTTCAACCTCTATGCACCAGGCAAGAGTGATGTCTATGTGTTGACCAGTCTTAACGGGTATTTGCCGGATACTATTAACTTCATGAACCGCACGCCTGGTGGAGCTAATTTCTGGAAGGAAATGCATGTTCCGGCAGGTCAGGTGTTCACCTACCAGTACTTTGTGGACGGCGAGGTCAGAATAGGTGACCCCTTTTCCACTTTGGTGCTCGACCCCGCGAATGACGGTTGGATTTCCAGCGCGACGTACCCCAACATGCCCGCTTATCCAACAGGGAAGACTTCGGGTATTGTGACGGTTTATCAGACGGCAAAGCCAGCGTATAATTGGTCCGTGACGAACTTTCAACGTCCTGACCAGGAAAACTTGATCATCTACGAGCTTCTCATCCGGGATTTTGTAAGCCAGCGCAACTATCAGACCTTAATCGATACGCTAGACTACATTGCGCGATTGGGGGTGAACGCCATAGAATTGATGCCCAATTCAGAATTTGAAGGCAACTCATCTTGGGGCTACAACCCTTCGTACCACATGGCCCTCGACAAATACTACGGTACGGCTGACAAATTCAAAGAGTTCATCGACAGTTGTCATAGCCGCGGTATTGCCGTGATTATGGACCAAGTCTTTAACCACGCCTACGGCCAAAACCCTGTGGCGCAGCTTTGGTGGGACGCAGCCAACAACCGTCCGGCGGCTGATAACCCTTACATGAACGCTATTTGCCCGCACCCTCAGTTCTGCTGGGGTAATGACTTTAACCACTTCGTACAACCCACGAAAGATTACATCGACCGCGTCAACCTTTACTGGCGTAACGAGTTCAATATTGACGGTATTCGCTTCGACTTCACGAAAGGGTTCATCAACAGCTCGAACATGGACAGTTATTCTGCCCCGCGCATTGCGGTGATTAAGCGCATGGCCGATGCCATTTGGTCGGTGGATTCGACCTTCTACGTGATACTCGAGCACTGGGGTCCAAACAACGAGGAGAAGGAACTGAGTGACTATGGCATGTTGCTTTGGGGCAATGTGGTTCACAGCTACTATGAAGCGGCTATGGGCTACACGGCGAACAGCGATTTCTCATGGGGTATCGCGAAGGAGCGTGGCTGGTCGGATAAGCACTTAGTTTCTTACATGGAAAGCCATGATGAGGAACGTATAGCCTTTAAGGTTAAAAGCTTCGGAAATGCAAGTGGGGGTTATGATACGAAGCAACTCGCCACGATGGCCGATCGATTGATTATGACAAGCGCCTTCATGTATTTGACGCCGGGCCCGAAGATGTCTTACATGTTTCAGGAATTGGGCTATGATCAAAGTATTGATAACCCATGTCGTATCTGTGAAAAGGCCATTTTATGGAATTACTATACGAATCAAAGCCGTCAAAAATTATACTTCTATACGGCGTCATTAATCGATCTCCGTATGAAGTATCCGGAGGTCTTCAACACGGATAATTTCACCTATGCCTTGAACGGAGCATCTAAGCGTTTGAACCTCACTGGACCAGCGTTTAACGCGACGGTTGTAGGGAATTTTGCGGTGTCTACCCAAAGTGTCTACCCGAACTTTCAACATGCGGGGACCTGGTATGATTACTTTACCGGGGATAGCATTGTTGTAAGCAACCCCACAACACCGATGAGCTTCCAACCAGGTGAGTGGCATGTTTACACCGATCAGAAATTGACGGCGGCCGCTTTTATGGGCGGGACGGAGGTGCCGGCGATAAAGCCTTATGCACTGTATCCGAATCCTACGGACGGTCCTTTGTCTGTGCTCCTGGATGTTCCTTCAGGTCAAGTAGGACTGCTAACCATAAATGATGTGCAAGGACGTACGGTCTTGCAGCAAAGCATTGAAAGCCAGGGTGTAGAGATGCATGAATTAGACCTCACGGCGTTGCCTGCAGGTATTTATGTGTTGCACATTGAGGCGGGCGCTGCAGCGTACACCGAGCGTATAGTCAAACGATAAACTCTAGGGAATAGACGGTTTAGTACACGAGGTGTACGCCGTCTTTGTCCTGGGTGATCACGCCTTCGTTTTCGAGCGATTTCAAGAGTCTGCTCACCACCTCGCGGGAGGTTCCGAGTTCTGAGGCCATTTTCACCTTGGAAAGAGCAACCCCTTTACGGCCGGAAACACGACAACGCATCTCGATGTAGGCCCGTAGACGTGCACCGAGTTGTTTGAAGATGGCATTATCTACCAGCTGCATGAGCTCCTCGAAACGTTTCCGGAAATTCTTCAATTCGTAAATACGCCATTCTGGAAATTGTTCAGCGATGGTGTTCAGCTTGCTCAAGGGTATGTTTAAGATGGTCGCGTCGGTCTCCGCTTCGACGGTAATAGGCATTTCGCCACCAGGGAGCAATGAGAATGCCGCACATGGACAGATTTCACCGGGAGTGAGGAAGTAAAGCAGTAATTCTTTGCTGGGATCATCATCATCAACACGCATCACTCGCGCATTTCCCTGTAAAACGATAGGCATGAAATTCGCTTCAAGCCCGTAATCGAGAATAAGTCCTCCTTTGTTGTAGTTGTTTACGATACCCACTTCGATAAGGGCTTCGCGCAATTCTTTCGTTAATTCAGGAGCTATTGTTCCGAGTACTTGATTTAGATCCATTTGCTTTGGTGAACTGTTAGACCACCAAAATAGGAAAAATCATTGGATCATACTTTATTACTAAAAGCGCTTCAACAAGTGTATTGCCGAGGGTAAGTCGTCGTCGATGATTAATTTAATTTTCATAATGCATGAAGCTTCAAGGCCTCATAAACTTCATAAGCGCGTTTGGCGAGCGTTGAATCGTGGTTCGGTATAGACGCTGCATTTTTGTCGAATAAATTAATATTGTCGCGATTAAAATCTACACCTAAATCCGCTGATATTCTGCTCATTACGGCAGTTGGCTCTTGCAAAAACAAATCATAAAGTATTATAGATTTGGCCTCAAGTGCTGACACATACGAATAATAGCTTATCCATCGTTCAAGCCAATAATTCAGATTATGCGGATCTCCTACAAATGGTGCTGCTGGGGCGTTTTTTAGGATAAAAGGTCGTTGACCTATTCCGAATTCGTGATGGCCCAGCCAGTCCATATATGTTAAAACGAAAGGATCTTTTTGCTGGTCAGCCTCAAATCTGATGTGCTGTTTCATCAAACTGTACGCATGTTGCAGCGGATCGCGCAGCATTATGTACACCTTCAAATCTGGATTCAGCGCTGTAAGGCTTTGATAACGGGTAATACAGTTGTTGTTCTTCGCCAAATACAAGCAGCCGGGTTGGCGGATACTCTCTTGATAGCGACGGTAAAGGGAGTTTTCTACTTCGCTGAGATCATGTTCTATAACGCCCTCTTTCTGGATGTACCGATCATTGAGAACCACTTTGAAAAAGTACTCTTCCAGTGCTTCCACAGAAGCAAGTCCGACCTTGATTCCATCGCCGTGTGCGCGCTCCTGATCTTCTACTTTTTTTGGCTTGTAAATTCTACCCCAAAGGCGTGGAGCGAGCAGCACAGGCATGTTGCTGTAATCCAGGCTGGAGAAGGGCCCTCGAGCTGCTAATTCCCTTGTTAACGCGGTCGTTCCGGCACGCGCTAGGCCTGTAATAATAACTCCGTTGATTTTCGAAGGATCGGGTTTTTCGACTCCTTTAATCTGGCGCTCGAGCAACCTCCGTCCGAGGTGGTAGTTGTCCAGAACGAGATGGTGAAAAAGTTGCGCAAGGTCGCTGTAAGCACTCGTGGATTTTGACTTCTTGAGGAAAGGGAGGATGCTACCGACGGCTAATGCGACCATGCTGTAGGAGCCAAAGGTTTCTTTTTCTTTGACCAATTCCGCTTCGAGAAGGAATTGGACCCCAAACCAAAGCCCGTACGAGACTCCAAGCATGGCAATAAGTAGCCCCAACACCTTCAGCAAGGCCACCACTGTCGTCCCGATTTGGGCGCTCAACGCGTCGATTTTCTCGTCTTCATCGACATCACTGACCAGCACGTTGAGCAAGGACACGCTCTTTTTCGCCAAGGCGAAAAAGGGTTTTTTAAGGCGAATAATACCCTGGGCCAGCACCATGCCGACCACCAAATAGAGTCCGATTGTAATCACGGCTTATTTCTTTTTCTTGCGAGCCAAACGCTTGATGCGGAACCAGATAAGGTAGCCGAACGACGTCACGATGAGCAATAAGATGATGCCGATCAAAACGAAACCGCCGACGCCCAACCCTGGGCCGATGTATAGAAATGGAGTGAGCATATTATTACTTTAATAATTGGTCATGCCAAAGATAGCTGATGATCTCAACTTAATGCCACTTTTGAAATTTAGCATACCCTACCGTATTCTTTTTGGAATCTCCGTAGCCCTACCAACTTCCTATTTCGCTGTCCATGAACGCTAAGCGGTTTTCGAGGTATTGTTTCAAATAACTGATGGCGCCTTCATAATCCACCTTGGCATTTGTTGCGCGCCAGCGCTCGTAGTTTCGTTCATAGGCCCCTGTGGAGCGTAAACGATCTGCGTTCTCATTCACAAGACTCATGATGGCCGCATCGCTCCATATGCCGGCACGGTACGCGGTCCATTTATCCTTAACGATTGCCCGGAAGGCAGGGTCATCAAGGAGTTTTGGCCACCAGAATTGGACCATCCAAGGGTCACTGCTCACATATTGGTTGTAGTTCACAATCCATTCTGTCGAAGGGGTGCGCCAGGCTCTGCCGTAGCCGATGTTGAGGTCCCAGACGGGGCCTGCCTGGAGCTTTTGACCGCGAGGTTTGAACAGAAAAGTGGAGAGGCGGTAGGCGTCGACGTTGGCGGCGAGTTCGTTGACTAGGAAGAAATCCGCGAAACTCTCTAGGTCTATAAAGTCGTGGTAGCGGTGCTCACCGGCAATGAAGTTGTCATTTAAGATGGCTGTTTCAAAGTCGTGGATGTAGCCCTCTATGTAGTTGCGTTGGTCAGCGCTCATATCGCCTCGTCCCGGTTTTTCGTACATGTAGTAGGTCTCGAGGTATTGATCGGGGTGGTAAGCTGGGCGGTAAGGCTCAAAATCTAGGGTTTGCCCGTTGATATCATAGTTGGAGCGGAATGAGTTCCATTCTGTGTAGGTGGCATCGTCGTGCCAGTTGTTGTCGTAGTATTCGAGGGGTTGTCCGCCGGGTACTTCACTGCCGGTGGCTTTGTCGATCTTGAGGATGTAGCCACCTGTGAGGGCTTCACCGCGGTTGCCGGGATCGTTGATGTCGATGCGGAAATTGTCCGCTTTGAGCTTTTCCATGAGGATATAGACGCCTTGGTATTCTCCGTCGATTTCCAGTTCGACCCATCGGCAGCGGGAGGCGTATCGGCCTGTGGCGCGAGCTAGTTCGTAGCCGAGGTAGTGGTGCATGAGGGATGGATCGAAGACGTCGAAGGTTTCGGGAGAGGTGGGGCGGAAAACGTGACCCATGAGGATCCAATCGCTTTCGGGCGGGAGGCCTAGGATGGTGATGTCGCGCTCAGCGTCGTAGCTGTTCCAGGTGGAGAAGCCGTACGATTTTTTATCACTGAGGCGGTAGGAGGTGCTGCCTCGAAATTCGATGCCGATGCGGTGTTTAAGGATGGTTTTACCGTCGTGTTCTATTTCCATTTCTGCGCCCACCTTCGGCTCTGGGCGAATGTCCGATTCCGTTTGAATGCGGACTAGGGGTAGGGAGCCGCCGTCGTAATCAGGCTCACAACCAAAAAAGGCTAGGGTGAGAAATACGAAGGTGAAGCGTTGTAGATGCGTCAAAATGTGTAGAATTGGTGGGTACAAAATAAGAAAGTGCTTGGATACGAGTATATTTAGCTCCATTAAATCCCTATAAATCCTATGGATACCGTGCTTCAAAATCCTTTAGCGGACCTTTTTCTACGTTTTGCATTGACGATGATGTTCAATATGGTGCAGTTGCGTATTGTGACGAAGAACACTTCGGAGCGGAAGGACCATTTGTACAGTTTTGTCATTATTTCCGTGGTGGTGTTTTTCCTTTCTCACGCCCTGAGCTCGTTTAACATGCAGTTGGGTATGGCTAT
This sequence comes from Bacteroidota bacterium, assembly GCA_041164065.1. Lineage (GTDB taxonomy): Bacteria > Bacteroidota > Bacteroidia > Flavobacteriales > Schleiferiaceae > UBA10364. The sequence continues at coordinate 7,606 of JBEAQE010000017.1, read as the reverse complement.
AGGGATGTTTGCGGTGTTTGGGATAGTGCGCTACCGGACGGAAACGTTGAAACCGGAAGAGATGACGTATTTGTTTTCGGCCATCGGGATTGCGGTGATCAACGCTTTGGCGGAAGGGATGATGGGCTACACGGAATTGGTCGGGATAAACCTCCTGGTGCTTGCGTTCATCTATGTTCTTGAAAAGTTTTATCTCGTGGAGGCAAAAGGCAAGTTGGAACTTAAGAAATTGTCGATTACGATTCCTGTGACGGATCTTTCGGATGAGGCCATCGCTGCGAAGGTGGAGGATTTACGGACCAATTTAAAATTGGACATTATCAACCACCAAATTTCGAAAGTTGACTATGCCCTGGGAACCGCTCAAATCACTGTGTTCTATGCGTTGTAAAACCATTCTCATAGCGGCGGCGCTATTCTCTATCACTTCCGCGTTTGCCCAAGGCAGTACAGAATACCGGTTATGGTCGTCCGTGGGCTACCAGTGGAAACCTACGGAAGACCTCAAGCTCACGCACGCTTTTTTGTATCGAGAGTTGACGGGGTTGGAGACGGACCGCTACATATTCGAATCGGAATTGGACAAAAAAAGTGGCAACTGGGATTACTCGGCGGAGCTCCGCTATTACTTCAATCACGATGAATTCGGAGCGGTGCAGGGCTTTGACCAGCGCGGGCGTATCCGTTTGCTTGCCGAGCGTTCTTACAAGGATATTCAGGGTACCTTTAAGATGCGTTATGCCATTCAACACCGCGAGATTTACCTCGGCGGCGGCTCTCGAAAAACAGATTTCCGTGTCCGTGCGGCTTATGAAATGGGCATCAAGGATTTTGGCTGGGATCCCGAGTTTCAGATAGAATACCTCGGCACCCTCACCGGTGACTATAACAAGCGTCTCCGCGTCGGATTTGACTGTGGGGATAATTTCGGTAAAACCGCTTTGGGTCTCGGTTACTTCTACGAGCGCAACTTAAGCAACACAGGTTTTCATTACCACAGCATTACTGCGAGCTACACGTTCAAATCGTATAAATAGCCACCGCCTCTGGCAGGCGTTCATCTGCACAAAAGCCCGCTCGGATGAGCGGGCTTTTGCATGTAGAATCGTTAAATCGGCCAACGGCTACTTCAAATATTCAGCATCGAAATCGATGGCCAGATAATGCTGCGTGCGCTTGTCGCAGATCACTCCGTCCCAATTCAATCCAAAGAAATAGGTGTAGGCAAAACCTTGGCTGTCGATGTACGGCACCATGTCCATCGGCACATCTTCGAGTTGCTGCTCTACGGTTTGCATGTCCATCGGCATTTGCATTGGCAAGACACCAGTCGGTTCATGACGGCCCGTCACCACGTCCATGATGGCTGAGGTTTGCACACCGAAGTCGATCAGAATAGCGTCTACTAGGGGCTCAACGTCGGTGAAGACCATTGGGTTGGTGGTAGCCACTACGAGGACCACAGTTTTCTCGCCCATCGCCTTGCGCAACTCCTGTAGCATGGGAAGATCGGGCTCGCTGTTTGAATGGGCCGTTTTCCCAAGATAAGAGCGGTTCGTGATTTCAGGGTCTACCACGGGGTCTCCCGCCGCAATGCTTTGTGCGCGGCCGTATTCAGCCGTGTATGGTGCGTGCTGTAACGACACGGGCAGGTATCCATTCCCGCCGGCGAGGCGGTCGTTGTGGTCGTACGGCATACTCACCGGACTTTTAATAAAGGCCATGGCAAAATCAGCCTCTTCAGGGCTGTCCACCACGGTGAAGTCTTTCTCGAGAATGCTGCGCTCCACCGGGTATTTTTCATAGGCCGGTGTTGGGAATCCAAAGAAGTTGGTGCCCGCGGGAACATTGATCTTAGGCACGTACACCTTCAACTTTTCATCGGCCGCGATGGGCAGGGTGGTGTCCGTGTTTTTAATCATGGTGATGGACTTCAATTGTGCCTCATATCCGGCAGCCATAAACTCAGGCTTGCCCACTGTAGCTGCACTTTCCTCGGGAACGAGGTAGGGGTTTTCAAAGAGTCCGGTATTGAAGATGTTAGTCAACAGGCGAACAGCACTGCGTTCGATGCGCGCACGAGCGGCTTCGGTACCGTAGCGTTCTTCCAAGATGTTGAACGCTTCGAGGACCGGGCCGGCGTCGTTGTTTCCACCGAATTGGTCCAGGCCGGCTTCGAGGACTTTGACGTGGCGGTCCACCACGCTCATGGCCTCAACGCCCCAAGATTTTCCGGCAAATACGCCCGGGTGGGCACCCTCGTCGGCGGTGATGAGCCAGTCCGTGCATACCACACCTTCGTAGCCGTATTTCTCGCGCAAAAGGTCAGTCACGATCCACTTGCTGAAACCGTTCCCTACGTTTTCCCCGTACACGGTATCTTGGTCGAAAGAGATAGTGTAGTACGGCATCACGGCTGAGGCCTTTTTCGTTTTTCCATTGAGTTTGAAGGCCCCATTGATGAAGGGTTCGAGGTGTTGATTGAATCGGCCACCGGGGTAGACGGCGAATTTCCCGAAGGCAAAGTGGCCATCTCGACCGCCTTCTTCTGGACCGCCTGAAGGCCAGTGTTTTACCATGGCGTTCACACTTTGGTAGCCCCAGCCATTACCAAGGTCGGTTTCTAGAGAGGTGCTTTGGAACCCGTCGACATAGGCGCGTGCCAGGTCGGTGGCCACGGTTGGGTGCCCACCAAAGGTCCCGTAAAAGCGCATCCAGCGAGGCTCTGTTGCCAGGTCGATTTGCGGGCTCAGCGCGGTGGTGAGGCCGAGGGCGCGGTATTCGATGGAGGCGATGCGGCCAAATTCTTCGGTCACGGCCGGGTCGAGGGTTGCGGCGAGGCCGAGTTGTTCGGGCCATTGCGAGATGGTTCCGCCTGATCCAGCGTTATATTCGGCGTCTTTGTTCGCGCCGTGGCGCGGGTCAGAGCTGTTGTTTGCGGGAATCCCATGTCCGAGGCTTTCGGTAAGGGCTTGCACGTTATTGCTCCATTCGGCAGCAACGGTCGGGTTCTCCACACTCACGATCAAAACGTGGCGAAGGTGGTCTTCGGTGAGGAATTTACGTTGCTGGTCGGACAATGTGGAGGCGGGTACTCCGGCGCTGTCAAAGGGTAGGCCGTTGTAGGTTGAAGCCCAGCGGCCACCGGACATTCCGGGTAGGAATTGGTGACGGCTGTACAACATTAAGCCGGCGATTTCCTCCTTGCTGAGCTGTGCGGCCAGATCGCTCGCACGCTCCTCCGTGCTGAGGCGCCAATCTTCATACGTGTCCAATTCCCCGTCTTTATCCAGGTCCTTAAACGGCAAACCGTCCACCTCTAGAATGCTCACCCCGCTGGCGGTCGAATACCCCAAATGGCGCACACCGTCTAGCAGGACCACATTAACCCCATCGACTAATTCTTCTTCGTGCCATTCTGGTGGCGTGCTGCAGCCTGTCAAGAGGGCGGCAAGGGCTGTAATGATTCCGACTTTTTTCATTGTGTACTCGTGTTTGAATGCTTTAAAGATAACATTTGTGTCGTTAGGACACAAACTAAACCTTTAGGTAGATGCCTTTTTTGTCCATGCCGTAGCCCACAGACCAGCACAGGAGTGAGAAGGTCGCGGCCATTGCAAAGGAGCCCAATTTTACCCCCATCCAGGTGAATCCATGGTCGTAGATCCAACTCCACAATACCCCGTTTCCGGCGGGAATCATGCCCAAGGTAATGAGCGCGATCTCGCTGAGCAGGTAGATGGTCAGCGGGTTTTTTCCTGCGATCTGGAAGAATTGACCCCAGCGAGGCAAAGCCTTATCTACCGGAAGCCAGCCGATTAATAGTCCGATTATGAGTAGGTCTAAACCGACGGTGAGAAGAACGAAGCTCGAGGTCCATAGTTTTTTGTTGATTGGGAACGCCAGGTCCCAGAAGATCGCAAGGATCAAAGCGGTGGCGCCGATGAGCATCAAATCTATGCGCTTATTTTTAGCATTGCGGTCCTTCTGAATCATTTGTCCAGCCGCGTACCCAGCAATGACGTTGACGATAGCCGGCAGGGTGCTCAACAGACCTTCGGGATCAAAGGGCAAACCATCACCCATATAGAGGTGGGCTGCACCAAAGAGCTGAAGATCGAGCGCTCGAACGGCGTTACCTTCGAGGCTAAAGGGGTTCGTCGGATCGGCGTCAAAGGCCATCATGATCCACCAATAGGCGGGTAGCATAAGCAGAGCGAGGGTGTAGGACCAGCGTCGTCCAAGGAAGTGCAGCATTATTGCCGCGGCACCATAGGCCAGGGCAATGCGTTGCAGCACCCCGAATATGCGGGTTTCACTTATGGGAAAGGCGCTGGTTTGCCAGTTCAGATCGAGTCGAAAGAAGGGGTACCAATACATGAGGTAGCCGAGCAGGAAGAGAAGAGCGGTCCTTTTTAGGATTTTTTGGAGGGCCTGTCCAGAGGAGAATTGGCCCCAATTCCGCATGCTAAAGCTCATCGCCGTACCGACCGCTAATAGAAACGATGGAAAAACCAGATCCGTTGGGGTAAACCCGTGCCACTCTGCGTGCTGAAGCGGCCCGTAGACAAAACTCCAGCTGCCGGGGGAGTTTACGATGATCATAAAAATGATGGTCATTCCCCTAAAGACATCCAGGGCGGGGTAGCGTTTTGGTGTTGTTGACATGTTCATGGTCTTGATTCGCAGAAAGTTAGTATTTTCAGAACAAACAAAACCGCGTTTGACCTATGGCACAATCATTTTCTCGTAGAAAGGCTCTAAAAACATTGGGACTGGCCTTGGGCTCGGCTTTACCTCTGCCCACTTTAGCAATGAATGAATGGGGCAAAACGCTGCGCATACCAGCATCTGAGTACAAAAAGATTGATCGTACCATTACAGCCATTACCCTCGGAGCGGGCAACCGCGGGACCGTATATGGAAACTATGCCCTAAGCTTTCCTGAAGATCTTGATATTGTGGGTGTTGCGGAGCCTATTGAGCTGCGCAATACGCGCTATGCCGCCGCACACAAGATTCCTAAAAAAAACCGCTTCACGACCTGGGAGCATGTTTTTGAGCGACCAAAGTTTGCGGACGCCATTATCATCAGCACCCCGGACGACTTGCATTACGAACCGTGTATGAAAGCACTGGATATGGGGTATGATATCTTGTTGGAGAAGCCCATTGCACCCACTGCTCAGGAATGCGCGGATATCCTCGCAAAGGCGAAATCAACGGGCCGTATCGTGGCTGTTTGCCATGTGCTGCGGTATGCCCCGTACTTCGAAAAATTACGCGAGCTCATTCACGACGGATCTGTTGGGAAATTGATGTCTATCCAGCATTTTGAACCCATCAACCACGTTCATATGAGCCATTCTTATGTTCGAGGGAATTGGCACAATTCCAAGATGACCACCCCCATCATCCTCGCCAAAAGCTGCCACGATCTCGATATCCTGAGGTGGCTCGTCGGGGTGCCCTACTCCAAGCTCAATGCCTATGGCGCGCTGGACTGGTTCACCGCCGAAAATGCCCCCGAGGGCAGTACTGAGCGGTGCATGGATGGTTGTAGCGTTGAAGGGCAATGCCCGTATTCAGCAAAGCGGATCTATCTTGAAAAGCGCACCTGGCTCCATCATTTCGATTTGCCGGAAGATCCCGAACAGCATGGCGAGGCCATAAAGAAGTACCTCCAAGAAACGAACTACGGCCGTTGTGTATACCGAATGGACAATGACCAGCCCGACCACTACACCATGAACCTGCTCTTTGAAAACGGGGTCACGGCAACCTTCAGTATGGAGGCCTTTACCTCGTACGAAGGACGTCGTACAAGAATCATGGGCTCCATGGGCGACATCGTAGGAGATATGGAAAAGTTCACATACACAGACTTTCGCACAGGAAAGAGCGAGGTTTGGGCTCACGAAAGCGATACGCACGGCGGGGGTGATTGGCGATTGGTGGCTGATTTTTTATCAGCCGTGAGCCAGCAAGACCCGGGCCTACTCACCTCAACGATCGATGCTTCTGTTGAAAGCCACATGATGGGCTTTGAAGCGGAGAAAAGTCGTTTGGGGTAATTAAAAAACCCCGCTCGGCTGCGGCCGAGCGGGGTGATTACATAGTAAGTACAGAATTACTTCTCTGCTCCTGCAGGACCTTGATATTCGGCACTGCCCAACCCTAGAATCGGGAAGAAAATGAAGCTGAGGAAGATCAACCCTAATGTGAAGCCTTCGCCTTTACCGAAACTCTTTGAGAGCAAGTTGTAGGTCCAAATAACGAACACAATGTTCACGAGAGGAATCATCATCAACAATAACCACCACCATGGTTTGCCCACGATGCGAAGAAGCACAATGATGTTGTAAATGGGAATGAGGCATGCCCATCCGGGTTGCCCCGCTTTGCTGTAAATTTTCCATTGGGATGCAATGAGCACAACGATAACGGCGAGGTAGAATAGGCCGAAAACAATACCTAGACCAGTAAATATGGCCATGGTACCTGCATCAAACGCGGGCTCGATGTAAAGCAATGTTGAGGTCATAAATTTTTTGGTTTTGTTCCCTTTCAAGGTAAACAATATTTATTCATGCCATTCCTTTAGGTTGTTCGATCAATGACGCGTTCGGCCCTATCTTCGTGCTATGGCAAACGTTAAAGAAATCGACCTGCAAACCTGGTCCCGCCGCGAGGCATACCACATGTTCAAGGACTACGCGAATCCCTACTGGAACGTGTGTGTTCAAATGGACGTGGATATGCTTTGGAACAGGGCTAAAGTGAGTAGCTTAAGTTTCCACCATCTGGTGCTTCACGGCATCAATGTGGCGATGAACGACTACGCTCCAATGCGCTTACGACGTCGCGGGGAAAAAGTAGTGGAGCTCGATCTTGTGCATTTGGGCTGTTCAGTGCTGCGCAACGACGGGGAGAGCTTCACCTTTGCGTACTACGACCACCGTCAGGAAGAGGGCGCCAAAACGTTTGAGGCGCGCGCGAAAGGGATCACCGCACAGGCAGCGGCTGGGGAAAAATTGGACCCGCGTCATGATGAAGACGATCTACTTTATGCCACGACGCTGCCTTGGATTTCGTTTACGGATTTCAAACACGCTGAACGTCGGGGGATGCACAGCATTCCGAAGGTGGTCATCGGCAAGGTCCACAAGGTCGAAGGGGTCTACCGCATGCCGTTCAGCCTCGAGGTTGATCATGCTTTGATGGACGGCCTCCATATGGGGCAATTTCTAGAGCGTATGGAAGCAACGCTGGCAGATTTAGCCCAAGAGTTGGGATAACTCCTGGCCAATTCCCGTTCCAACAGCCACGCCCATTCCCCCCAATCGTACGCCAGCAACCACACGGTCGCTCACGCGCCGCACTACCGGCTGCTTGTTGGGTCCGAAGGCCATGGTCCCCGACCACATATAATCAACTTCCAACCCCAATCCCGGTGCCACAATCTCGTGTAAATCTTCGACCAATTGTGCCTTGATGCGCTCGTTCAAACCTTCCTCAATCGTCCGCTCACCCTCCAAATCCAGCTGGCGACCACCACCTAAAATTATCCGAGACTGCTCGGTTCTAAAATAATGGTATCCAGAGT
>JBEAQE010000016.1:0-4307 GCA_041164065.1 Bacteroidota bacterium | reverse complement strand
CTACTGGGGCACCCAATCCTTTAGATAGGCAGATGGAAATGGAATCGAACGCGGCACCATAGTCAGCTTCGTCATGCCCCTTAGCTACGATGGCGTTGTACAAGCGTGCTCCATCGAGGTGGAACAGAAGTCCTTCGCTATCGGCGACAACTCTTAGGGCTTCTATCTCGTCCCATTCGTAGCACGTGCCGCCGCCTTTGTTAGAGGTGTTTTCTACGGCGAGCACGCGGCTCTTGGGGAAATGGGGGTCGTCGGTTTGAATAGCTGCACGAACACCTTCGGGGTGCATAATGCCACGTTCGTCACCAGTTAAGCGTACGGAAGCGTGGGCATTGGCTGCAATACCTCCGCCTTCATAATTGTAGATATGGGCGTAGGGGTGGCAGATGACTTCGTCACCCGGGCTGAGGTGGGACATCAGGGCGATCTGATTTGCTTGTGTTCCAGAGACGCAGAATAAGGCACTTTCCATGCCGAAGCGTGCGGCCATGGTGTGCTCGAGCTTGCTGACTGTGGGGTCATCTCCTAGGACGTCGTCGCCTACGGGGCTGGATATCATTGCTTTAAGCATTCCTTCTGTAGGGCGCGTTACCGTATCACTGCGCAAGTCAACTTTGAGCATATCTAAAGTTATTGAGTGATGTCAAGATACAGAAGAGTGTTAACTTTGCAAGTCTATGATCACTACCGAACAAATAAAATCTTTGGGCGAGCGTTTGGAGCGCTTAAGCACGTATTTGAACCTGGACCAGAAGCGAATTCATATCGCTAATGAAGAGGAGAAAACTACGGCCCCTGAATTTTGGAACGACCCGAAACAGGCAGAAATGACCATGAAGGCATTGCGCCAGGTTAAGTTCTGGGTAGAGGGGTATGAGAAAGCTCAGGCCTTATATGGTGAAACGGAGTTGGCGCTCGAGTTTTACAAAGAAGGTGAACTAGGGGAAGAAGACGTTGAGCAATTGTTCAAAGAGTGTGAGGACTGGATTGAGGAATTGGAGTTTAAAAACATGCTTAGCGGCGAGGAGGATAAACTCAGTGCTGTATTGCAAATTACAGCAGGTGCCGGCGGTACGGAGAGCTGTGATTGGGCAAGTATGCTGATGCGTATGTATTTGATGTACGCAGAAAAACAAGGATTCAAAGCAAAGGAACTTGTACTTCAAGAGGGTGATGTTGCTGGGATTAAGACCGTGACGATAGAAATAGAAGGAGACTATGCTTTTGGTTATCTGAAAGGGGAGAATGGCGTACACCGATTGGTGCGTATTTCACCGTTTGATTCCAATGCTAAACGCCACACAAGCTTTGTTTCGGTGTACGTATTCCCCTTGGTGGATGATACTATTGATATTAAAATCAACATGAGTGATATCACTTGGGATACATTCCGGAGCTCCGGTGCGGGTGGACAGAATGTGAACAAGGTGGAAACTGGGGTGCGTCTGCGTCACAAGCCTACGGGTATTATCATTGAAAATACAGAGACCAGGTCGCAATTGGGCAACAAGGAAAAGGCTATTCAGCTTTTGAAGTCTCAGTTGTATGAAATGGAGATTGAGGCACGAAATGCCAAGCGTGCGGAGATTGAGGCCGGTAAGAAAAAGATCGAGTGGGGATCACAGATTCGAAACTATGTCATGCATCCGTACAAGCTCGTCAAGGATGTACGCACTGCTGAGGAAACCTCTGATGTCGATGGCGTAATGAACGGCAATATTGATAAGTTTTTAAGGGCTTTCCTCATGCAACAAGGCGAGAGTGCGAATCTCGACGAGTACTAGAGTGCGTAAAGCGCTGGAGCGAATGCGTTAACGCCTGCCGTGCGGTATGGTTTGTGTTGTATCTTGCTTTATATGCGCAAAATCGTTTTGATTTTCGGGATACTTCTTGCTTGGGTGGCCAATGCCCAGCAGGGTTTCGTGCGCAATGACGGGCAGTGGGAGGACCCTTCGGTTTTTGTGTATCGCGAGGGTGCCAATGCGGTGTTCTTCACGCCTGATTCCATTGTTTTTGCCTTATTAAATGGGGATGATTTTGATCCCGATCACCATGAGGGGCGTCACCATTACAGCGAACGTCTGCATTTTCATTCTTTCGCATTGAAGCCTGTCCGGGGTTCGTTCCGGTGGGAAGGCCGCGATCGAATGGCACATTACAATAACTTTTTTGTGGGTAAGCGGCGCCGCTGGCGCAGTGAGGTGCCGTCTTTTGAGACGTTGGTGGCAGAAGATGTGTACCCGGGCATAGACTTGAGGGTTTATGGAACGGCGGGTGGACTAAAATATGATTGGGTGGTTGCGCCGGGAGCGGATGCATCGGCTATCGTGTTGGACTATGCCGGAGTGGATAAACTTCGTGTGGGCAGAAGGGAATTGGTTTTACAAACGTCTATAGGTCCGGTACGAGAATCGTTGCCGCGCGCGTTTCAGGGGACAGAAAGTGTTGAGGCGGATTACCGCGAGGTGGGTGATTTTACAATAGGTGTTGAGGTAGGGGCGTACAATCGCTCGGAGGAATTGGTTATTGATCCTGTATACATATTTAGCACCTATACGGGGTCTTCTTCGGACAATTTCGGTTATACCGCGACCTTTGATGATGATGGAAACGCCTTCGGAGGTGGGATTGTCTTTGGAGCCGGTTATCCCACGACCTTAGGGGCGCTTGACACCACCTTCGCAGGGGGAATCTTTGATGTGGCGCTGAGTAAGTTCTCCGCTGACGGTACGCAGTTGTTGTGGTCTACTTTCCTCGGTGGCGGAAGTTTGGACCAGCCACACAGCATGGAGTGTGATGAGGATGGAAACCTTTATATCATGGGGATTACGGGAAGCAATGATTTTGCCGTGGATCCGGACGGTTTGGATACCAGTTATGGCGGCGGAACGAGTCAACAGATTGAGTACTACACTTTCTACACAGGTACCGATCTCTTTGCAGCAGTGATTTCGGCTGATGGTCAGAGTTTGTTGGGATCGACCTATTTGGGTGGCGCGAACAACGAGGGGTATAATGGTCCACTGGCCTTGAATTATGGCGATAGCTTTCGTGGTGAGATAGAAGTGCAGCGCGGAGGCGGTCCTGTGATCATCGTCTCTTCTGCAGATTCATCCGGATATCCGGTGACTCCAGGAATGAAAACCCATATTGGTGGTCAGGACGGGGTCATTAGTGTGTTGAATAGAACCCTGGACACCCTCATCGCGAGTACCTATGTAGGCACTGCGGGGGATGATGCGCTCTATAGTGTGGCGATGGCCGAAAAGTCGGGCAACACATCACAGAGCTCCCGATTATTTTTTGCCGGATCGGTGGAAACTAACTCCAATACCATATACCTGGGTCGTGATTCCCTACAGGTCAATGTCCTTGGTGGGCAGAGTGGGCTATTACTAGCCGCACACCTGGACACATCGCTCAGCTTTCTAGCTGCGGACGCTACATTAATCCCGGGTTATGATCAGCATTTTTTCGTAGAACCGAATAACCAAGGAGATACGGTACGAACGGTGACGGTCGTTGGGCAAAGTAAAGGAGCTATACAAGCTTCCGATACCAGCTTTTGGGGGCAGCCCGGAAGTGCTCAATATTTCAGGCAATACCGGTATAATCCATTGACTTATGAATTTGATTTGCTGCGGACTGCAGTTTGGGGAGATGGACAAAACAACACGGTGGATGTGAGTCCAACGGCCCTTTTGGTGGATTACTGTGGAAACCTATATTTCAGCGGTTGGGGCGGGTCGCCCAACTATGAAGGGGATACCTATTCACTGCCGACTTCAGCTAATGCGCCGAAGACGACTACGGATGGCATGGACTTTTATTTCGTGGTGTTAGATCGAAGTTGGGAGAACGCCTTGATGGCTACCTATTGGGGCGGTACGGGACGCGAACATGTTGATGGGGGGACATCACGTTTTGATAGTCGGGGGCGGATTTTTCAGGCTGTTTGTGCCGGTTGTGGGGGGAATTCATCGTACCCAACCTTCCCTAATAATGTGTATTCGATGACCAATGGTAGCTCAAATTGTAACCTGGCCGTGACGGTCATCGATCTTGATGTTCAACAGGCGAATACCTCAGTGAGTGCACCTGCGGAACTGTGTTTTCCTTACGCATTCGCTATGCAGGACAGCTCTGAGAATGTGGATTTATGGGAAGTCTTCTGGGGGGATGGTTCGGTGTCAAATTTTGATAGCATTCTAGGCAGTCACAACTACCCTGCACCAGGAACGTATACCGCTACAATTATCGGGCAAGATACCGCGTGTAACACCTTTGATACTACCGCCGTTTCTGTG
>JBEAQE010000015.1:0-6992 GCA_041164065.1 Bacteroidota bacterium | reverse complement strand
ACGATTTTGTACCTTCCTTTTCCCAAAAAAGAAGGAAGAGAGATGGAGTCCACTTCGATGGTTAAGCAGGAGAATCGCCGGGTGTTTTCGTTGACAAAGCTCAATGAAAGCTTGGAGCGTTTGATTGCCGACCGGGTGGGTGGCACGACGTTTTGGGTGCGGTGTCAGATTGCGAAGATTAATCTGAAAAATGGGCACCGGTATGTGGAATTGGTCGATTCTGAAAATGGGAAGCGTACAGCACAATCCCGCGGGGTCATCTGGGCAAGCACCTTTCCGAAGATTCAAAGCGAGTTCAAAACCTACGGACTGCGCGCCGAAGAGGTGCTCAAAGATGATATGGAGATCACCATCGAGGTGGGCGTTCGTTACCACAAGATCTACGGGCTGAGCCTGGACATCATGCAGGTCGACCCGGCCTTTATCATCGGGGACATCGAGCGGCAGAAGCAGGAAACCATGGCCCGGATTGAGCGCGAAGGCCTGCTGGAGATGCAGCCCAAACTCTACCTCAGCCCCATCGCCCTGCGCATTGCCCTAGTGGGATCGCCAGGGACGTCGGGGTATACGGATTTCCAAACGGAGCTGGCGAATAACTCATTCCACCACGGCTTCACCACCAAAACTTTCGAAGCCTCTGTACAAGGCGACCAAAGCATTGCCACCATCGTCTCCGCCATTCGCGAGGCCAACCGCTGGGATGTAGACTGTATCGTGCTCATTCGCGGCGGCGGCTCCAAAATGGACCTACACATCTTCAACCACTACGACATTTGTAAGGCCATCGCCTTCTCCCGCGTGCCCGTGCTGGTGGGCGTGGGACACGAGACCGACGAGACCCTCGCCGACCGTGTCGCCTTCCGCAGCGAGAAAACCCCGACGGCCGTTGCCAAATACCTCTACACACGCATCGGGGTATTCCGCGCCAACCTCAACGAGGCCCTCCTACAGATTCGCACCCAAAGCAATGAGCTCATCGCCAGCACGCGCCACCAAACCCAGCGCCTGCAAAACCTCATCTATACCCACGTGGATAGTCTGCTCAAAGGCATTGGTGAGCGGATTGAAATGCACACGCTACGGATTCAGCAATCGACCGCGGAGGCACTGGCCTCGCAGAAGGAATGGGCCCAAAACCTCGTAAATAGGATCTATACCTTAAGCAATGGTCATATTCTTGCGGGCAAGCAGCACCTGCGCCAGACCCTAGCCCAGCTCGGGGACACGACCCGGGCGGTGCTCGAAGCACGCCGAGAATACCTGGGCGTGGCCTATAATTTTATTACGGGGACGGCCCTAAACCAGGTTGCGGTGGAACAACAGCAGGAAATCAGCCAGCGCGAAAGGTTGATTGAACTGTCGGCGAACCATACGGTTGAGGGGAAAAAAGGGGAATTGGACTACCTTGTGAAGAAAATAGAATTGGTCGATCCAACAGCCCTATTTGGGAAAGGATATACCATCAGCACCGTGGATGGTACGGATATTCAAAGCCTGGAAACGGCCGATTTTGACCGCCTCGAAGGCAAGACACTCATCACCCAGGCGCACAACCGCCGGGTGGAAAGCACAATCACGAAAACCGAACAATCATGACACCAGAAGAGATCAAAAACCTCCGCTACGACGACGCTCTAGAGAAATTGCGTGAAATCTCACAGCGCCTAGAGAACAAAGAAGTGAGCATGGACGACCTCACCCAAGAGGTAAAGACTGCAAACTTGCTTGCGGAGCACTGCAAAGCCAAACTCAGAGCCACAGAAAGTGAAATCAAACGAATCCTCGAGGTCGACGAATAACAAGCAGAGGAAGGACCGATATCCCATCATTGAAAGCCTCGGCACGATCTACAGTATTGAATTTGCCTGTATTTACTAGTCCCCATGAAACAGAGAATACTTCTTAATAGGCAACCCCTTTCGAATCCTATAAGCATGGTAGGCGCTCGGGGTATCTGGGGTCCAATTCCGCAAGAGTAGCGCAATACCAAAGCGGTCCAAATGGCTTAAAAAAGCAAAACCCAGCATCACGGGCACCCAAACCGTCCCCGATCCCGTCCACCAAATGCCGGTAAAGCCGAGTAAGATGGCGATGCCCAGCAACTTGCCAGAATACGCATGGGCGGCCAATTCCTTTCCAAATTTGATGAACGAAACCACATAGGTCAAGGCCTCAAAAACGAGCCCCAACCGCAACCAAAAGAGAAAGGGACGGTAAATCTCCGGATTCCAAAACCATGTAGCCATACCCACACCAAGCCAAAAAGTGAGGTCCGCCATGCTATCCATACGGCGCATTGTAGGTGTCGCATTCCCAAGCTTTCTCGCAATGATACCATCGAGAATATCTCCAATCAAGGCCACCCAGATCAATACCACCACCACAGGGCCTGCATAAGAGTATCCCGCTAAGCCGAGGTACACGATCAATGGGGCTAGAAGGAATCGGCTGTAGATTAACAGCCAAGGAATGGCGCGCATAAGTTTGAATTTCATCTAAAGTCGCTAATTTTTGTCGAATACCATCATACAATTCGCTACACATCACCGCTGCAGTAGGATTCTTTTTTCACCGTATTAGAATAAGTGCTTCCTCAGTAAAGTCCTCGGAATTGACCTGGTTTTGGACAGTTTGGATCTGTATGCCATCGTAGTTCCCATAGGCCACTCAGACCCTACTCACCCCACTGCTTAATGTCGCAAAGACACCCGGCAAGAACTAAACGGATTGCTTTAGTCGTCCATTGAAACACCTGTAAATAGCGGCATCAATTTCCTAAACTCCCGTTTTGAAAGTTCCAAGGGCAATAGATTTCCGTCCTTGTCAAACTTCACAACCTTTTTACCAACAACATCGTTGATTTTCTGGCGGTTACGAGGCTTCAGCGCAAGCATTTTCAACCCTTGAACCTCAGGATCATAGAGATAAACATCCCAGTCCATAGGTTCGTTCTTCAGACTAATGACGTATTGCTTTTTATAGCGTTTCACCACCACATCCTCATTCAACCACAACGTATCGCTCTTTCCGTCAATGGTCAAAAAATCCTTACCGAGATAGACCGAAAATTCCCCTGAAGGACCCAATTCATGAAGTCCGCGCAAGGTTTCCGGCACCCTTTTTATAGACCAGGTATGTACGGGCTGTGGTTCTGCAAAACTAATCTGATCGCAGCTGCCCAAGATTAACATGGAAGCAGCAGCAATAATTATGGAGAATATCTTTTTCATACGTGCTTAATTACCAAAACAATGCCACAATCCTCCCGACTGCAGCGACTTGGCCAGGCCTAGAGTCGGGACTTTTTCAAAAATGCTACAATCTCCGGGACCAATTCCTCATGCAGAAGCACCTCCTGCTTCCCATACAAGGCTACATTCCCCGCCCTATCGGCCGGTGCATCCTTCAGCACATGATTCATCGTCTCCAAACGGACCACACGATCAGCACCCGCCTTTTCCAACGCGGCCACATCAGCTTCCCCGACCTGAATATCGCGCATGCCCTGCACGACCAACGAAGGTCCCTTATACTGGGCCAACAATGCCGCCGGGTCGTATGCCATCCACGAAATCATGTACGGCTGCACGCTTGGGCGGAATAACGAATACAGCATAGGAAAGACACTGTCTACAGTCTGGCCTCGTTCGAGCTCCGTGAGTATACTTTCACTCATCTCCACAATCATGGCCGGTTGATTAGCGAGCTGCTCACGCAGCACCGTCCCTGCAGGACGCCCAGCACCCGCTAGTGAAACATACCCATCAACGGGCAACATGGTAGCCGCCACGAGCCCTAGCAAGGCACCCTCACTGTGGCCCAGTACTACCACCTTTTTAAAACCGCGCTCCTCGCGCAAGAATTCAACCCAAGCTGCCGCATCCTCAGCGAAGTGGGTAAACCGCAGGTCGGCTTCACCTTGCTCGGAAGTGCTCGCGCCAACCCCACGTTTATCATAACGCAGAGTGGCATAACCTTCTTCGGCAAGCGCCTCAGCGAGGAACTTCAAGCTGTTGTTCTTCATTATGGCATTGTTGCCGTCACGGTCCGTAGGGCCCGAACCGGCAATGATGAGCACGGCCGTTTTAGCCTTCGACGAGGTGAGTAAGGTGCCAGACAGCGTGGCTCCTTCAGTTTGAACGGTGAGTTCGGCCGTACTTAGGGATTGTGCGGACGCTGCGGTAAAAAAAATGGCGCAGAGAAGAACGACCAGCGCCGGGGGCGCTGGTCGTAGGAATGGGTGGTTAAAACGCATCATGCTGTTATTAGGTCTGAACCTCGGAAGGTTCTAACGATTGAGGTCGAGTTAATGGTCTTGGACGAACGACTCGAGGGGCTCTGTCCAAGGCGCGTGTTTAGGGGCGCAGGTCTTTCCCCTCTTTGCTGAGCGGAATGGTAATGTTGTTCTTAAAATCTACGGGGATGATCACTGTGCTTCCTGGGTTGCGACTGGAATCACGGATGGCATCGCGCAAATCCACGCCTTCAAAAAACTCGAGGACGTCTTTGGCCGTGATGCTGTCGTCCACGCCTTTGAGGAAGGCTTCGATGGCTTCGCTGTTCCCTTCGGCAATCTCCTTGCGAAACTCTTTAAAGGCACGCGCTTTGATCTTGAGGCTCTCCCCTTCTGCATCGGCCTGCCCGATCATCTTGATACGAACGGCATCGGCCTTGTTTTCAGCCGCTTCCTTCTCACGTTTGGACGCGATGACTTCATCAAAGGCGACCTTTAGGGCCTCTGAGGGTTGGGGATCGTCGACGAGGACGTTGATGATCTCGTAGCCGTATTTGTCAAAGCGTTGGCTTAGGGTCTCGTCCACGGCACGCTCAAAGCTCTCGTTGCTCTTGAAGAGTTCTTGCATCGTGAGGTTGGAAGCCTCGCCACGGAGGGTGTTGAGGATGTAGGATTTCATCTGAGCTTGGGGATCGTCGAGCTCGTAGTAAGCTTCTTGAACTTTGGTTTCGATGACACGGAATTGGAGAGCCCACGGAATGGTAAGGAAGGCGTTGTCGGAACTTTTTACGGTCACGTCGCCTTTAATCTCTTGGATGTTCAGCTCGATAACGCCGTCTTTTTGCACGAACGGCCACGGAGCTTTGAGGCTCAAGCCGGGTTTGGTGTTTTTGAGGTAACGGCCGAAGAAAGTGAGAACCACGGAGGTTTTCTGACGAGTAACCACAAAGGAAGTAAACAGGGCGATAATGCCGTAAATAATGAGGAAGGCATAGAGAATAATCATGCCTGCGGATGGCGAAGAGCCGTATTCCATATTGCTTAGGAGATTTCGTTATTGTAAAAGGAATATACGGATTTTTTACCAATTCCCTTTTGTAAATTCGTGGGAATTGTGAGCGGAATTGGCCGCCGCAAAACCCAAAAACAACCGTATGAAATCATTCTTTATGACTGCAGTCGCTTTTTCTGCCGCCCTCGCATCGTGTCAGGCGCCGGAAGCCGAGCATAGCGGACACGACACTGAATTTCAGTGGAAAGTCGACCGTTTTGCCGACATCCAGGTGCTCCGTTACCAAATCCCTTCGTGGGATAACCTTACGCCACAACAACGCATCTACGCCTACCACCTCAATGAGGCAGGTTTGGCAGGGCGCGATATCATGTGGGACTGTAACTACCGCCACAACTTGGAGATTCGCAAGACCTTCGAGGCCATCATCAGCAGCGACATCAACAAAGAAAGTGCTGAGTACCAAGATTTCTTGACCTACGCGAAGCGTGTGTTCTTTGCGAACGGGATTCACCACCACTACAGCAATGCTAAATTCGCGGCAGATTTCGACCGGAATTGGTTCGAAAACACCCTCACAGAGCTCGGGCTGAGCCTAAATGAGGAAGCGATGCGCGCCATCTTCGACCCAAGCTTTGATGCGAAAAAAGTGAACCGTGCGGATGGTGTGGACCTGCTCCTCGCCTCTGCCGTAAACTTCTATGCACCAGATGTTACGCAAGCTGAAGCTGAAGCATTTTACGCGTCGAAAGTATCGGAAGATCCCGACCGTCCAGTGAGCTTTGGTTTGAACAGCCGACTCTCTCGCGACGCCGAAGGCAACCTTTACGAAGAGGTATTCTCAGCACAGGGCCGCTACGCTAATAGCATTGCTAAAATCATCGAACACCTCGAAGCTGCAAAAGCAGTGGCTGAGAACGAGCAACAGGCACACGCCCTGGGCCTACTGATTGAATACTACCAGACCGGTGATTTGAAAAAATGGGACGACTACAACATCGCCTGGGTGGAGAGCACTGAGGGTGATGTGGATTACATCAATGGTTTTGTCGAGGTATACAATGACCCGATGGGCTACCGCGGATCGTACGAGACCATAGTGCAAGTGAAAGACTTTGATGCTAGCGCACGCATGGCCGTAGTTGCGGACAATGTGCAGTGGTTTGAAGACCATAGCTCCATCATGGACGAGCACAAGAAGAAAAATGTGGTCGGCGTGACTTACAAAATCGTGACCGTCGCTGGAGAGTCTGGAGACAGCTCACCTTCAACACCCATCGGGGTGAATTTGCCAAACGCAAACTGGATTCGCGCTGAGCATGGGTCAAAGTCTGTTTCGTTGGGGAACATCGAAGATGCGTACCACCAGAGTGCGGGTAGCGGAATGTTGGATGAATTTGCCTACAGCGAGGAGCACGCGGAGCGTGCGCGCAAGTACGGGGAATTGGGCTCTAAGATGCATACTGCTCTACACGAAGTGGTGGGCCATGCCTCTGGTAAACTCAACCCGGGTGTGGGTACGCCGAAAGAGACATTGAAAAACTACAGCTCGACGTTGGAAGAGGCGCGTGCGGATCTCGTGGCGTTGTATTTCATCCTTGACGACAAGATGCAAGAGATCGGTCTGATGGAGAACAAAGAAGCCGGGTATGCGGAGTACGACAACTACATCGCGAACGGGATGATGCTGCAGTTGCGCCGTATCCTGCCGGGTGATGATATCGAAGAAGACCACATGCGTAACCG
>JBEAQE010000014.1:0-45071 GCA_041164065.1 Bacteroidota bacterium | reverse complement strand
GTATGCCAACGATTCAACAGCTTGTAAGAAAAGGTCGCAAACAGATCAAACAAAAGAGTAAATCTGCTGCGCTGGATTCCTGCCCACAACGCAGGGGTGTATGTACTCGTGTCTACACAACGACGCCGAAAAAACCAAACTCGGCGATGCGTAAAGTGGCAAGGGTGCGTCTATCAAATGGAAATGAAGTAAACGCCTACATCGGCGGTGAAGGTCACAACCTCCAAGAGCACAGCATCGTGCTAGTGCGTGGTGGTCGTGTAAAAGATCTTCCTGGTGTGCGCTACCACATAGTTCGCGGTGCATTGGATACCGCGGGTGTTGCTGGTCGTACACAGCGTCGCTCTAAGTACGGTGCTAAACGCCCTAAAAAATAATTACACTTCAGACTGAGTAATCATGAGAAAAGCAAGAGCTAAAAAACGTCCGTTACTACCGGATCCAAAGTTTAACGACACCTTGGTAACGCGTTTCGTAAACAATTTGATGTTGGACGGTAAAAAGTCTATCGCATTCAACATCTTCTATGATGCAATTGATATCGTGTCAGAAAAGACACAAGGCAATGGTCTTGAAGTGTGGAAAGAAGCATTGAACAACACTATGCCGCACGTAGAAGTGCGTAGTCGTCGTGTTGGCGGTGCGAACTTCCAAATTCCTATGCAGGTTCGTCCTGATCGTAAAGTAACCGTAGGAATGAAGTGGTTGATTTTGTACGCTCGTAAGCGCAATGAGCGTTCTATGGCTCAAAAATTGGCAGCTGAAATCATCGCAGCTTCGAAAGAAGAAGGTGCTGCAGTTAAGAAGCGTACAGAAGTTCATCGCATGGCGGAAGCTAACAAAGCATTCTCTCACTTTAGATTCTAATCGGAAAGAACCATGGCAAAAGATCTTAAATACGTACGTAACATCGGTATTGCGGCCCACATTGATGCGGGAAAAACAACAACTACCGAGCGTATCTTATATTATACGGGTGTAAGTCACAAAATTGGTGAGGTACACGACGGTGCTGCAACCATGGACTGGATGGAGCAAGAGCAAGAGCGTGGTATCACAATCACCTCGGCTGCAACTCACTGTGAGTGGAACTACCGCAACGAGAAATACACCATTAACATTATCGATACTCCAGGGCACGTTGACTTCACTGTGGAAGTTGAGCGTTCTTTGCGTGTGTTGGATGGTGTTGTAGCATTGTTCTCTGCAGTAGACGGTGTAGAGCCTCAATCTGAGACTGTATGGCGTCAAGCAGACAAATACCGCGTACCTCGTCTAGGTTTCGTAAACAAAATGGACCGTCAGGGTGCCGACTTCTTCAACGTAGTGAAGCAAGTTCGTGAAATGTTGGGCGGAAACCCAGTTGCATTGCAAGTGCCAATCGGTGACGAAGCTGACTTTAAAGGTGTTGTTGATTTGATTTCGAACCAAGCTATTGTTTGGAATGAAGAAGATCAAGGTATGACTTACGATGTTATCGATATTCCAGCAGACCTTTCTGATTTGGTACACGAAAAGCGTGCTGAATTGATTGAGGCAGTAGCTGAATACGATGAAACTTTGATGGAGAAATTCTTCGAAGACGAAAGTAGCATCACTGAAGACGAAATCATTGCTGCACTTCGTGCTGCAACAATCGACATGAGCATCATCCCTATGATGTGTGGTTCTGCATTCAAGAACAAAGGTGTTCAGGCAATGTTGGATGCTGTTATGCGCTACATGCCTTCTCCAATCGACGTTGAAGCTATCGAGGGTACTAATCCTAACACGGGTAATGCTGATTCGCGCAAACCTTCTGAAGCAGAGCCTTTCTCAGCATTGGCCTTTAAGATTGCTACCGATCCATTCGTTGGACGTTTGTGTTTCTTCCGCGTATACTCAGGTTCACTTGATGCTGGTTCTTACGTATTGAATACTCGTTCAAACAAGAAGGAGCGTATCTCTCGTATTTTCCAAATGCACGCTAATAAGCAACAGCCAATCGATAAGATTACTGCTGGTGATATTGGTGCTGGTGTAGGTTTCAAGGATATCCGTACAGGTGATACTCTTTGTGACGAGAAAGCACCAATCGTATTGGAATCAATGACATTCCCAGAGCCTGTAATCGGTATCGCTGTAGAACCTAAGTCTAAGGCTGATATGGATAAAATGGGTATTGCTTTAGCTAAATTGTCTGAAGAGGATCCGACATTCCGCGTTCAAACTGACGAAGCTTCAGGCCAGACTATTATTTCTGGTATGGGTGAGCTTCACTTGGATATCTTGATCGATCGTATGAAGCGTGAGTTCAAGGTTGAAGTTAACGTTGGTGAGCCACAAGTAGAGTACAAAGAGGCTTTGATGGGCTCAGCTAGCCACCGTGAGGTTTACAAGAAACAAACTGGTGGTCGTGGTAAGTTCGCTGATATCGTATTTGAAATCGGTCAAGTGGATGCAGACTTCGTAGGTGAAGGTTTGCAGTTCTCTAACGAGATCAAAGGTGGTAACGTTCCTAAGGAATTTGTTCCTTCAGTAGAGAAAGGTTTCAAAGAGGCTATGAAGAATGGTCCTTTGGCTGGATTTACAGTGGATAGCGTTAAAGTGACTTTGAAAGATGGTTCATTCCACCCTGTGGATTCTGATCAATTGTCATTCGAATTGGCCGCTAAAATGGGCTTCAAAGAGAGCGCTAAGAAGGCTGGTGCCGTGATCATGGAACCTATCATGAAAATGGAGGTAGTAACACCTGAAGAGTATATGGGAGATATCGTTGGTGATTTGAACCGTCGTCGCGGTCAAGTTAACGACATGTCAGATCGTAACAACGCTAAGGTGATTAAGGCAGAAGTGCCACTATCAGAAATGTTCGGTTATGTAACCACTCTGCGTACCCTTAGCTCTGGTCGTGCAACATCTTCTATGGTGTTTTCACACTACGCTGAGTGTCCAAGCAATATCTCAGAACAAGTAATCGCAGATTCTAAAGCTTAATAATAGACGACAATGAGTCAAAAAATTCGCATCAAGCTTAAGTCATACGATCACAACCTAGTAGATAAGTCTGCTGAGAAGATCGTTAAGACTGTGAAGAGTACTGGCGCAGTAGTTAATGGGCCAATCCCACTACCTACAAATAAGCGTATTTACACAGTGCTCCGCTCACCTCACGTAAACAAAAAGTCACGCGAGCAATTCCAACTTAGCAACTACAAGCGTTTGTTGGATATCTACTCGTCTTCATCGAAAACTATCGATGCATTGATGAAGCTAGAATTGCCTAGTGGTGTAGAAGTAGAAATCAAGGTCTAATCAAGTATTAGCTATTTAAATTCCAAAGAAAGATGCCAGGATTGATTGGTAAAAAAATCGGAATGACCAGCATTTTCAGCCCTGAGGGTAAGAACTTGCCATGTACCGTCCTAGAAGTAGGTCCATGTGTAGTGACTCAGGTGAAATCTGAAGATGTCGATGGTTACAATGCTATCCAGCTAGGCTGGGGCGAGGCGAAAGAGAAAAACACCTCGAAAGCATTGCAAGGGCACGTATCTAAAGCAGGTACCTCTCCCAAGAAAAATTTTGTTGAATTCACAGACTTCGAAGGCGAGTTTACACTGGGTCAAGTGATCGGTGTAGATCTTTTTGAAGAAGGCGATTACGTAGATGTAGTTGGTACTTCAAAAGGTAAAGGCTTCCAGGGTGTTGTTAAGCGTCACGGCTTCGGTGGTGTCGGTCAAGCTACACACGGTCAGCACAACCGTCTTCGCGCGCCAGGTTCTATCGGTGCTGGTTCTGATCCATCACGTGTATTCAAGGGTATGCGTATGGCTGGCCGCATGGGTGGTAAGCGCAGCAAGGTTCAAAACCTTACTGTACTAAAAGTTGATGCCGAAAAGAACTTGCTAGTTGTTAAGGGTTCCGTTCCAGGAGCTAAGAACTCAATCGTAATTATCGAGAAGTAATGGAATTCAAGGTATTAAACATCAGCGGTAAAGAGACCGGTAAGTCTATCACTTTGGACGCCGCAGTCTTCGGTATTGAACCAAATGAACACAGCATTTACCTTGACGTAAAGCAATTCTTGGCAAATTCTCGCCAAGGTACGCACAAGTCAAAAGAGCGTGCAGAAGTTGCTCGTACGACAAAAAAGCACCACAAGCAAAAAGGTACTGGTGGCGCACGTGCAGGTTCATTGAAATCTCCAGTTCAAAAGGGTGGTGGTACTGCTTTCGGTCCACGTCCTCGTGACTACAGCTTTAAATTGAACAAAAAGGTTAAGCAGTTGGCTCGTCGTTCAGCACTTTCATTGAAGGTTAAGAGCGATGCACTTATGGTAGTTGAGAACTTCACATTTGAAGCGCCTAAGACCAAAACTTTCCTTAATGTCCTCACTTCCTTAGGGTTGAGCAACAAAAAATCATTGTTCGTGATCGGTGATTACGATAAAAATGTATATTTGTCATCCCGCAATTTGACAGGGGTTAAAGTTGTAAACGCCTCAGAAATAAGCACTTACGAGATCATGAACGCTAAATCAGTAGTGATATCAGAGGGTGCAATTGAGAAAATTACAGCCACTTTAAGCTAAGAGAGCCATGAATATATTGATTAAACCAATCATTACTGAGAAAGCAACTGCGTTGAGCGAAGACCAAAATGTCTACGCCTTCGAAGTAGCTCGCTCTGCTAATAAAGTGCAAATTAAGAAAGCCGTAGAGGAGTTCTACGGTGTTAATGTAGAGAGTGTTCGCACTGCTATTCAACCAGCTAAATTCCAAGCGAAGTACACTAAGGCCGGTCTTGTAAAAGGTCGTAAATCTGCGTACAAAAAAGCTTTGGTTAAAGTGGTTAGCGGTGAGACTATTGATCTATACGGTAATATCTAATAAGAATGGGTGTAAAGAAACTAAAACCGATTACTCCCGGTCAGCGTTTTCGCGTAGTCAACGACTTTGAGCAAGTTACGGCAGCGAAACCAGAGAAAAGCCTTGTAAAAGGTAAGACCAAGAGTGGTGGCCGTAACAACAGTGGACGCATGACCATGCGCTACGTTGGTGGTGGTCACAAGCAAAAAGTACGTGTAGTAGATTTCAAACGTGATAAGTTTGGTATTCCTGCTACCGTTAAGTCTATTGAGTACGATCCACTTCGTTCAGCATACCTAATGTTGTTAGTATATGCGGATGGTGAAAAGCGTTACTCAGTTGCGGTGAACGGCGTAAAAGTAGGCGACCAATTGGTTAGCGGTACTGGCGCTGCTCCCGAAGTGGGTAATGCTTTGTACTTGAGTGATATTCCTCTAGGTACTATCATCTCGAACATCGAGTTGCGTCCAGGTCAAGGTGCGAATATTGCACGTTCAGCTGGTACCTTCGCTCAGTTGTTGGCACGTGAAGGCAAATACGCCATCATCAAAATGCCTTCAGGTGAAACTCGTATGATCTTGACTACGTGTCTTGCGACTATTGGTGTAGTTAGCAATTCTGAGCACATGCTTCAGGTTAGCGGTAAAGCTGGTCGTAGCAGATGGCAAGGTCGTCGTCCACGTGTACGTGGTGTTGTAATGAACCCAGTTGATCACCCAATGGGTGGTGGTGAAGGCCGTGCTTCTGGTGGTCACCCACGTTCACGCAACGGTATTCCAGCTAAGGGATACAAGACTCGTACGCCGAAGAAGGCTTCGAATAAGTATATCATCGAACGTAGAAAGAAATAATCTGAAAGTATATGGCACGTTCGCTTAAAAAAGGACCTTACATCCACTACAAACTCGAGAAGCGAGTTCTTGCAAATGTGGAAAGTGGTAAGAATACAGTGATCAAAACTTGGTCTCGCGCGTCTATGATCTCTCCTGATTTCGTAGGTCAGACAATTGCGGTTCACAACGGTAAAACCTTTATTCCTGTTTATGTAACAGAAAACATGGTTGGTCACAAACTCGGTGAATTCTCTCCAACCCGTAACTTCCGTGGTCACGGTAAGGATAAAAAGAAATAATAAGAGATGGGAGCTAGAAAAAGAGAAACAGCAGAAGCGATGAAGGCAGCCAAGAAGGCTATCGCAATCGCAAAGCTTAACGACTGCCCAACTTCTCCGCGTAAAATGCGTTTGGTTGCTGACCAAATTCGTGGTGTAGAAGTGGAGAAGGCATTGGCCATCCTAAAGTACAGCCCAAAGGAGGCTTCTAATCGTTTGGAAAAACTCTTGTTGAGTGCACTTGCTAACTGGCAAGCGAAAAACGAAGGAGCAAACATGGAAGAGGCCGGTTTGATTGTAAAAGAGATTAGTGTAGATAGTGGCCGTATGTTCAAGCGTATTCAGGCTGCACCTCAAGGTCGCGCGCACCGCATTCGCAAGCGCTCGAATCATGTGACGCTAATCGTAGGTAGTAAAGAATCTTAAAAAGGGAACAATGGGACAAAAAACCAACCCTATAGGTAATCGTTTGGGAATCATCCGCGGATGGGATAGCCAGTGGTACGGTGGTCGTAACTATGGTGACAAAATCGCAGAAGATGCTCAAATTAGAAAGTACTTGTACGCACGTTTGGCTAAGGCCAGCATCAGCCGAATTATTATCGAGCGTACGTTGCGTTTGGTGACCGTAACGGTTACTACTGCACGTCCAGGTGTAATCATTGGTAAAGGTGGACAGGAAGTTGATAAGCTTAAAGAAGAGTTGAAAAAACTTTCTGGTAAGGAGGTTCAAATCAACATCTACGAAATCAAGCGTCCTGAACTTGATGCAAAATTGGTTGCTGATAGTATTGCTCGTCAGATCGAAGGTCGTGTAAGCCACCGTCGTGCCATCAAAATGGCTATGTCTGCAGCAATGCGTATGGGTGCCGAAGGTATTAAAGTGATGATTTCTGGTCGTGTAAACGGCGCTGAGATGGCGCGTTCTGAAATGTACAAAGATGGCCGTACGCCTTTGAGTACTTTCCGTGCTGATATTGATTATCATTTGAGTGAAGCACACACTACCTACGGACGTTTGGGTATCAAAGTGTGGGTCATGAAAGGTGAAGTATATGGTAAGCGTGATTTGAGCAACCAATTGGGTGCACCACAGAAAGGTGGTAGCCGTCCAGCTGGTGGTCGCAACAAACGCAATAACCGCAAATAATACGTAGAGATGTTACAGCCAAAACGTACAAAGCATAGAAAGGTCTTTAAAGGCCGCATGAAAGGCAACGCTCAACGTGGTGCTCAATTGAGCTTCGGTTCTTACGGTTTGAAATCTTTGGATTCACACTGGATTACTGCTCGTCAAATTGAAGCTGCCCGTGTTGCTGCGACTCGTTACATGAAGCGTGAAGGTCAGATGTGGATTCGCATCTTCCCGGACAAGCCTATTACCAAGAAGCCTCTAGAGGTACGTATGGGTAAGGGTAAAGGTGGTGTAGAATACTATGCTGCTGTTGTGAAGCCAGGACGCATAATGTTCGAGATTGATGGTATTCCTTACGACGTAGCGAAAGAAGCATTGCGCTTAGCAGCACAAAAGTTGCCTGTTCGCACGAAGTTTATGGTTCGTAGAGACTTGCAAGAATAATCCCAGAGGATCATGAAGTACAACGAGATTAAAGATTTGACTACTGAGGAATTGGTAGCACGCTTAGCAGAAGCGAAGTCAACTTACAATAACATGCAGTTGACTCACGCTTTGAGCCCTCTAGAGAATCCATTGGAGATTCGTGCAGCTAGAAAAACTATTGCTCGATTGAGCACAGAATTGAGTACTCGCTCACAAGATTAAGAGTATCATGGAAAAAACAAGAAACTTGCGTAAAGAACGTATCGGCGTAGTAAGTAGCAGCAAAATGGACAAGTCCGTTGTTGTTAGCGTTGAGCGTAAAGTAAAGCACCCTAAGTACGGTAAGTTCGTAAAGTTCACGAGCAAATTTCATGCTCATGACGAGAAGAACGACTGTAATACAGGTGATGTAGTAAGAATTATGGAAACCCGTCCATTGTCAAAAACAAAGAATTGGCGAGTGGTTGAGGTGATCGAAAGAGCTAAGTAATCATGGTACAGACAGAATCAAGATTAAGAGTAGCCGACAACACAGGAGCCAAAGAAGTATTGGTAATCCGTGTGCTTGGTGGTACCAAAAGAAGATACGCTAGCGTTGGTGATAAGATCGTCGTTACAGTTAAGGATGCAACTCCTTCTGGTAACGTAAAAAAGGGTCAAGTAAGCACTGCGGTAGTTGTTCGTGTTAAGAAAGAAGTACGTCGTCCAGATGGTTCATACATCCGTTTCGACGATAACGCATGTGTATTATTGAATGCAGGTGGTGAAATGAGAGGTACTCGTGTATTCGGTCCTGTAGCTCGTGAGTTACGTGACAAGCAGTACATGAAAATTGTTTCATTAGCCCCTGAGGTTCTTTAATCTTAAAGACAATCCATTAAGATGGCAAAGTTTAAAGTAAAAAAGGGAGATACTGTGAAGATCTTGGCTGGTGAGAGCAAAGGCTCAACTGGTCGTGTGATTCGCATGATTCCTAAGATGAACCGCGTAGTTGTTGAAGGTGTGAACATCATCAAAAAGCACCAAAAGCCTAGCGCTGCAAATCCACAAGGTGGTATTGTAGAAATGGAAGCTCCTATCCACATTTCCAATGTGGCTATAGTAGATCCTTCTACAAACGAAGCAACTCGTGTAGGTAAGAAATTGGATGATAACGGTAACCTTGTGCGTTACGCTAAAAAATCCGGAGAGGTACTAGGATAATGAGCACTACAACTCCAAGATTGAAGACTAAGTACAACGAAGAAATCGTTGGAAAGTTGAAAGAAGAATTCAACTACAGCAACATTATGATGGTTCCTAAATTGGAAAAAATCGTAGTGAGCCAAGGTGTTGGTGGTGCGGTAGCTGATAAGAAACTTGTTGATCAAGCGGTAGCTGAGATGACTATGATTACTGGTCAACTTGCAGTACCTACAAAAAGTAAGAAAGACGTTAGTAACTTTAAGTTGCGTAAAGGAATGCCAATCGGTGCGCGTGTTACATTGCGCGGCGAAAGAATGTACGAATTCCTAGATCGTCTTATCTCGGCTTCTTTGCCTCGTATTCGCGATTTCCGTGGAATCAAGGCATCAGGTTTCGATGGTCGTGGTAATTATACATTTGGTATCACTGAGCAGATCATTTTCCCTGAGATTGATATCGATAAGGTAAATCGTATTTCAGGTATGGACATCACTTTCGTAACATCTGCACCGACTGATAAGGAAGCGAAAGCGTTGTTGACAGCATTTGGTATACCATTTAAAAAATAAGAGGAAATGGCAAAAGAATCAATGAAGGCCCGTGAGGTCAAGCGCGCAAAATTAGCTGCTAAATATGCAGCGAAGCGTGAAGCTCTCAAAGCGGCAGGTGATTACGAAGGATTGCAAAAGCTTCCTAAGAACGCTTCTCCAGTACGTGGTAGAAACCGTTGTAAGTTAACTGGTCGTCCACGTGGTTACATGCGTCAGTTCGGTATTTCTCGTGTGACTTTCCGTGAAATGGCCAACCAAGGCTTGATCCCAGGTGTTAAGAAAGCCAGCTGGTAATTTTAGACAAAACAGTATTATGTATACAGATCCAATTGCAGATTTCCTTACGCGTATTCGCAATGCACAAAGTGCAGGCCTACGTGTAGTTGAAATGCCATCAAGCAAGACTAAGGTTGCTATTTCAGCTATCCTTAAAGATCAAGGATTTATCCATGATTTCAAGGTAGAAGAAGTTGCTCCGCAAAACGTTTTAAAAGTTGCTTTGAAGTACGATCGTTTGACCAAAACTCCGGCAATTCGCGAGATTAAGCGTGTGTCAAAGCCAGGTCTTCGTCAGTACCGTTCTAGCGCTGATCTACCTCGTGTAAAGAACGGTTTAGGTATTGCTGTAGTTAGCACATCAAAAGGTCTAATGACTGACAAGGAAGCTCGTAAAGAGAACATCGGAGGTGAAGTCCTCTGCACCGTCAGCTAAGAATTAATTATTATGTCAAGAATAGGTCAAGCCCCAATCGCCGTGCCTACTGGTGTAGAAGTTGCCATCAATGGCTCTACCGTTGTGGTTAAGGGAAAATTGGGCGAACTCACTCAGGAAATTACAGGTGGTATCACCGTAAAGATGGAAGACAACGTAATTACGTTGGACCGTCCATCAGATCACAAAGACCACCGCGCAAAGCATGGTTTGTACCGTGCTTTGATCAACAACATGATTGTTGGTGTAAGTGAAGGCTTTTCAAAGACTTTAGAACTAGTCGGTGTAGGTTACCGTGCTTCGAATCAAGGTCAAGAATTGGATTTGTCTTTGGGTTACTCTCATAACTTTTTGATCAACGTTCCTAAGGAGGTCAAAGTTGAGACAACAATGGAAAAAGGTAAGGCTCCTACCATTATTTTAACTTCGCATGACAAACAATTGTTGGGTGCTATTACTGCAAAGATTCGTTCATTGCGTAAGCCAGAACCTTACAAAGGAAAAGGTGTGAAGTTCAAAGGAGAAGTTATTCGTAGAAAAGCAGGTAAATCTGCATCTAAAAAATAGATAAGAAATGGCACTAACTAAAGCAGAAAGAAGACTACGCATTCGTCGTAGAATTCGTAAAGTCGTTACAGGTACCGCTGTTAAGCCACGTCTATCTGTATTCAGAAGCAACAAAGAGATCTATGCTCAGTTGATTGACGATGTTAATCAAGTTACGTTGTTGTCTTTCTCATCTCGTAACAAAGAGATGGAAGGCGCTACTGGAACAAAAAGTGATAAGAGTTACCAGGTTGGTCAGCATTTGGCCAAATTGGCAATGGAAAAAGGTATAACAGAAGTTTGTTTTGATCGCGGTGGTTACTTGTACCATGGTCGTGTAAAACAATTGGCTGAAGGCGCTCGCGAAGGCGGCTTGAAATTCTAAATTGGCGAACATCATGCATAACGCACGCAAAGTAAAGCCTACGGGTATTGAATTGGTTGACCGTCTAGTTGCGGTAAACCGTGTAACTAAAGTTAACAAAGGGGGTCGTACCTTCAGCTTTTCAGCCATCGTAGTTGTCGGTGACGAGAAAGGTGTTGCGGGTTACGGAACAGGTAAGTCTAAGGAAGTAAGTGAGGCAATCGCTAAAGCTGTTGAGGACGCAAAGAAAAACCTATACCGTATTCCTTTGTTGAAGTCATCTATTCCACACGAGGAAACTGGTAAGTTTGGTGGTTCTCGTGTATTCTTGCGT
This sequence comes from Bacteroidota bacterium, assembly GCA_041164065.1. Lineage (GTDB taxonomy): Bacteria > Bacteroidota > Bacteroidia > Flavobacteriales > Schleiferiaceae > UBA10364. The sequence continues at coordinate 33,860 of JBEAQE010000014.1, read as the reverse complement.
CCTGCAGCATCAGGTACCGGTGTAATTGCTGGTGGTGCGATGCGCGCTGTACTCGAGAGTGTTGGTGTACACGATGTATTGGCAAAATCTAAGGGTTCATCGAACCCTCAAAACGTAGTTAAAGCGACTTTCGACGCATTGTTGAAATTGCGCGACGCTGCATCAGTTGCCAAGACTCGTGGTATTTCACTAGACAAAGTGTTTAACGGTTAATCCGATACTACAATGGCTAAGCTAAAATTGAAAAAAGTACGCAGCACAATTAAACGTCCAGGACGCCAAAAGGCTACCATGGAAGCGTTGGGTTTGCGTAAGATGAACTCAGAAGTAGAAGTTGAGGCAACTCCACAAATTCTGGGTATGGTGAATAAGGTTAGACACCTTATCGAGATTACTGAACTTTAATTTCAAATAGATAAAAATGGATTTATCAAATCTTCAACCTGCGAAGGGTGCAACCCACAGCCGCAAGCGAGTAGGTAGAGGTGAAGGCTCCGGACACGGAGGTACCTCTACGCGCGGTCACAAGGGTGCACAGTCGCGTTCTGGTTACAGCCGTAAGATCGGCTTCGAGGGTGGTCAGATGCCACTGCAACGTCGTGTTCCTAAGTTCGGATTCACAAATCCAAATCGTGTGGAATACAAAGGTTTGAATGTGGATACACTTCAAGCTCTTGTTGATTCTAAAAAATTGTCCAACACGATCACTTTTGACGATCTAGTTAAAAATGGTTTGGTGGGCAAAAAAGAGTTGGTTAAAATTTTGGGACGCGGCGAATTGACTGCGAAACTTGATGTAACTGCTCACGCTTTTAGTAAATCTGCTATCGCTGCTATCGAAGCAGCTGGTGGTACAGCAACTACTTTGTAATCAGATGAAGCGCTTCGTAGAAACCATAAAGAATATCTGGAGTATCTCTGAGTTGAAGGATAAGATTCTAACAACTTTAGGATTGCTTTTGATATACCGAATTGGTTCGACAGTGCTCCTCCCTGGGGTTGACCCTAATAGCTTGTCACAATTGCAAGCGCAGAGTTCAGAAGGACTATTGGGCGTATTGAATGCGTTTACTGGTGGTGCTTTTTCTCGTGCTTCAGTTTTGGCCTTGGGTATCATGCCTTACATTTCTGCATCTATTATTATCCAGTTGATGGGTATGGCGGTTCCTGCCGTTCAAAAAATGCAGAAGGATGGGGAGAGCGGTCGTCGTAAGTTGAATCAGATCACGCGTTACCTTACTATTCTCATTGCAGCAGTTCAAGCGCCGTCTTATTTGGCGAATTTGAGTGCGCAAGGTGTTGCGCTTACTCTTGATCCAGGGGCTTTTTGGTTCCTAGCTTGGGTAACTCTAACTACAGGGACCATTTTTGCCATGTGGTTAGGTGAGCGTATCACAGATAAGGGAATCGGTAATGGTATATCATTGCTCATTATGGTGGGTATCATTGCAACATTGCCTCAGGCATTCTTCCAAGAATTACTTTCTCAAGTAGGTCAGGGTGCAGGATGGGTCGCTTTCATTATTGAGCTATTTGCTTTGTTCGTGATTACCATGTTTGCTATCGCTTTGACGCAAGCAGTTCGCCAGATTCCAGTACAGTATGCAAAGCAGGCTGCGGTAGGTGGAAGAGCGGTAACGCCTTCAGCACGTCAATACCTTCCATTGAAGGTGAACGCTGCTGGTGTAATGCCAATCATTTTTGCTCAGGCAATCATGTTTATTCCAATTACGGTACTTCAATACAGCGGTGCTGAAGGAGATGGTGTAAGCTGGTTGATTACAGTTTTTGGAAACATTCAAGGGTTGTGGTATAACGTTACATTCGCATTGTTGATTGTTGTGTTCACCTACTTCTACACAGCGATTCAAGTTAATACCAATTCAATAGCTGATGATTTGAAGCGTAATGGTGGATTTGTTCCGGGTATCAAACCAGGGGCGCCAACAGCTGAATTCTTGGATACTGTATTGAGTAGAATCACTTTCCCTGGATCTTTGCTTTTAGCTGTAGTTGCTGTTTTACCAGCTTTGGCAATGGTCGTTGGTTTGAATACTCAATGGGCTTACTTCTATGGAGGTACTTCTTTGCTCATTACGGTTGGAGTTATCCTTGATACTCTTCAGCAGGTAGAGAGCTATTTATTGAACCGTCATTACGATGGTTTGATGAAGTCGGGTAAATTGAGAGGTAGGACCACCCAAAGTGCATTCTAATCATGGCGAAACAAAACGCAATTGAGCAGGATGGTACGGTAACTGAGGCATTGTCAAATGCAATGTTCCGTGTAGAATTGGAAAATGGTCACGTAGTTACAGCGCATATCTCTGGGAAAATGAGAATGCACTATATCAAGCTACTACCTGGAGATAAAGTGAAACTAGAAATGAGCCCGTATGATTTGTCAAAGGCTCGTATAACGTACAGATACTAAGAAAATGAAAGTAAGAGCATCAGTTAAAAAGCGCAGTGCGGACTGTAAGATTGTTCGTCGTAAAGGACGCTTGTATGTGATTAACAAAAAGAACCCCAAGTTCAAGCAACGTCAGGGTTAACCAATAATAGATTAGAAGAATATGGCAAGGATTGCAGGTGTAGACCTACCCAGAACCAAAAGAGGAGTTATTGGCCTGACATACATCTATGGTGTCGGTTTGAGCCGTTCCACAGAGATCTTGGCTAAGGCCGGTGTAAATGCTGACGTTAAAGTTCAAGATTGGACAGATGAGCAGCTTACGGCTATCCGTCAGGTAATTGCAGACGAGTACACCGTAGAAGGTGAATTACGTTCTGAAATTCAATTGAATATCAAGCGTATGATGGACATCGGTTGTAACCGTGGTATCCGTCACCGTTTGGGACTTCCATTGCGTGGACAGCGTACGAAGAACAACTCTCGTACAAGAAAGGGTAAGAGAAAAACAGTTGCCAACAAGAAGAAGGCATCTAAATAATAGTTAGTTATGGCTAAGAAACAGACTAAACAGGTAAAGAAGCGTAAGGTGATCGTTGAAGCCGTAGGCGAGGCGCACATCGGTTCTTCTTTCAATAATATCATCATCTCTCTTACGAATGCACAAGGCCAGGTGATTTCATGGTCATCTGCTGGTAAGATGGGTTTCCGTGGTTCAAAGAAAAACACTCCTTACGCTGCACAAATGGCGGCAGAGGATTGTGGTAAAGTTGCATTGGAAGCAGGGTTGAAAAAAGTGAAGGCCTACGTTAAAGGTCCAGGTAACGGTCGTGAGAGTGCGATCCGCACCTTGCACAACCTAGGTATTGAAGTGATGGAGATCATCGATATCACACCAACACCACACAACGGTTGTCGTCCACCTAAAAAACGTAGAGTATAATCTCCTTCAAGACAAAGTATTATGGCAAGATATAGAGGACCAAAAACTAAGATTGCTCGCCGTATGGGTGAGGCAATCTTCGGACCAGATAGCTCTTTCGAGAAGCGCAACTATCCTCCAGGACAACACGGTAACAACCGTCGTCGTGGAAAGAAAAGCGAATACGCTGTTCAGCTTCAGGAAAAGCAAAAAGCAAAATACACTTACGGTATTTTGGAGCGTCAATTCGCTCGTATGTTTGACAAAGCTTCTCGTAGCAAGGGTATTACCGGTGAGGTTCTACTCCAATTATGTGAGGGACGTTTGGATAACGTCGTATACCGTTTGGGCTTGGGTCGTACTCGTGATGCAGCGCGTCAATTGGTAGGCCACCGTCACATCACAGTGAATGGTGAGATTGCGAGCATTCCTTCAATGCAAGTTAATCCAGGTGATGTGATTGGAGTACGTGAGAAGTCAAAATCACTAGAGGTAATTTCAACTTCATTGGCGACTAGTTCGAACGCTTACCCTTGGTTGGAGTGGAACGAAAGTAAAATGGAAGGAACATTCCTTAATGTACCTAGCCGTGACGCTATCCCAGAGAATATCAAGGAGCAGTTGATCGTCGAATTGTACTCTAAATAATTCTATAACCTTATACTCACTGATATGGCTATCCTTAATTTTCAGAAGCCCGATAAAGTAATCATGAATTCATCGACTGACGTACATGGTCAGTTTGAGTTCAGACCTCTTGAGCCCGGTTACGGTCTTACAGTTGGGAATGCACTACGCCGCGTATTGCTTTCGGGTCTTGAAGGTTTCGCCTTAACTTCATTGAGAATTGAAGGTGTAGATCACGAGTTCAGCACAATCGAAGGTGTTGCAGAAGATGTAACTGAAATGGTGTTGAACTTGAAGCAAGTTCGTTTCAAGCAGCAGATTGATACTATCGATACAGAAACTGTTAAGTTCACTGTATCGGGTAAGGAGCAGTTGGTTGCTGGGGATTTGGCAGCGCACATCAGCGCATTCCAAGTGTTGAATCCGGACCTCGTAATTTGTAACATGGAGCCTACAGTGAGCATTACTATGGAAGTAGTAATCGAGAAGGGTCGTGGTTACGTTGGTGCAGAAAACAACAAAAAGGCTGATGCTCCTGTAGGAAGTATCGCTTTGGACAGCATCTACACTCCAATCAAGAATGTTAAGTACGCAGTAGAGAACTACCGCGTTGAGCAAAAAACTGACTTTGAGAAATTGGTTTTGGAAATCGAAACCGATGGCTCTATTCATCCTAAAGATGCCTTGACTGAGGCTGCAAAGATTTTGATCCACCACTTTATGCTGTTCAGCGATGACCGCATTAGCTTGGAGGACGAAACAAGCTCTGATGTTGAGTCTTACGATGAAGAAGCATTGCACATGCGTCAATTGTTGAAGACAAAATTGACTGATATGGACCTAAGTGTTCGTGCATTGAACTGTTTGAAAGCGGCTGAAGTAGATACTTTGGGTGACCTAGTTACTTACTCTAAGGCTGATTTGATGAAGTTCCGCAACTTCGGTAAGAAATCTTTGACTGAGTTGGAAGAGCTAGTTGATAACAAAAACTTGAGCTTTGGAATGGATATTTCCAAGTATAAGCTCGATAAAGAATAATCATGAGACACGGTAAAAAAGTAAATCACCTCGGTAGAAAGTCAGCGCACAGAAAAGCGATGTTGAGCAACATGGCTTGCTCTTTGATCGAACATAAGCGCATTAACACTACCGTTCAAAAAGCCAAAGAGCTCCGCAAAGTTGTTGAGCCATTGGTTACACGTGCAAAAGAAAACACAACACACAACCGTCGTATTGCTTTCTCTGTACTTAAACAGAAAGAAGCTGTAACCGAGTTGTTCGCTGTAGTAAGCCCAAAAGTAGGTGACCGTCCAGGTGGTTACACTCGTATTATCAAGACTGGTAATCGTTTGGGTGATAACGCTGAGATGTGTATGATAGAATTGGTTGATTTCAACGAATTGTACACTAAAGAAGAGAAGAAGAAAACGACTCGTCGTAGCCGTCGTGCTAAGACTGAAGATGCTCCTGTTGTTGAAGCAGCTGCCGAAGTTGTTGAAGCAGCTCCAGCTACAGAAGAGACTAAAGAGGAATCTGCAGAATAACGATAAGTTAATGCACCAATACGGTCATTCTTAAGTAATTTAGAGGGGAGTTAGGCTTGGGTCTAGTTCCCCTTTTTTTTGAGAAATTTATATGCAAGAGGTAAATAAAAAAGCGGTGTTGTTACTTGCAGATGGTACTGTGTTCTACGGTATGTCTACAGGATTAGATGGTACGGCTTACGGTGAAATCTGTTTCAATACGGGGATGACCGGCTATCAAGAAATTTTTACGGATCCGTCTTACTTCGGTCAGTTGATGGTAATGGCGACTTCGCATATCGGTAATTACGGTGTCCATGCTGAGGAAGTCGAGAGCAATGATATCCAGATTGCAGGCTTGATTACAAAGAAGTTCAGTGAGGTAGCTTCTCGTGCGGGTAAAAACGATAGTCTCTACGGGTACTTTGAAAAACAAAATAAAGTAGCCATTCAAGATGTTGATACACGTGCGTTGGTCCGCCATATTAGAGATTCCGGGGCAATGAATGCTATTATCTCTACCGAGATTCATGATATCGACGCACTCAAGGCGGAATTGGCTAAGTGTCCTAGTATGGAAGGTCTTGCACTTGCTCCAGTTGTGAGTACAAAAGAGGCTTATGAAGTAGGGCCTGAGGACAGCGAAGTGAGAATTGCTGCCTTGGATTTGGGGATTAAAAAGAATATCATTCGTTGTATGACTGATCGCGGCGCGCGCGTGAAGGTATTCCCTTACAACACTTCAACCGAAGAAATGATGGCTTGGAGTCCGAACGGTTTGTTCTATTCGAATGGTCCTGGTGATCCGGCGGCTTCACCAGAGGTAGTTGCAGAGGTTAACAAAGGGATTGAAAGTGGATTACCTGTTTTCGGTATTTGTTTGGGCCACCAAATGATTGCTTTGGCGAGTGGGTTGACTACTTATAAAATGCACAACGGACACCGTGGTATTAACCATCCAGTGAAGAATCTTAAAACAGGATTGGGTGAAATCACCTCTCAAAATCACGGGTTCGTGGTGAAAATGGATGATGTGGTTGCAGCTCAGAATGTTACACTTACACACCAGCATTTGAATGATCATACAGTAGCGGGTATTGAACGGATCGATGCGAATTGTTTTTCGGTGCAGTATCACCCTGAGGCAAGTCCAGGTCCACACGATAGCCGTTACCTATTTGATGAATTCATAGAAAGAATTAAGAACCACACATCGAACTAAACCGAACAACTAACACAAAAAATTACATTTCATGTCAGTAATTACACACATTCATGCTCGTCAAATTTTGGATTCACGTGGTAACCCAACGGTAGAAGTTGATGTAATCACTTCTTCGGGAGCCATGGGTAGAGCAGCAGTTCCATCTGGAGCTTCAACTGGTATTCATGAAGCGGTTGAATTGCGCGATGAAGATGAGAGCTACTATATGGGTAAAAGCGTCTTGAAGGCTGTTGAGAACGTTAATGAAATCATTGCTCCTGAGTTGGAGGGTGAAATTGTTACTGAACAAGCCGAGATTGACAGAATCATGCTAGAATTGGATGGTACTGAGAATAAAAGTAAGCTTGGCGCTAATGCAATTCTCGCCGTTTCCTTGGCAGTTGCAAAGGCAGCAGCAGAAGAAACCAGCCAGCCGTTGTACCGCTATATTGGTGGCGTTAATGCTCGCACGCTTCCTGTTCCAATGATGAACATCTTGAATGGTGGTTCTCATGCTGATAACAGTATCGATTTCCAAGAGTTTATGGTTATGCCGTTCGGTGCGGAGAGCTTTAGCGAAGCATTGCGCATGGGTACTGAGGTATTCCACAACTTGAAAAAGGTATTGAAGAGTAAGGGCTACAGCACAAACGTAGGTGATGAAGGTGGATTTGCTCCTTCTATCGGCTCGAATGAGGAGGCTTTGGAGATTATCCTTGAGAGTATCGAGAAGGCAGGTTACAAGCCTGGTGAAGATATCTGGATTGCTATGGACGCTGCCGCTTCAGAGTTTTACAATGAAGAAAAGGGAACGTATGTGTTCCACAAGAGTGACGGTCGCGAATTAACCAGCGACGAAATGGTGGATTACTGGGCAAACTGGATTGAGAAATATCCAATCGTAAGTATTGAAGATGGTCTGCACGAAGATGATTGGGCAGGATGGTCGAAGTTGATGGCTCGTATTGGTGACCGTGTGCAGCTTGTTGGTGATGATTTGTTTGTGACTAATGAGAAGCGCGTAGCTCGCGGTATTGCAGAAGGTTCTGCAAACAGTGTATTGGTTAAAGTAAACCAAATCGGTACACTAACAGAAACCATCAATACTGTGACTTTGGCAAACCGTCATGAAATGAGTGCTGTGATGTCACACCGCAGCGGTGAAACAGAAGATAGCACCATCGCTGATTTGGCGGTTGCATTGAATACAGGTCAAATTAAAACAGGTTCAGCATCTCGTTCTGACCGTATGGCAAAATACAATCAGTTGCTTCGTATCGAAGAAGAATTGGGCGATAGCGCAATCTTCCTTGGTAAAAACTTCAAGTTCTTGAAATAAGAATTAACCCAATAAATCCCTATCATGGATAAGATCAAAGAGCAGTTTAGAGACATTTTTCCCGGTATTGTGGCGGATACACGTGCCTTCCTAAAGGAGCACGGTGAGGATGTTATCGGCGAAATTAAGGTGGGCCAGTTGTACGGTGGTATGCGCGGTATGCCGGCACTGATTTGTGAAACATCTAAATTGGATCCGGAAGAAGGAATTCGATTCCGCGGTTACAGCATTCCTGAGTTGCAGGACTTGCTTCCAAAATATCCAGGAGGTAAGGAGCCCCTTCCAGAGGGTTTGTTCCACTTGATGTTGATGAACGAGCTTCCAACTGAGGATCAGGCTCGCCGCTTGAGCAACAACTGGGTTCGCCGCAGTAATGTGCCTGTTCATGTATTTAAGGCCATCGATGCGCTTCCAACACGAACGCACCCTATGACCCAGTTTACCGTGGGTATCATGGCATTGCGTACGGAAAGCGAATTCGCAAAGGCCTATAATCGAGGTGTTCATAAAAGTGAATACTGGGATGCAACCTTTGAGGATAGCATGAATCTTATCGCGCGTCTACCGCGTGTGGCAGCATACATTTATCGTCGTATGTACCACAATGATCAGCACATTGAACCGGATCCAAAACTAGACTGGGCTGGAAACTTCGCGCACATGTTGGGTTTTGATGATCCGCATTTTAAGGAACTTATGCGTCTATACATGACCATTCATGCCGATCATGAAGGTGGTAACGTTAGCGCGCACACAGTACACCTTGTTGGTTCTGCCTTGAGTGATGCTTATTTGAGTTTTGCTGCTGGTATGAACGGATTGGCTGGACCTTTGCACGGTTTGGCGAATCAAGAGGTGATTCGTTGGATTAACAACATGCGTCAAGAACTAGGCGGTGGACTTCCAACCAAAGATCAAATTGCTTCTTATTGTAAGCAAACATTGGCCGATGGTAAGGTGATTCCAGGCTTTGGTCACGCGGTATTGCGAAAAACGGATCCGCGTTACACTGCCCAGCGCGAATTTGCTATTCAGCACATGCCCGAGGATGATTTGTTCAAAATCGTGAGCATGGTGTACGAAGTGGTTCCGGATATTCTGACAGCTACTGGTAAGGTTAAAAACCCTTGGCCTAATGTTGATGCTCATAGTGGTCAATTGTTGACGCACTACGGCTTGGTAGAGTATGAATTCTACACCGTACTCTTCGGTGTTGCTCGTTCTTTAGGAACGCTAGCGAATCTCATTTGGGATCGTGCGATGGGAATGCCAATCGAACGCCCTGGTTCAACAACTACCGATATATTAAAAAGTAAGTTGGTGAAGTAAGATCAACTCAATGAATGAAAGCCCTGAAATGCCTTTGTGTTTCAGGGCTTTTTATTTGGTTTTCAGTGCTTCTAGCCTGATTTTTTGTATATTTGCACCCCTTTTCGGACAAGAAGTACATCGCCGAAGGGATTGACAAAAACAAAAAACCACTCTCGTGGCCATTGGGAAGGATGTACAGGACCTCGAGATACAAAATTTTTTCTCTCATGTCAGAAGAGAATCAAGTACCACAAGAAGAGGTACAAATGCAGGAAGAAGTTCAAGAGCAAGTCGTTGAAACTCCGTTTAGCTGGGACGACGTTGAAGGTGGTTCTGCTTCCAAAGATCAAGCTTTGGTTGATGCTTACAACGAAACTTTGGGTTCATCAGTTGAGCACCAAGTTGTTGAAGGTAAAGTGACTTCAAAAACTGATCGTGAAGTAATCATCGACATCAACTCTAAGAGTGAAGGTGTAATCAGCTTGAACGAATTCCGTTACAACCCAGAACTAGCCGTAGGTGATATGGTTGAAGTTTTGGTAGATCGTCAAGAAGATAAGTACGGTCAATTGGTGCTTTCACACCGTAAGGCTCGTTCGATCAAAGCTTGGGATCGTGTAAATGAAGCACACGAAAATGATGAAATCGTAAAAGGTTACGTTAAAGCTCGTACCAAAGGCGGTATGATCGTTGATGTATTCGGATTGGAAGCGTTCTTGCCAGGTTCACAAATCGATGTGAAGCCAATTCGCGATTATGATCAATTTGTTGATAAGACAATGGAATTCAAAGTGGTTAAAATCAACCACGAATTCAAGAACGTTGTGGTTTCTCACAAAGCCCTTATCGAGGCAGATCTCGAAGAGCAGAAAAAAGAAATCATCTCGAAACTCGAAAAAGGTCAAGTATTGGAAGGTGTTGTCAAGAACATCACTTCATACGGGGTCTTCATCGATTTGGGCGGCGTAGACGGTTTGGTTCACATCACAGATTTGAGCTGGAGCCGAATCAACCACCCATCAGAGGTAGTAGAACTCGATCAGAAAATCAACGTGGTTATCTTGGACTTCGACGAGGGCAAGACACGTATTCAGTTGGGTCTCAAGCAGCTTGAAAAACACCCATGGGATGCACTTGATGCTAACGTAAGCGTTGGTGACAAGGTGAAAGGTAAAGTAGTCGTTTTGGCTGATTACGGTGCATTCGTAGAGGTATTGCCAGGTGTTGAAGGTTTGATTCACGTGAGTGAAATGAGCTGGTCTGCACACTTGCGTAGCGCTGGTGATTTCATGAAAGTAGGTGACGAAGTAGAAGCTGAAATCTTGACATTGGATCGTGAAGAGCGTAAAATGAGTCTTGGTATCAAGCAGATGACTGTTGATCCATGGGCAGATATCGTTTCTAAATACCCACAAGGATCTCAGCACGTTGGTACCGTACGTAACTTCACTAACTTCGGTATCTTCCTCGAGCTAGAAGAAGGTATTGATGGTTTGATCCATATCTCTGACTTGAGCTGGACTAAGAAAGTGAAGCACCCAAGTGAATTCACAAGCATTGGCGCTAAACTTGAGGTTGTTGTTTTGGATATCGACGCTGAAAACCGTCGCTTGAGCTTGGGTCACAAGCAGATCTCAGACAACCCTTGGAACGATTACGCAACTGTATTCGCTATAGGATCTACTCACACTGGTACTATGGTAACTGCTGGTGAGAAAGGTGGTGATGTGACTTTCGCTAATTTCGAAGGCGTTGAGGCATACTGTCCAGCACGTCATGCGGTTAAAGAAAGCGGTGACAAGCTTGTTAAAGGCGATACCGTTGACTTTAAAGTGATCGAGTTCAACAAAGACAACCGTCGTATCGTTGTAAGCCACGTAGGTACTTACAAAGAGGTTGAAATGAAGCAAGCACGCGGTGGTTCTAACCGTGGTGGTGCTGTGAACTTGTCTAACCAAAACGTAGAGCGCTCAACAATGGGTGACCTCGATGCATTGGCAGCTTTGAAAGAGCAAATGGAAAAAGGAGAGTAATGCTCAATTTCCAGTATAGATAAGGATCCCCGAGCCTCTGGCTCGGGGATTTTTTTTGCCTTAAGGTTTGTGCTACCTTCACGTTATGAGAATAGGAGAGATTATTGAAGCTTTGGAAGCGTGGGCTCCGCCGACGCTTCAGGAGAGTTATGATAACAGTGGATTGATTGTCGGACATGGCGATTGGGAGACAGAAGGTGTCTTGGTGGCATTGGATTGTTTAGAGGCTGTTGTTGACGAGGCGATAGAGAAGGGAATTGGTTTGATAGTCGCACATCATCCCATCGTATTTAGTGGATTGAAACGGTTTAACGGATCAGATTATATCCAACGCGTGGTCATTAAGGCGATTAAGCATGACGTTGCTATTTATGCCATCCACACGAACCTTGACAACGTGCTTTGGGGAGTTAATGCCAAGATTATGGAATTATTGGGCGTTCCTAAATTCGAAGTCTTGCAGCCCATGAGAGGAGCCTTGCACAAGTTCCAGGTTTATGTGCCTTTATCGCATGCGAACACTGTGAGTGACGCAGTGTTTGCTGCTGGTGGTGGTAAGGTGAGTGCCTATGAAGAATGTAGTTTTACCACCGAAGGTATAGGAACCTTCAAGGGTACTGAAGGAACCAATCCAGTCATTGGAGAAGTGGGCAAGCGTGAGTCGGTTGCCGAGGTAAAGCTGGAATTTATTGTCCCGAAATATGCGGTACGCGCTGTTGAACGCTCGGCGAGAATGGCCCATCCTTATGAAGAAATGGCCTATGAATGGATGTCGGTTGACAATGTAGCCACTCAATATGGTGCAGGCGCCGTAGGAGATTTGCCGGAGCCCGTGGCGTTTGAAAAGTTTCTTTATGCAGTTAAGGAGGCATTTGGAACAACTATTCGTTACACGGCTCCATCATCGCCGAAAGTCGCTCGTGTTGCGGTTTGTGGCGGGTCTGGGAGCTTTTTATTAGGGGCCGCCAAAGGTTCCAATGCCGATGTTTTTATCACAGCGGATTATAAGTACCATCAATTCTTTGATGCGGAGAAAGACCTTGCTATCTTCGATGTTGGACATTTTGAGAGTGAGCAATTTACAATCGGTCTAATCGCTGATTTCATTGGAAAAAAATTCCCTAAATTTGCGGTTCTTAAAACAGAGGTTAACACAAACCCTATACAGTACTATTAGTATGGCTAAAAAGGCAAAAGACCTGAGTGTAGAGGAGAAGCTAAGAGCACTCTACGATCTTCAAATTATCGATCGTCGCGTAGACGAATTGCGCGCAATGCGTGGAGAACTTCCGCTAGAGGTTGAGGATCTTCAGAATGAAGTTGCTGGTTTGGAAACTCGCATGGAGAAAGTTAACCACGAGATTGCCGACCTAGAAGTTGATATCAAAGAGAAGCAAATGCTTATCAGTGATTGCAACGAGAAGATCGCTAAATACGAAGCTGATCAACAGCAGGTGCGCAATAACCGCGAATTTGAAGCAATCGCAAAGGAGATCGAATACCAGCAATTGGAGATTGAATTGGCGGAGAAGCGTATTCGTGAGTTCAGTGCCCGTATCGAAGGCAAGAAGGAAGTTAATGCTGCGAGTGAAGAAAAGCTTAACGAGCGCAAGAAGCACCTAAGCCACAAAGAGGCGGAGCTTGAGAGCATCATGTCAGAAACTCAGAAAGAAGAAAAGTTGTTACTCGCGAAAAGTGAGGAAACCAAAGAGACCATTGAGACTCGTTTGGTAGAGGCGTACGATCGTATTCGTTCTGCAACTAAGAACAAATTGGCGGTTGTTAGTATTGAGCGTGGTGCTTCTGCGGGTTCATATTTCTTGATTCCACCTCAGCGTCAAATGGAATTGGCTCAACGTAAGAAAATCATGATCGATGAGCACAGCGGTCGTATTCTTGTGGATCCAATTTTGGCTGCCGAAGAAGAAGAAAAAATGCAAGCGATGATAGCGGACTGGTTGAAGTAAGTCTGTCTAATTAAGATCAAAGAAAACCCCTGAGCGTATGCTCAGGGGTTTTCTTTTTATGGTGTAAATGTCCAAAAGTGGATATCAGCCATTCTTACTTTGAACAGACGTAGAGCATCTCACGCTTGGGCAATGCGTATTTGTCAAACCAGCCCGAGGGAAGTTCTTTTTCAGCGTCAAAGGTGCTTACTGTAAATCCAGCCTTTTCCAGGCGCTGCGGATAGTCCTGTCCATATAGTCGCACATGATCGTACTGACGGAAACGGCGTTCGCGTTCCGCGGGATCTTTGATGCTTGGGTCTTCATCGGTTACCGCGTAGTCCGGGTCTAAAGGAACTTGCATTATGGCCATGCCTCCTGGTTTTAGAATGCGGTATAACTCCGTCATAGCTTTGAGATCATCATCAACATGTTCTAAGACGTGGTTACAAAAGATGGTGTCGTAGGTGTTGTCCTCGAGGGGGATATTCTGTACGTCGAAACGAAGATCGGCGAGTGGAGAAAATAGATCCGCTGTGGTATAGTCGAGGTTCTTCATTTTACGGAAACGGCCGTAGAAACATTGTTCTGGGGCAATGTGCAAGACTTTCTGTGGTGCAATGAGGAAGTCGGTGTAGTCCTTGAGGTATAGCCATAGTAGGCGGTGACGTTCGAGGGAGTTGGTACCGGGGCAGAGGGCGTTGGGTCGTTGATTGTCTCCGTAGCCGTAGGGAAAGAATTTACGGTAGCCACGACCGTCGATGGGATCGACGAAATTTGTCCCGCGGAAAACCACTGGACTTACCCATTGAACGATGTAACTCAAACGAATGAGTACTGGGCGAGGGACCTTTGCTAAGGCCCATTTCATTATGGTACTGATCATATTTTCTCGTATGGTGCGGGCTCCAGGCCAAGCGCATCGTAGATGTATTGGAAGGTGCTGAGAACGTCGGGCTTGCCATCGACAACGGCCACGTCGTGTTCAAAGTGTGCGCTGTTACGACCGTCAGCGGTCAATATAGTCCAACCGTCTGGAAGTTGTTTGATGCGTTGCGTACCGAGGTTAATCATTGGCTCAATCGCTATGACCAAACCTTCCTGTATCTTTTTTCCTCGACCTCGTTTACCATAGTTGGGAACCTGAGGTTCTTCATGCATTTTCTTACCCAGGCCGTGACCCACGAGTTCACGAACAACGCCATATCCACGACTTTCGGTATACTCTTGGATGGCCGCACCGATATCACCGATGCGATTACCGGTGACTACTTCGCGAATACCGGCATAAAGTGAGGCCTTGGTATCTTCAAGAAGTTGAGCTGTTTCGGCATCAACATCCCCAACAGGGAAGGTGTAGGCGTGGTCACCGTAGAACCCATTCATAAAGACACCACAGTCTACACTGAGGATATCGCCGTTTTGAAGTGGTTTATTACTCGGTATTCCATGAACGACTTGGGCATTGGGGGACATACAGAGCGAATTCGGAAAGCCGTACATGCCCAAGAAACCGGGCTCACCACCATGGTCGCGAATGAATTCTTCGGCCATTCGGTCGAGTTTCAAAGGAATGGCTCCTGGAACGATTTCTGGTGCAAGCATTCCTAAGGTTTTGCTTACTAATTGCGCACTCTGGCGCATCAATTCGATCTCTTCTTTGGTTTTGTATTGAATCATCCGCGAGGGTTCAGCAGGTTAATACCCGTCATCTCTGCGGGTTGATCAATATTCATTAGGCCCAGGATGGTTGGGGCAATGTCGCCCAAACGGCCTTCTTTCAAGGTGTATTCGTTTGCCGAAGACCCAACCAAGAAACATGGTACAACAGTGGTGGTGTGGGCGGTGTTCGGTGTGCCGTCTTCGTTTATCATGCAGTCCGCGTTTCCGTGGTCTGCTAGAATGATGAATTGGTAATCTGATTTTAAACCGGCCTTGACCACATCGCTAAGGCAGCTGTCGACTGTCTCACAAGCTTTTACCGCCGCATCAAAAACGCCTGTATGTCCCACCATATCCGGATTGGCAAAATTTAAACAGATGAAGTCAGCATCGCCTGCTTCGAGACGAGGTACGATAGCATCGCGAATATCACCGGCGCTCATTTCGGGCTTCATATCGTAGGTGGCTACTTTTGGACTAGGACACAACAATCGGTCCTCGCCTTTGAACGGTTCCTCACGACCTCCACTGAAGAAGAAGGTTACATGTGGGTATTTTTCAGTTTCCGCGATGCGAATTTGTGTGCGGCCAGCTGCCTCAATGACTTCACCGAGGGTGTTAGAGAGGTTGTCCTTACGGAATACGACGTGTACATTTTTGAAGGTGTCGTCATAGCTAGTCATGGTCACATAGTGTAACTCGAGCTTGTGCATGTTTTCCTCGTGGAAATCTTGCTGACTTAGGGCTTGAGTGATCTCACGGCCGCGGTCGGTGCGGAAATTGAACATGATGACTACATCTCCATTCGCAATGGTGGCGATGGGCTGGCCTTCGGAATTGGCCACAAAATGAGGTTCCAAAAATTCATCCGTGATGCCCGCTTCGTAGCTTGATTTAATCGCAGCAACAGGATCTGAAATCGCAGTTCCCTCACCGTTGACGAGCAAGTGGTAGGCTTTCGCTACGCGCTCCCAACGCTTATCACGGTCCATAGCATAGTATCGACCGACCATAGATGCAAGGGTTCCAGTGGTGGTTTTCATATGATCTACCAATTCCCCCACGAATCCTGCGCCGCTCTGTGGGTCACAATCGCGACCATCGGTGAATGCGTGCACGAACACATCATTATATTGCTCGTCAGCGAGCCAAGAACAAAGGGCCTTCGCATGGTTAATATGGGCGTGAACACCACCGTCTGAGAGCAGTCCTACAATGTGAATTTTAGTGCCGTTATTTCGTGCGTAATCGAGTGCCGCTTGAAGCGTCGGGTCTTTTGCGAAATCACCGTTCTCTGCTGCGAGATTGATTTTTACCAAATCTTGGTAGACTACACGACCCGCACCGAGGTTCATGTGACCCACCTCCGAGTTTCCCATCTGGCCTTCAGGCAGGCCTACGTCAAGACCCGAGGTTTTAATCCAGGTTTGAGGGTAATTCTTATAAAGTGAGTCTACAAAAGGTGTATGTGCTTTGTCTATTGCACTCACCTCGGGATTGTCGGCGCGTCCCCAACCGTCGAGAACGATCAATGCGGTCTTTTTCATGTATTCAAATATAGTCGAGCAAAGGTAGCCAATTTTGACCCAAAAAAAGGCCCGTCACTTTCGCAACGGGCCCCGGAAATTCGGCTAATGTTTAGAGTTTAACGATCCAACAAGATGTCCCTGCATCCTTCAATTCCGCAACAATATCTTTTGCTTCACCATAGGATTTTGTGACATCATAGGCAACGCGGTATTTATCAATGCTTTCCACATAGATCACCTTGGCGTTTTCGCTTACTTCGTCCGCCATATTTTGGGCTGCACCGCGATCGCTGTAACTTCCAACAATGATGGCGTAACCTTTACCGCTGTAAGCAGCTTTTGCGGGCTTTGCAACAGGTTCTTCTTCTACTTTGCGAAGGTTCTCTAGGGCCGTGGTGCTATCGGAAAGCGCTTGTTTGGCTTCATCCAATTCTTTCGCGAGTGCTTTTGCTTTTGCAGCTTCCTTTTCTAGAGATTTGGCTTTAGCTTCCGCAGCTCCGAGTTCTGCGGCTATTTGGTCAGCACGCTCGACGGCTCTTTTTAGATCCTCTTTTGCGCTATTGCTGGAGCCCAGGTTCCAACGGGTGGCTGTAAAGAATCGGGTCATATGGTCATTGGTCGAACCGCTTACATCGGCATCGATGAAATCGTCCACGAACAGCGTATGGCGGAACCCGAAGGAAAGTACACCACCTGGAAGAACATTCAAATCAAGGCTCGCACCAAAACTAGCGTTTTCACTAAAGCTAAAACGTCCTGCGGTATTGTACGTGCTGCTTTGAGCGCGAACCAACGCTGAGCCTAGTCCGGCGTCGATGTTGAATTTGTGTGGGGTGTTGATGCCCTGGAATTGGCTCAAAATATTGTAATGCGCAGCAATCTCCACAGGAACTATTTTCGTTGCGAAGGTGGAAGGGCGCGAGGTGCCTACTACACCGAGGGTCATTTCGATCCCGATGTTGTCGCTGTGGTTGTAATACATACCTGTACGCATACCGGAATTTGCAGCAAGGTTGTTTAAGCTGACAAAATTCAAAGAAGATATTTGGTCACCGGTGTGAACGGTTTCTTCCACTGAGGTGTGGAACATCCACTTGCTTTGGCCGAAAGTGGCGGTGCTGAGCAGCGCTGCGGCTACGAGGGTTTGGAATTTCATAAATCTGTTATCTCAGAATTGAGTTTTAAAGGAACGAAATATTATCGATTTCTACGGGCTTTTTGCCTTTTTCAAAGAGCCGAGCCGTATGTTCTCCTTTTAATTGAAAGGAATTGTTCTCAACTCGGATCCATGAGCCTTCACGGAGACCTACGACGGGTTGGTCGTTGTAGTGATGGAATTCGGCAATTCGGGTTTCACGAGTTTCGCCCATGTGGGTACTCCCTTCAATAGGATCGAGATAGTGTGGGTTGATGTTGAAAGGTACCCAGCCAAAGGCCTCAAAGCTTGGTGGATAAACGATAGGCATATCATTGGTGGTGCCAATGGTCAATCCTGCAAGGTTACAACCTGCTGAGGTTCCCATGTAAGGTTTACCGGCTCGAACAGCAGCGTCGATTGCATCGAAATAGCCTGAGGTTCTAATGGTACGGGCCAATTCAAAGGTGTTCCCGCCACCCGTGAAAAACCCATCGGCCCAATGGCACCCATCGGCTGCGTTTTCGAACTCGTGAGCGCCGCGCATGGTGAATCCCCAACCTTCAAAGACCTCCTTGGCCTTGGCTGTATATGCGTCATGGCTCAATCCGCCCGGGCGGGCAAAGGGAACAAAAAGGATGTTTTTGCCTTCGAAAAAGTTCTTGCACTCCTCTTCAAGATAGCTGAGGTAAGGCTTGCCGTAAACGGTCGAGGTACTGACAATGAGTAGTTTCATTAGTGTAATGATTTATAGTCGTAAGTATACGTCCAAATTGATTTTAGCCCATCGCGAAGTTCAGTCCAGATCGGACGAACGACACCGCCGTAAGCGCTAATGTGGTTGTAATCACCCATGAACACTTTGTCGGACGGGTAGAAAGGTTGGTTGTTGATTTTGAATTCGGACCAATGCTCTCCTCCATCGTGACTCACAGCCATGAAGGTATTCGTTTCGGTGGGGGTGTTGGTTTCGCGGCGGTCATAGTAGACAGCAAATAGAGAGCCTGTGGTGGGATCAACGGTGAGCCATGGAAGGAATTGGTCGGATTTTCCACCTTTAGAGATACGAACGGGGTCGCTCCACGTTTTACCCTTGTTGTCGCTGTGGCTGAGGTAGATTTCTCCACCGAGCTTTTTGTTTTGATCTCCCCAACAAACATAGATTCGGCCACGGTGTGGGCCATTACTGTGGTCTACGACGGTAATGGGCATGCCGTTGGCGCGGTCAAATCCCGCGTAACTTTGCGTCCATCCGGCTTCTTGGTGCGCGATGGTCGTGGTTTCACGGTTGCCGTTCTTTTGTACAATGCTCATGAAAATGGAATTATCGAGCGACCATCCGATGTAGGTTTCTCCTTTCAGGCCAAAGGCAGGAACGGCACCTTCGGCTGTCCCATCATCATCGATACAATCCCCTTTGAAGGAACTTACCTCCAGCGGATCTGACCAGCTCTTCCCGCGGTCGTCGCTATAGCTGTATAAGATGGTGGAGTAGCAGTTGGGGTCGTCTGTTCCATAGCGGTCGAATTGGGTCCAGCTCAGCCCGATACGTCCGCTATTTGGGTCTAGCGCGGCCCATTCCTTGTCGTGCTTCTTTCCGTTAATGGCGGTGTAGGATCCGTCATTGAAGACTGCTTCTGGCCCGTCTTTGGTTTGGCAGACCATGCGATCTAGGATAGAGTCACTGCGCCAATTCGTTCCTTCGGGGTCACTCAAGTGGAAGAAGTAGGTGCGACCCGTGAGGTCTGTGAGCAGCACCGGGTCGCCCCAAACCCCATAAGGGCTAGTGATTTTCTCCGTGCTCCAGGTCAGCCCACCGTCAGTGCTTTGGTAGAAGTTGTTGAGGACGGAGGCCGCGTATATGTTTTGGGTGTTGGTGGGGTCTACGCTGATGGTCGGTTCACAAATGCCGGTTTGATAGGAGGGACCCTCGTGAATTTTCACGGCCTGGGCGTTCGCAGCAAAAGGCAGAAATACCAGGCTTGCCATAAGCCTAAGGGTGAATTTTTGAGTTATTTTCACGGCTATGAAATTATTATTGGTCGTTTTTATGGGGTGGCTCGGTTTGGCGTTGCCATCGAGCGATACCACTAAGGTAAGACATGAGTTCTATGTGAGCGTAACGGATGTGTACGTGGATGCAGATAAGGGCATGATTACTGGGGTGGTAAAGACGTTTCCCGATGATTGGGAGCGCGCGATGAATGCCCTACTGCAGGAGAAGGTCATGCGCTACGTGGAATTGGATTCTATAGACCAATTCCGCTTACATGCTGATTACCTCGAATCCCATTTGCAACTCACCTTCAATGGGGAGTCAATTCGCCCCAAATTTCACAACACCGCCCATGGACCGGATGAACTTTATTTGCTTTTTACGGCAGATTATGGCGACCGCACGCTCGACGAACTTAGCGGAGAGTGGGAGGTGCGTCAAACGTTGCTCTCTGATGTGTATACCTCTCAAGAAAATATCGTCATCTTTCACTACGATGGACAAAAGAAAACGAATAGTTGCCGTGAGGGCAATGGCTACTTATTAAGCTTTGATTTTTAATGTTTTACCTCGAGCTTGGCATTCGCCACATCACCGATTGGGCTGGTTATGATCACATGTTGTTCCTTTTGGCACTGACGCTTCCGTTAACCTTTGCAGATTGGAAAGCAACACTGCGGTGGGTGACCGCATTCACTATTGGCCATAGTGCCAGTTTGGCTTTTAGTGCTTTGGTCTACCATGAAGTGCCCTCACAATGGGTAGAGCTTGGTATTGCTGTGACGATCGCGTTGACGGCAGTTTTGCACGCCTTGAACGGCTTCAAGGTGATGAAAAATGGTGCGTTGATGGCACTCTTGTTCGGCCTGATTCACGGATTAGGCTTCGGGAGCTATTATAATTTTATCGCGCAAAACGATACTTTTTTATGGGCTTGGATTCCTTTTAATTTAGGAATTGAGCTGGGACAATTAATAATTGTCGTGGTATTGCTTTTTGTATATTGGGCTGTCCAGAAATTGGGCATGAAGGCGTTGGCCTACCGATGGTTGGCCGCGGGTATTATCTTAACCCTAAGTGGCCAGATGATCCTCGAACGGCTACCGTAAAATTTAGAATTAGAGAACGTTTCAAATATGATGAAGAAGATCACCTCTATTGTAGCACTTTTGGCTGTTGGTTTTGCCTTTGGTCAAAATGTGAACACTTCGAAATTCCGCCAGCTTGGTCAAGAATTGCCTACCCCGAATGTGTACCGCACTGCCTCAGGAGCACCTGGGCACGAGTATTACCAACAGCGCGCTGATTACGACATGAGTGTAACGTTGGATGATGAGAAGCAACGGATTTATGGTGCTGAAACGGTGACCTACACGAACAATAGCCCTGATGAATTGCGCTACTTGTGGGTCCAGCTGGATCAAAACATGCGCGCCAAGGAAAGTACCACCCAGCAGATTAAGCATGGGGATATCTTCAACACTCGTGGTGGTAAGACGCAAACGACCTTTCACGATTTGCATAACAACCAATTCTACGACTTCGATGGCGGTTTCAAAATAGAGTCGGTTCAGACGACCTCCGGCAGCAACCTTCGCTACATCGTAAACAATACGATGATGCGCATTGAATTGCCTACCCCGCTTCGTCAAGGGCAGAAATTCAGCTTCAACATCAAATGGTGGTTCAATATCAATGACCGCATGGACATCGGTGGGCGTTCGGGTTACGAGTATTTCGAGGAAGAAGATAATTACCTCTACACCATTGCGCAGTTCTTCCCAAGAATGGCTGTTTACAATGATGTAGAAGGTTGGCAAAACAAACAGTTCCTCGGGGCTGGAGAGTTCACCCTTCCATTTGGTGACTACAAAGTGAGCATCACGGTGCCTTCTGACCACGTCGTGGCTTCTACTGGTAAACTGACCAATCCGAGTCGTGTGTTGACAGCGAAGCAGCGCGCACGTCTGGCCAAAGCAGAGAATAGTTTTGAAGATCCTGTAATCATCGTCACTCAAGAAGAGGCGGAGAAAGCGGAAAAAGACAAGAGCAAATCTTCAAAGACGTGGGTCTTCGAGGCGGAAAATGTTCGTGATTTTGCTTTTGCTTCGTCCCGAAAGTTTATCTGGGATGCGATGGCGGTTAAAATTGGCAACAAAACCACCATGGCGATGAGCTACTACCCCAAGGAAGGAAATCCGCTTTGGGAGCAGTACAGCACACGCGTCGTGGCGCATACTCTGAAGGTTTATAGCAAGTACACCATCGATTACCCATACCACAAGGCCATCTCGGTTCACACGAAATGGATTGGAATGGAATATCCAATGATCTGCTTTAACGGCGGTCGCCCAGAGGCAGACGGCACCTACAGCGAAGGAACGAAATACGGCATGATCGGGGTGATTATCCACGAGGTGGGACACAACTTCTTCCCAATGATCATCAACTCTGACGAGCGTCAGTGGACCTGGATGGACGAAGGTTTGAACACTTTCGTTCAGTACCTGACAGAGCAGGAGTGGGATCATGACTACCCGTCACGCCGCGGTCCAGCCCACAATATTGTACCTTATATGAGTGGTCCTAAGGATCAAATGGTGCCTATCATGACCAATTCCGAAAGCATCCTGCAGTTTGGTAACAACGCATACGGAAAGCCCGCAACAGCCCTCAATATCCTACGTGAAACGGTAATGGGTCGCGATTTATTCGACTATGCCTTCAAAGAGTACAGCCGTCGTTGGGCCTTTAAACACCCGTCACCTGCGGATTTCTTCCGTACGATGGAAGATGCTTCTGCGGTAGATCTTGATTGGTTCTGGAGAGGTTGGTTCTACACCACCGACCACGTGGATATCGCAATCAAAGACGTACAATGGTACCAGATGTCTACCCAGAATCCTGATGTAGAGAAGCCGTTCCAAGAAGCAAAAGCAAAGGCGGAAGACGCTCACATAGGAAAGAGTCGCAACAGCATAATCAATACCGTCGTGGATATGGATGAAGATGCTCGTGACTTTTACAACCGCTACAACCCATTCACCATTACGCCAGCCGACCGTGAAGCTTACGAAAGCTACCGTGATGGTTTAACCGAAGAGGAAGCGGCAGCGTTGGATGCTGGGTATCATTTCTACGGGGTAACCTTCGAAAACCAAGGCGGCTTGATCATGCCGTTGATCCTACGATTTACGCTACAGGATGGAACGGAAGAAGTAGTTCGTGTTCCTGCGGAAGTATGGTTGAAGAATGAAGATGAGTTTACGAAGTGGTTTAACTTTACTCAGCCCGTCGTACAAATTACCTTGGATCCATTCCTCGAGATGGCTGATACTGATCGCAGCGACAACTATTGGCCAGCCCTTCAAGAACCTAATAAGTTTGACGTATACTCGCGTCAAGCAACTAGCCGCTGGCAACGCAATGGCAGCAGCAATCCAATGCGCGAGGCTCGTGCCACCGAAGCTGTGAAGTAATTGAACACTAATCATGAACAAAAAAGGCCATCCGATAGGATGGCCTTTTTTGATTAAATATGCTAGCTGATGGCTTATCCCACGACCATGTCGAGGTAGTTGCTGAGCTTAGCTTTCAATTTCTTGCGTTCTACGATGAAATCGAGGAAACCGTGTTCAAGGAGGAACTCTGAAGTTTGGAAGCCTTCTGGCAAATCCTTACCGATAGTCTCTTTTACAACGCGGGGTCCTGCGAATCCGATCAAAGCACCAGGCTCAGCGATGTTAATGTCGCCCAACATTGCGTAAGATGCGGTTACCCCTCCTGTAGTTGGGTCGGTTAGGAACGAGATATAAGGAATCTTTTTGTCGTCTAACAAGGCAATCTTTGCGCTGGTTTTCGCCATTTGCATCAAAGAGTACGCTGCTTCCATCATACGGGCACCTCCTGATTTAGAAATCATGATGAAGGGCGCTCCGGTCTCGAGACTCTTGTCCATGGCACGAGCGATTTTTTCGCCAACCACAGATCCCATAGACCCGCCGATAAAGTTGAAGTTCATACAGGCGATTACTACTTCGCGACCGTTCATTTTACCATGACCGGTGGTTATAGCATCCTTTAGTCCTGATTTTTTCTGCCCCGCTTTCAAGCGGTCAACATAGGGTTTGGTGTCCTCAAATTTCAATGGATCTTTCGATTCCATATTAGGATCCAATTCCGTAAACTCATTGTTGTCAAACAAAATCTGGAAGTATTCCTTGGCGTTGATGCGATCGTGGTGACCACAGTTTCCACAAGTCCAAAGGTGTGAAGCGTGATCTTCAACGCTTGTAATGACTTTACATTTAGGACACTTGTGCCATAGACCGTCTGGTGTTTCCTTCTTGTCTTTGGTCTCCGTAGTGATCCCTTCTTTCGTTCTTTTAAACCAACCCATATAAGTGGCAGTGTAGAATTAATAAGTTGCTAAAGTAACTAAAAAGGGCACTCAACCCATATGGATAAGTGCCCTTCATTGTGATTTTATCACGCTCTTAGCTTACGCCAATGTGATGTCTTTGTTGAGGTATACATCTTGTACAGCATTCAACAAAGCGATACCGTCTTTATATGGCTTCTGGAACGCTTTGCGGCCTAGGATCAAACCATGACCACCAGCACGCTTGTTTACCACGGCTGTCATCACCGCTTCTTTCAAGTCGTCCGCATCATTCCCTGTAGAGGCGCCACCTGAGTTGATCACACCAATACGACCGTTGTAGCTATTCAATACTTGGTAACGAGTCAAATCAATTGGGTTATCAGAAGTCAATTCAGAGTACACTTTAGGGTGTGTTTTTCCGTGACCCGTTGCGTTGTACCCGCCGTTGTTCTCAGGCAATTTTTGCTTGATGATGTCCGCTTGGATAGTAACCCCTAGGTGAATAGCTTGTGAAGACAAATCTGCAGAAGTGTGGTAATCAACACCATTCACTTTGAACAAATCATTACGGGTGTAACACCAAAGGATGGTCGCCATGCCAAGTTCGTGTGCACGTTCAAATGCTGCTGCAACGTTCTCAATCATTTCACGGCTTTGTGGATGACCGAAGTAGATGGTTGCACCTACGGCAACAGCACCCATGTTCCACGCTTCCTCAACAGAGCCAAATGGACTCTGGAAGTAAGTGTTTGGAGCACTCAAGAATTCGTTGTGGTTGATCTTTACAACGAATGGGATTTTGTGAGCGTATTTGCGCGCAACAGTAGCCAATACACCATAGCTTGACGCAACGGCGTTACAGCCTGCATCAATAGCCATTTTTACAATGTTTTCAGGATCGAAGAACATTGGATTTGGTGCAAAAGAAGCACCAGCACTATGCTCAATACCCTGGTCAATGGGTAGGATGCTCAAGTAACCGGTACCCGCGAGACGCCCTGTGTTGTAAAGGGTTTCTAGTGAGCGCATTACTTGAATGCTGCGGTTTGATTCTGTGAAAGATTCCGTGACAAAGTTGCCGCTTGGCGTGTGTGCCAATCCATCCATAGGGATTGTCGTAGACGTGTGGTTCAACAACGTGTCGGCTTGATCGCCTAGCAACTCTCTGATTTTGTCAATGGACATCATAAGTATTAGATAATTAGTTGAGCGGCTAAAATAGCCGAAAAAGTTGAGTTTAGAAATCTAGAAAGGATAACCTATACCCAGGGATAAATTTAAATCGCTGTTTCGCGGGTTGTTAATGACCCAATTTGGCCTTCCATCCGCCCCTGGATGGTGTATTTTGAGTCCCAAGTCGGCGCGGAGGATAAAGAACTCGACGTCATAACGTAAGCCATAGCCGATGTTGACCCCGAGCTGCTGGTAGAATTGGTTCCATTTGAAAATACCGGCATCTACGGCGGCCTTTTGTTGATCGCTAAGATCACCTGTGTAGGTGCCGGGATGCAGCCACATGTTTCCCGCATCAAGGAATAGAGCGCCTTTAAGGGCATCTTGAACGGTGAATCGCCATTCTAAACTTTGAATGAATTTGATCGGTGCTGCGGCGAAATATCCGCTCGATTGAAGGAGTTCTTCAGAAGTTGCGCCGGGGCCGAAGTGGTAGGCTGTCCATCCGCGGAGGTCGTTCGAACCTCCCATGAAAAAGGATTTTTCAAACGGTACAAAACCGCCCGTCCCGCCCCAAGCCTGGGCGTAGCCGACAAAGGTTCGTGCCGCGAGTTCGCGATGATGGGGTAGACTTTGGAATAAACGAAGATCAATGTTAGAGTGGATGTAGGAGCTTATGGGTACGCTCTGAATGGAGTCAATACCAGCGACTTTCCAAAGGTGACCGCCACTTTCTAAACTCATACCGAGGTAGTAGCGCTGCTTGCGATGTTTCCATGAGCGGGTAAAAGTGTAGCCAGTTGATGGAAAGACGATGTTTTGGAAGCCCACGAAGAGGAAGTTCTCATTGGTGCTGTCGTTGGCGAAGTTGAGGCTCACGTAGCTCAGTCGCCATGGTGTTAGTAGGTGGTTTCCCTTATTCGTTTTCCATCGGTATTCGATGGCCGTGGAGCGCAGTGTACGGTTAAACTCCTCCGCACGAAACTGAAATGAGGTTTGTGCGCTGATGTTTGTGTGGGGCTGCCATCGACGGGCTTTGGGGCCAATCCAACTTTGTGGAAGGAGGAATTGTGGGATATCAAGTTGTGCTGATGTTCCTACTTCCCTCGCGTCGACGAGCCAAGAGGCGTTGGTCGAGTTACGCTGTTCAGTGACAGCACCGTTTAGGCTGATATTGAGTAATTCACCGCCACCGAAGAGATTGCGGTTGCTCCATGTAAAGTTCCCGCCGATACCAACATTACCGCTATTTCCGAGTCCCTCAATACCTGCCGTGACGGCGCGTTTTGACATGGGTACCAAGCGTAGGTTGGCGACGAGGCCCGTGTCGGACTCTTCGAGGTTGAGCTCGACGTTGGCAAAGACGCCCATACGCGTGAGGTGCTTGTAAGTTTGTTGGAGGTCTTTGTTCGAGTAGAATTGGCCACGTTCCAAGAAAATCTGTTGATCAAGAAAGTTGGGGCGAAATTTGCGCGGTCCTTGAAGGATGTCTAAACCATGCACTGTTCGAGTGCTATCGGTGATTTGTGTGGTCCTACTGTAGCTGAAAGTAGGTTCGACGCGTATGCGATCAATGGTTTTTCGCTCGTCGTTTCCGCCAAAGATAAAGGGATCGACAACACAAAGTAGGGAGGCTTCCTCAGTACTGGCGGTGGTGTCGAGCTCGAAATAGATCCAGTCTAATTGGGCATTGTAATACCCGTTGTTCTTCAGAAAGTTGGTGATGTAGAGCTGTTCGGCTTCAATGTTCTCTGCAATGAGTGGGTCACCTGGCAATAAAGTACTTTCGAGGTGGTTCAGCGCGCTATCGATGAAATAGCTCGTAGCATACATTTGGTAGTCTCCGAGCTTGTACTGAAGACCAGTATGGACCTCGTAGTGAGCGGTTGCTTTTTTGCCCTTTTGACTTTGGTAGAAGGTGATCTCGTTGCGGTAGTAGCCGAGGTTGAAGTAATGCAGACCGAGCTGTTCGGCGGTTTTAGCTTGTTCAGCGGCGTTGGCATAAACGGGACGCTCTCCTATGTCCTGTAGCCAGGTTCCAAGGAAATTTGGCCCGAGGTACATCCCGAAGTTGTATGCACTCAAGAAAAAGCGTTGGCCGAGGAATCGTTTGTTCGGACGCTGACGCATTATATCATGGTCCTCATCACTAGTCGATTTTTTACCGTTGATACGAATATCATTCTCAACGAGTAGCGGTGCGCTTTCAGAAGCACTTCGCAGCCCACTGCAGGAGCTTTGACCCAGCATCAGTATAAGGATGAGGGTCAAATGAAAAAGGTGCAGTATTTTTGAACGAAATCTCAAAGGGGTGTTGACCAAAAATCAAGAAAAACTAGTTCGCAGTCTGTCTGTTCGCAAAAATCGGCGAAAGTTGGGTTTATTCGTCGCCGAGGGAATGAAGTTAACACGGGATTTTCTCAAATCCGGCCTTAAGCCGCACTTAATTTTTCTTGATGAACATAGTGACGAAGAATTTCCCTTAGCCTATGTCGAGCGTATCAGCACGGTTGAGATGGGGCGATTGACCTTTCTGGATTCACCCAGTCCTGTGTTGGCTGTATTTGAGATTCCCGATGCTCGGCCTGAAGGTTTCGAAGAGTCTTCTATGGTTTTGATGTTGGATAGAGTGCAGGATCCCGGTAATGTGGGGACTTTGTTGCGTTCCGCCTTGTGGTACGGCGTAAAGCACGTGGCCTTAGTTACCGGCACAACTGATGTGTGGAGTCCGAAGGTGGTTCAAGCTAGTATGGGGGCATTGGCCCATGTGAATGTTTGGAGCCAGGACGAAGCGGAATGGCTGCAATGGGCTCAGGGTACAGACCGTGCGATTGTAGTTGCGGATATGGGCGGTCCGAGTGTAAGAACGTTGAATTGGCCACCGAAAATTCTTTTGGTGCTCGGAAACGAGGGGCAAGGTGTGAGCGAAGCCTTCAAAAAGGCGGCATCGGCCATTGCGACTTTGCCGAGTGCAGGGGCGGAAATGGAGAGTTTGAACGTGGCAACGAGTGGATCTACGCTGCTGTATGAGTTTGCCGTTTCTGCAAACGGGCCTTGTAACGGAGGTTGAGTAAAACCCCGAGAATAACCAGTGCAATTCCACCAAACATCTGGCCGTTCGGTATAAAATCGAACAAGATTATATCCCAAGTAATAGCGAAGATCACCCCGATGTATTTCAAGGGGGCTACTGTGTTCACCTCGGTAATTTGATAGGCTTTTGTCATATATACCTGTGCAATCTGAGTCATGATGCCGATGCCACCGAGCAATAGCCAATCAGTTCCTGTGGGTGTGGCCCAATTAAACAAACTGAATACGACCATCACCGGGGTAGCGACCAATGGAAAGTACATCACGACCACCAGCGGATTTTCATCCCGTAATTTCCGAATGGCGTTATAGGCGAATCCTGAAAAGACGCTGGAGCCAATTCCCAATGCCAACAATTCCGGTGGGATTTGCGCACTTGAGCCTTTAATTACGACGATACCGAAAAAGGATAAGGCAAAAAAGAGCCATTGCACCGATCGCGTGCGCTCACCCAATAAGAATCCAGCAATAAACGCAGTGAAGAAAGGGCTGAGGTACTGAATAGTCACCGCAGCACTGAGCGGCATTTGCTGCAACGTATAGAAAAAGGTGGTCAGGGCGGTGGTTCCGGTAATGCCACGGATGAGTAGCCATCGCTTGTTGGAACCCCAAGGGTTCACTTTACGAATACGAAGCAGTGTGTAGGATATTAAAAAAGTGATGGCTGAACGGAACAGCACAATTTCAGTAGCCGGCAAATGCGGAAGGCTTTTCACCATGAGGTTGATCAGGGCGAAGCTTCCGACTGAGATAAGCATGTATCGAACGCCGAGCGACACTATTCGAAGCAGAAATTGACCAGCACGCTTCGGTTGCGGATGGCATCAAAGGCCCCCACCTGAGTCGTACCGTCGTTGACCAGAAGATTGGTTAGCCCCCAGCTGGCGCGGATTTCGGTGGAGAGTTTAAAGTACTCGAAGTAGAAGTCGGAACCCACCGCAAATTCATAGTCGCCGGTGTGGCGTTGGAGCTTGAAAAGGTTGTCGTCAACGACTTTGGCCTTTGAGCTGAGGTCGTTGGCATATCGGATTCCGCCCATGAGGTAGAGTCGGTAGTTGTCGATACGGACACTTTTGAATTTTACGTGCAAGGGGAATTGGACATACGAACTCTCGATCTCTCGCTTAATGCTGCGGCGCTCGTCGGTGAGCGGATCGATCATGTCGAAATGCAAGTTGCGAACCGTGGCTGCAAAGCCGGGGGTAAATCGCAGGTCGAGGTGTTCGGTCAGTCGGAGATTGCTAATAATGTTGATGTTGTAACCAGGCAACGCCTCGCTGCGAACACTGTACATGCCATCCACCCGACTCAAATCCTTCAGATCCATGTCAAAGTTGTACCAATTCAGCCCGATATGAAACCCAAAGTGCAATGGGGTTTTGTCAAAAAGGGGCTGGTTGCGCAAACGAGCAAATTGAGCCTGAGCCAGCGCTGGAGCGAGCAGAAGGACAAAAAGAATGAGGCGATTTCGCATGCAGTAGTAACGTACTTAAGCGTTTTTTCTTGCCTGATAGATGGTTGCGATTCCGAAAGTCACAGGACGGGCCGATTTCGCATCCATGCCCGCTTTTCGCAATTCCTCCATAAAAGCTTCGCCATAAGGGAAGGCTGCAACACTCTCCGGTAAATAGGTATAAGCACGCGGGTCTTTCGAGACGAGCTTTCCAATAGTAGGTAAAATGGCTTTGAAGTAGAACCAGTAGAGTTGTTTGAAAGGGAACGCTTTAGGCTGACTGAACTCTAGCACAACCAACTGGCCACCAGGCTTTAAAACGCGCGCCATATCCTTCAATCCGTTATGCAAATTCTGGAAGTTGCGCACCCCAAAACTCACCGTAATGGCATCGAATGTGTTGTCTGGGTAAGGCAAGTTTTCACTGTCGCCCAATTCCAACACGATTTGCTTCGACAGCCCACGGTCGGCCACTTTCTCACGGCCCACCTCCAACATGCCTTCGCTGATGTCCGCACCCGTGATTTTAGCCCCCGTACCCTTCGCAAGGGCAATGGCTAAATCTGCCGTACCTGTCGCAACATCAAGCACCAAAGCGGGGTTATCAGCCTTGATCATGTTGACCACTTTGCGACGCCAGCCTTTGTCAATATTCAAAGAAAGGAGGTGGTTGAGCAAATCGTAACGCTTGCTGATGTTGTTAAACATCTCTGCTACTTGCTCTTTTTTCGCCGATTCGCTGTCGTAGGGTTTGATATCTTCTGCTCCCGCCATTGTTGAAAAATTGTGGTGCAAAGGTAGTCCATAGGACGTAACTTCGCAGACATGAGTAAGAGAAGAAAAGATTCCGATAAAAAACGCAAGCCCATCACCGCCAAAGACCTGGGTCAATTGCGTAAAATATTCGCCTACCTCCGCCCACACCGCGGGCTTTGGGCCTTAGGATTTGTGTTCCTATCGGTAACCATGGTGACCTCTCTTTTATTTCCGCGTTTGCTCGGTGGACTTATGGCCTCATCCGTTGACAACCTGCGTGAGAACATGATCAACCTTATGGGACTCTTGGTCGTACAAAGTATCGCTAGCTTCTTCCGCGTTGTAATCTTTGTTATGGTGACCGAGCGCGCCTTGGCGGCCATTCGTGAGGACCTCTACAGCCATTTGGTGCATCTCCCGATGAGTTTCTTTTCGGCGAAGCGTGTTGGAGAACTCAACTCCCGTGTGGCCTCCGATACTTCTCAAATCGGAGAAACACTCACGACCACTTTAGCAGAACTCTTGCGAGGTCTTAGCATGGTCGTGGGGGGCATTGCAATCTTAGCCTTTACCTCAATAAAATTGACCTTGTTCATCGTAGGGACTTTACCTCCGCTCATCATCGTGACCATTATTTTCGGCCGATTCATTCGCAAATATGCTAAGAAGGTGCAAGACGAGGTGGCTGAGAGCAACACTATTGTGGAAGAAACCTTCGCGGGCATACAAACGGTAAAGGCCTTTGCAAATGAGGCTTGGGAGCGCAGTCGCTATGGCGCACGCATACAACAAGTCGTAGGTCTTGCCGTGAAGGGAGGGTATTACCGAGGTGCTTTCGCAAGTTTTATCACCTTCGGACTCTTCGGTGCCATTGCTTTGGTGATCTGGTTTGGGGCAAGTATGGTTCACGACGGGACACTGGCGGCGGAAAAGTTGAATGAATTTATTCTTTATGCCTTGTTTATCGGGGGCTCCATCGGTGGATTAGCGAGCGTATATAGCCAATTGCAAAAGGCCATCGGTGCCACAGAAACTATTTTTAGTTTGATGGATGAAAAGGTAGAGATGGAGCCAAAGTCGAGCACCGATCAGGTGAGCGACATCCAACTCGGTGATATCGCGTTCAAAGGGGTGAACTTCCGCTACCCTACACGTGAGGATGTGCAGGTCTTAAAGGAAATCTCCTTTGATCTGCCAAAGGGGAAAACCTTGGCTTTAGTTGGCAAGTCAGGGTCTGGTAAATCGACCATTGCCTCCTTGCTCATGCGTTTTTATGAGATTTCGGAGGGCCAATTCCTTTGCGGCAATGAGCCCGTTTCCAACATAGACCTGGACGCGTGGAGAAAAAAACTAGCGCTCGTACCTCAAGACGTTCTGCTCTTCGGCGGTAGCATTCGCGAGAACATCACCTACGGGGACACTACAGCGAACGAAGCCCAGGTTATTGAGGCCGCTAAACAAGCTAATGCTTGGGAATTCATCCAAGCCTTCCCGGAAGGTTTGGACACCAAGGTTGGGGAACGTGGGGTTCAACTCAGTGGCGGTCAGCGTCAGCGCATAGCCATCGCCCGCGCCTTATTGAAAGATCCCGAGTTACTCATTCTCGATGAAGCAACCAGTGCTTTGGATAGCGAAAGTGAAAGTTTGGTGCAAGAAGCCTTGGATCGCTTGATGCAAGGGCGTACCTCGGTGGTCATTGCCCACCGATTGAGCACTATTCGCAAAGCACATAGTATTTTGGTAATGAACGAGGGTGAAATCATCGAGCGCGGCACGCACGAGAGTTTGATGAAAGATTCCGGGACGTACGCGGAATTGGTGAAACTTCAAGATGTCGTGGGCGGAATCAATGCCGTTTAGTACCTTAGAAACGATGAAAAAGATCTTAAGACATCCCGCCGTTAAAATCTTACTCAACAAATACGTGTTGACCGGGTTGATCTTTGCCCTCTGGATGATTTTTCTCGATACGAACAACTACTTTATCCAACGCGAACTTTCCCAGCAAATAGAGGCCTTAGAGACCGATATTGAATATTACGAGAATGCGCTTGATCGCGATAGGGTGTTGTTAGAGCAATTGGAAACTAATCCTGAAGCTTTTGAACGATATGCCCGTGAAAATTTCGGCATGCTCAAAGACGGGGAGACCATTACCATCATAGAATTCGAAAACTCAGCCGATGAGTGATACCAAAAGAACCTATGCCGACGGGCGCGCTGTAGAACCACTTTATACCTCCGCGGAGGCACAGCAGCCGGGCTTTAGAGCACAGCCGTGGTGGACGATGGTCCAGGAACACGGAGTAGATAAAGAATTTGCCGCAAACAATTGGGCCCTTGACCGTCTCAAGCACGGAGCTAGTGGCCTGATCTTTTACCTTACTGACGAACATTACCTTCCTCGTATCTTAAAGGATATCGAGCTGCCCTATATCAACCTTGGTTTGGTAGTAGAGGGTAGTGGTTCGGAAGTGATGGAGGCGCTATTGCATCATGCCCATGGTGAGATTGTGTCAGCGAAGGATCTACGGGGTTTTATCAATATAGACCCGGTAGAAATTGTCGCCCGCACTGGCCGCTGGCATGAAGAGAAGATGTACGACCTCGGTGAGCTTAGCCGTTTATCACCCGAGGGCATGAAATTCATGTGCGTGAATGCCAATTTTTATGGTATTTGCGGTGCCGATGCCATCACCCAACTAGGTCTTGCTGCAGCACACCTGGATTTCTACCTAGAGATTTTTGGGACCGTAGGGTTGAAGCAATATTGGCTGGCTTTGAGCACAGGGACGCACATGTTCCAAGAAATCGCAAAGCACCGGGCAGCGCGCCTATTATGGTCGAAGCTCCTCGAGCGTCACGAGCTGCCCCAAGTTCCTTTGGAGATCTATTCGGAAACTACGACCGTGGATCAAAGCGGTTATGATATTCATACTAACCTCCTTCGTGCAACCTCAGCCGCTTTTGGGGCCATTGTAGGTGGTGCGGATCATGTTCAAATTCGTCCGTATGACGCCCTAGCTGGCGGTAGTGCTGAAGGTGAGCGTTTGGCATTAAACCAACATTTTATACTGGCTTACGAGAGCTACCTTGATCGAGTAGAGGACCCTGCATCAGGCTCTTTTTTTATCGAAAGTCAAACGGCTGAGATGGTGGAAGGCGCCTGGGCAATATTGGAAAACATCACTCAAAAGGGCGGTATTCTTGAAGCTTTGCGCAACGGGATCATTCAAAACTTGCTCGAGGAGCAAGTCGAGCGCACCATGCCGGAAAAAGTCTTGGGTGTTAATCTTTACCCACTACAATCTCAAAAGCTGCCTGATCAAATGATTGTTAAAGCCTTACGTACTAGACAGGA
>JBEAQE010000013.1:0-3301 GCA_041164065.1 Bacteroidota bacterium | reverse complement strand
TGTGCCTTGATGCGCTCGTTCAAACCTTCCTCAATCGTCCGCTCACCCTCCAAATCCAGCTGGCGACCACCACCTAAAATTATCCGAGACTGCTCGGTTCTAAAATAATGGTATCCAGAGTGGTAATGGAAGCTTCCTTGCCAGTTAATGCCTCGATGGGGTTTGGTAACGAGTACCATGCCGCGGCCGGGTTCGAGTTCAAGATTGGGTAGGAATTGGTTGGTAAAGGCATTGGTACAAAGGGCTACCTGCTGCCCGCGCAAGACCACGGAGTCATCGCCCGCGCGCACCCAGACCTCAACAGCATCACTTCCCTCATCTATGGACAAAACCGGGGTTTGAGTAAAAACCTGAACACCAGCTTCTGCAACGCGGCAGGCAAAGCCAGCCATCATTTTCCCGGTATGCACCGTCCCCTCAAGGTTGTTTTTAACCAAACTCTGCACTCGATCTCCAAAGCCAAATCCGGAAATCTCTTCACTCGCGTCGCTGTAGGGGCGAGACCCGAGGGCTGGTTCTAGCAGGTCATTGAAGCGTTGAATGGCCTCGCTGTCGGCCGCGCCCCAACCGAGCTCATACCCGCCCACCTCGCGGTAGTCCAGGGCACCGTCGCTTATGGTCTCCCGCAACAGGCGCAGTCCATTGTAGCGCTTTAAAACCAGCTCCACGGTCGCTTGCTCGCCCATGGCAGCCACATCATCGGCAAGTTCTGCAATGGAGCCAAAACAAGCGAAGCCGGCATTTTTTGTGCTGGCTCCGCTGGGTAATAAACCGCGCTCCACAAGGGCCACGCGGTGGGTTGGGTGTTGCTGGCTATAGAAAAGTGCCGTACTGTGCCCCACAATCCCGCCGCCAATAACCACAAGGTCAAAGTCCAGCAGGGTAGAGCGCTCCCAATAGCTTAGCATATGAGGTTATTTAACGACCTGCTTTTTGATCACTCGAATGCGCTTTTCGCCACCGTCGGTTTTTACGCTATCGATGGTCACGGTCACGTTGCCGTCGTCAGTTTTAATCACCTCAATATTCATGTCCTTAAGACCTTCTAGGCCTTCCAGCCCTTCGGTTCCGATGATATCTTCAGTGATCCACTTACCTTCGCCTCCTTTCATGATCATAACATCCTCATGCATGGGGCCGTGTCCTCCCATAAAGATTGCGCCTTGAGGTCCGTGGTGTCCTGTGGTGCGTCCAAGAAGGAAGCCTATCAAGCCAAAGATCACGGCGATAAGTGTGAATGCGAACCAATTCTCGTTCAATGTTTTCATAGGATCAAAATTTACGTTGCCTCCAAGATACGGTTCCTTTTCGGAAGCCTTGTGAGTCTTCCTTATCAACGTAAAAAATCACTAAACTTGAAAAAAATATTCAAGATGAAAATTAAAGTGATTTACTGGGTTTGCACCTCTTTGCTCTTTTTGTTCGAAGGCGTTATGCCTGCATTTACCGGGACAAGCGAATTGGCTCTTGAGGGCATTCGTCATTTAGGTTACCCGGAATACTTCGGAGCTCATTTGGCAATAATGAAGGTGCTTGGTTCGATAGCGATTATGCTTCCGATGATCAAGGGTCGATTGAAAGAGTGGGCCTATGCCGGTCTTTTCTTTGATTTTCTTTGGGCCTTTATTAGCCACGGATTTGTGGATGGATTCGGAAACGCCCAGACGCTATTTGTCCTTGTTCCAGTAGCTATTTGGATAGGTTCATACGCAACATACCATCAGCTTCAAAAAGCCGACTAGGTGTCCTAAACACGACCTATTTGCCTTTCCGGCAACAATCGGGGAGTTTTGGGCAGTAGGGTATTTGATGATTTTCGGTATTCGCGATACCGAGTAAAACTATTCTGATGAAAGAACCAATTCTTATTTCAACCCTCGTGAACCAGGAAATCTCAAAGGTCTGGGAGGCACAAACTAAACCGGAACATATTACAGGTTGGAACTTTGCCCATGAGTCTTGGCATTGTCCACACGCGTCCGTCGACCTCCGCGTTGGAGGAACCTATGTTGCTCGAATGGAAGCGAGAGATGGTAGTTTCGGCTTCGATTTTGAAGCTGTGTATACCGAGATTGATCCAGAAAAATCTTTTGTTTACGAGTTTGGCGGTCGACGAGCACATTATCGTTTTTCACCTCAAGACGGTGGCACAGCTGTACACATTGAGTTTGATCCAGAGACTGAAAATTCTATCGAGGATCAACGCAATGGCTGGCAGGCCATATTGAACAACTTTAAGGACTATTGCGAGACGATTTAGGCCATTTTTGGGGCGCTATATCAAAGCATTTTAAGCAGGCGAATCACAAAAAGATCGACGACCTCCACAAGAATCAATATGATAATAATCCACTCCAGCTTACTGCTTTCTTTGTGGTCCATAATGTCTTTGAAAAGCTCTAAATCCTCTTTGATGATCGCCGTTCGCTCATAGATGTAACGGTAACGATCCTTTAGATCGAAGGTTTGTTTCAGCGCGCTATTCAAGGTGTTCAGCTTTTCGCTTTCCCAGGTGATATCGGGGGAGTCAAAGATGTAGAGGTTCTCGGAGATTTGGTTCTTAACATTCAGAACCCGACCGATGAACATTTTAAGCTTCTTTCCCGAGATGCGCAGTCGCCCTTCTTGCTCTAGGGCTTTGGTGTAGCCGTTGGTTTCTTCCAGCAATTGGTCCGTGATCTCTAAATACTTGTCCAATGCCACGGATTGCGACGTATTGAGCATGACCAGTCTGATGGCTTCGTGATCGAATTCATCGAGCACAACTTTATCGAAACTGACTTCGGAACGTCCCGCCTGGATCTCCACCTTGATCGTCTCCTTCAAATCCTGTTCTTGCCAGGTGCCCAATTCCGGATTCAACGTCTTCACAACCCCATTTATCTCACTGTGCGAGCAATTGAAAAAGGCCACCACGCCATATTGAAAAACGTACACAAACTGATCCTCACCATAGTTAAGGAAGAGCTCGTCGGAATCGGAATACAAGACCGGCAAATCCAGCTTCATCCGACACTGACGGATATTCAGGCTGTTTTTTATCTGGAGGGCAACAACGGGGTACATAGATCGAACTTAGGATATGGGAAATTTAGACAATTCCGCCGTTGCTTTGCGGAGCAGGATTATTATTCCCTTTAAAAACAAAAAGCCCGACGCATCGCGTCGGGCTTTTTGTTCCTCCCCCTATTATTCAAAGATGCAGCATTAAGATGGCTGAATTAAATCCCAAAGATTGCCATATAAGTCCCTAAAAACTAACACCTTGCCATAGGGCTCTATTCTTGGACCATTAATAATC
>JBEAQE010000012.1:0-17958 GCA_041164065.1 Bacteroidota bacterium | reverse complement strand
CACGATGGCAATGCGGGTTTTCACTTTGCCGTGCATGGCCACGTACCGGCGTAGAAAACGTATTTCTTCCGGAATAAGCTCCACGGGCTTGGCAATGGGTTTTGGAGTGCTTTTGACCGGTGCTTTCGGCTTTGCCGCTCTGGCCTTGGGTCGAGCCGTCTTAGGTTTCGCTGCTCCGGGCAATTCCACTTTGAAATCCAACAGGTAGTTCAGTTTGGAGAACTCCGCGGCGCGTTCCTGCGCCGGAGAGAGAGGGATTCGAACCCTCGGAGATAAAAAAAATTAAGCCCAACTTCTTAGTCTCCATATCTCTCCAAATACTGTGTTATCAGTAGTTTGAGGTAAATCACTGGGCCTTTCAAATCTAATTAATTATTTCGAACCTTCATCTTATTTATCTAACAAACTAGTTGGAACCTCCGGCGGTTCTGCAAGCCGGGTTCGAGACTTTTCGAACCTTTTTTATTCTTCGTGGCTTTGTGAATCGGACTTAAGGGATTGTAAATCAAATTTTTACACCTTGGCCTGGAAGGGGTGTTCCGTTGGATTTGGTTCAATACATTTGACTGCCCACTTTTTAGCCTTCGTATCTCTTTGTTCATCGGTGAATTAGGAGGGCTAACCTATTGTGCTTTAGCTTGATTCCTCGGATAAGTATGATTTGTAGTCAGGGTTAGATTTAGAGGTTTTGTTCAAGCTTCATCTAACAATGACTAGAAGAGCTATTTGTTTGATGGTCAAGTAAGGGATTTACGGGTATTCGGGTTCTATTCATTTGATGATTTTTTTCAATTTAAAATCAATGAAAAAATGAATCACAAGAATTCAAAGTACCCGTTGGCTCTTAAGCTGGCGGTTTGTTTGGGAGAGGAGAAGGAACACTATTCCCCAGAGTTTTTAAAGACAATCCCAAAAGGGACCATGTCAGCCTGGCGAAAACAAGAGGCTAGCTATTATTATGGGATGATGCAAGACAGCCCTGAACAGGCGGAATTGGTTAAGCTATTCAAGCAGCAAAACTCGTTTAAAAATCGCGAAAAGGCAGTTTTAGATTCGTACATGCACTTTATAAATTTTCTGAAGGAATGTATGGGAGAGAAGGGGTTTATAAGGTTCCTTAATGGTCATAAAAACGAGTTTGTTAAACACGTTGAGGCCCTTCCTTCAAACATAACTCGAAAACGCTTTCTGAAAACGGTTGGGATTTCACCTAGTAGATACAGCGGTTGGGAACTGGAGGTGAACATTGCCTGTTTCTCTAGCGTAGACAAGGTTTGTGTCAAGCGCCGACCCAGGCAAATTACCAAAGATGAGCATCAAGCAATTCGACGCCTTGTACAAAAGCGACAAGGTCCGAATAAGTTTGCTATTTGGGCCGATGGTATTAAAGCGGGCAAGATTAAGTGCGGAAAGGCCACATTCTATAAACACACAAAAGATTTAATGACGAGCCATCAGGAAAGGAAAAAACCACGTGATCCACAATTGGTTCGGGCAAATTTTCTTCATGAAATCTGGCACGCTGATGTCAGTCAGATTAGGACGATGGACGGTAACAAATATTATTTCTATTGTGTTATTGACAATAAATCTAGAGCTGTTTTAGCGTGGTCGTTAGAGCATAACATTAGTCAGGCACATTCGGCCAATGTATTGCGACAAGCTTTTATAAATTCTAAGCCTCCAAAAAGAAGGAAGAAAAAGTTGAAGTATATGACTGATGGAGGAAGTGAGAATAACCGAATGGAAAGCTTGGTCAAATACACTTTCACACAATTGGTGGCATGGAAAGACATTCGATCCTCTAACTCCATGATCGAGCGGGTTTTTCATACAATGAAGAACGAGTACAAGTATATTCTCCAAGCCGCTAACTACCAAGAGCTAAAAGAGTTGCTTCATGATACCATCGAAAAGTACATGGACCGCCCTCATTCGCGATTGGGCATTTACACGCCGCGTGAGGTCATTATGAAAAATGACAATTGGTTTGATCTTCCTGATACGCTCAAAAAAGCAGCTGAAGATCGTCTAAGAGTCAATCAGAATAGCCCTTGTAAAAATTGTGCTTGCTCAAATAAGGAAGATTGCAGTAAAAAGTAACATTTGGGTAACTAAGCTCCTCGGTTAAAAGTTCTAATCGAGGAGCTCTTTTAGCCCATCTTTTCTTCAACACCGTTAGGAAAAGTTTCAAGATAAAGCTGTTCGACTTTCTCTCGTGCCCAAGGTGTTTTTCTCAGGAATTTTAAAGAAGATTTTACTGAGGGGTCGAATGTGAAGCAACGAACCGGAATACGCAGTGCGAGCTGTTCCCAACCATAATATTCGTAAAGGTTTTCCACCATGTGCGCGAGTTTTACCCCGTGTAAAGGATTGTTTGCCTGGTTCATTACTTTGTTTATTTTCAGTTTGAGGTGAAGATAAAAAGATTATTATCGGTGAACAGAGCCTGTAGCCTTGTTGTTCTGTAGAATATGAAATCCACACGTATTGTATTGGTATTGTTAATCTTAGGTCAATCTTCTTGGGCCCAGAATGTCGGCTTTGAAAAGGAGTTCAATGAGATAAATAGAAAACTCATGGCTGGCTTAGGGGCATATGCGGCAACGAACTTTGTCGTTAGTGGTGTGGGGTATGCACAAGCTTCTCAGGAGCACATGAAGAGATTTCATGAAATGAATATTATGTGGAACACGGTCAACATGGGGTTGGCTATTCCAGGCTATATCAAGGCTTCGAATAGCGGGCAAGGCTTGAGTAGCAATGAAATGCTTCGGAAGCAAAGGAATACTGAGCGAGTGTTCTTGATTAATGGTGCCTTAGATGCAGTATATGTTTCAGCCGGGATTTGGATGTGCACTCTCGCCGAAGGTCAGCCCGATAATGAAGCATTGCTGACGGGGTATGGAAATAGTTTGATTCTTCAGGGATCCTTTTTGTTCGCCTTTGATTCATTCGCCTATTACCTTCATCACAACCATTTGAAAAAACATCCATTGTTGGATGGTGCTCGGCTGTATTCATCGGCGAATGGAATTGGGCTAAGAATCACATTAGATAGGTAAGCGAATTCTCGTCGATTAATGTGCTTCCTAATACCATGGATTTTTTTCGCTTCGCTCAAAAGATCCCTTGAGGAGGTTGCTTCAAACCAACTGAAAACCATCCCGCTTGCGGCGGTCTGAATTTTTTTATGCCCCTTCTGCTCGCTGAAACAAGTTTCGCTTGCATGAGGCTATAAAAAAAAACCAGTGCTAATGCACTGGTTTTCAGGTGTTTGAGCGGAGAGAGAGGGATTCGAACCCCCGGAGGTGTGACCCTCGCTGGTTTTCAAGACCAGTGCATTCGACCACTCTGCCATCTCTCCATGGGAAGAATGTTCTTCCCTAAGTGGGCGGCAAATTTAATCATGAATCTGATGTATACAAGGGCAAAATGACAATTATCTTTGAAGCATGCTAAAAAAGTTACATATCGCCCTAGTGATAATGATTGCTGCCCAATGTGTTGCAGCGCAGGGTCTTCGATTTAGCGCCTCTGTATTTCCTTATGTAAGTAGTGAAGGAAAGGCCTATGTAGACGTATATACAAAGCTGGATGCTAGTACGGTAGGTGCCGAGATGTTGCCGGATAGTACATGGAAAGTGTCGACCGCGGTTGCCATAGAAGCATTCGGAAAGATGGATGTGGTTCGATTCGAGTACGTCCAAAATGATAGTGCCTCTGGTGCTCCAATTTTGTTGCAAAAGAGTGTTTTTGCTTATGAACAGAAGGATTTTACGTCATTGGAACTGAAGATCACGGTGAATGATATTGTTGCGGATCAGGTGTGGACTTTGAGTGATAGCTTGGCTTTGCCACACGGGGCATTTCGGATGAGCCCGGTTGTGGTGGTGGATAATGCAGTTGAATTGGCCCCAGATATCTACCATAAAGGAGGGGAGGCGATAGTCCCTATTTCTGTGATTGGTATGCCCGTTTTGGAGAATTCGAAACATATAAAGGTGTATACGGAGGGATATAGCGAGCAGGATCCCTATTTGTTGCAATATCGATTTACCGATGGTCAGGGTGTGGTGGTGCCCGGTACGGTTGGTTTTAAACGCTGTGAGGCGGGGACAACGCCGTTGATGGTAGTCTTGCCAACAGCGGAGTTGGGCAGTGGTATGTACACTTTCGAGGCCTGGCAACTTTCTGTGAGTGGTGATCGTGTGAATGCGCAGTCGACATCGGTATTGTTGTTTAACGGTGCAGCGGATAGTGCTGCCTTTGCGGGGGATTACCAGGAGGTTATTTCTCGTGACCAATTTGAAACTAATTGGTCCTCATGGCACCAAGTTCATGAGACCCTTTCTATGATAGCACCTGTAGCGAATATCGCGGAGCGCCGTGTTTTAATGAATTTGAAAGAGAGTGAGGATACTGCACGTGTGGCTCATTTTCTCGTTGGCTTTTGGGAGGACAGAGCGCCCGGCATGGCTCTCGAGACCTGGATAGCCTACAAAGGTGTGGTGGATAAGGTCAACGCAGAGTTTGGCAGTAAAACGCTAGCGGGATACAAAACGCAAATGGGGCGTGTCTTCTTGCAGTATGGTGCGCCGAGTTTGGTGGAGGAGCGCCCTTTTGACGGGAAGAATTATCCATATCAAATCTGGCAATACGATGAGTTGAAAAGCCCGAGCTCGCCATTGCAACAGAATCAAGTATTTATTTTCGTCGATCAGGAATTAGTTGGGCGTCAATACACCCTTATTCACAGCAGTGCCATAGGGGAGGTTAAAGATCACAAATGGCAATATCATTTGAGCAGGCATACCAATGGTGGACCCGATATTGACGCGACCTCTACCCAGTATGGCCGTGATAATTTTGGTGAGCGAATTTCGAATTCAATCATTACGACTGGACAGGGCACTTGGTTTGACCAATTCAATAATTAGACAAGCATGACGATCGCAGTAGCCATATTAAACTGGAACGGGGTAGCCTTGCTCCAAAAATACCTTCCGGGAGTCATCAAAGACAGTGCACCGTACAAGGTCTATGTGATCGATAATGACAGCACGGACGAGAGTTTGACTCTGCTGGAGCATAAGTTCCCGCAAGTTGAAGTCGTTCGCACCGGTGCTAATATGGGCTATGCTGGTGGATACAACGTTGGTATGGCCTCTATCCACGAGGATTATGTTGTCTTACTGAACTCAGATGTCCGCACAACACCAGGCTGGCTTAATCCCATAGCTGATCATTTTCAAGAGCATCCGAAATGTGCGGCCGTTCAAC
The DNA here is from genome assembly GCA_041164065.1 of Bacteroidota bacterium. GTDB lineage: Bacteria > Bacteroidota > Bacteroidia > Flavobacteriales > Schleiferiaceae > UBA10364. The sequence continues at coordinate 12,675 of JBEAQE010000012.1, read as the reverse complement.
CAAAAATCCTCTGGGACAGAGATACAGGGAAGTTTGAATACGCCGGTGGTGCAGGAGGGATGATGGACGCTTTAGGATATCCATTTTGTCGGGGACGTATTTTCAATGAACTCGAATCGGATATAGGTCAATATAATGATGCACGTCAGGTGTTTTGGGCCAGTGGTGCTTGTTTGGTGGTGAATAACAACGTCTTCAAGGAATTGGGCGGGCTTGACCCAATGCTCTTCGCCCACATGGAGGAGATTGACCTTTGTTGGCGTATGCAGCGCGCGGGTTACGAGGTTTGGGTGCAGCCTGAAAGTACCGTATACCACCTAGGTGGGGCCACACTTGCAATGGATTCGCCAAAGAAGACCTTTCTGAACTTCCGCAATAACCTCAGTATCATGGTGAAAAACTTGCCGCATTGGCAAGCGATGGCCATAGTGTTCATGCGATTGATCTTAGACGGGGTAGCGGGCATAAAATTTGTCCTTGAAGGAAAGCCATTACACACCTGGGCAATCGTTCGTGCTCACTTTGCATTCTATGGACGTTTTTCACGAATCCAACGTGAACGCGCAAAGACCGCGAAGCATCCATTCATGAAGCTTTCGAAACTCAAAGGAACCTATCCTGGGAGTATCGTCGTGCAGTTCTATTTAAAGCAACGCAAAACCTACAAGGAAGTAATTAGCGCATAGTGTTCCCTTCATGGAGCCGTTTTATTCCACAGAGCAGTGGTCCAATTGGTTGGACCGGCTCGCAGCCGACCACTTTGTGGTCATGGATGGTTTCCTTCCACAGCACATTCTCGATTTAATAGAAACCGAATTCAACAACACTGTTGAGCAAGGCGAGCTCCGTCCGGCAAAAATTGGTGATAGTTTCGAAGCCAAGCGGATTAGCGAGATTCGTTCGGACAAAATATACTGGCTTGATCGAAACCGCGATGCTCATTTGACTCCGTTTTTTGATTTGATTGGTCAAGTCAATAGTGCGGTTGCTCAGGGCTTGTTTCTGTCCCTGGAAGGCTATGAATTTCATCTCGCGCAATACCCTCCTGGGGCTTTTTATAAAGCGCATTTGGATCAATTCGAATCCCGCTCCAACCGGATGCTCAGTCTGGTTATCTACCTCAACAAGAGTTGGGAGAAAGGTGATGGAGGGGAATTGGTTATTCATCAGCCCTCTGAACTGACTGTTGAGCCTATCTATAATCGAGCGATCCTATTCCGAAGTGATACCGTGTTACATGAAGTATTACCGGCTGTAAAGCCACGCAGATCCTTAACGGGATGGCTTTTAAAACGGCCAAGCGGGGTAGGGATGTTAAATCTATAACGTGTCTGATTTGAGACCTTTCTAAGGTGCTCCGAGGGCAGTTTTCAACATCTATCGCTGAAAACTAAATGTTATTGATACTCTAGTGCTGTCTTGAGTGCGGGAAAGAAGAGTTAAATTGGAGCTATGAACAAAATATTAGCTATGAAACGCTTCATTTTCCTCGCCTTGATTCTGTTCTCAGGGATCGCTCAGGCGCAATCGCTCAAACAAACCATTCGTGGTACGGTGATCGATTCTGAATCAAAATTTCCGCTAACAGATGCCATAGTGATCTGTGATCAAGCGCAGGCCATGACTGATGATTTTGGCCAATTCAGCTTTGAGGTAGAAATCGGTCGTAAAGTTGTCGCCGTGCAACTTTTCGGTTACGAGCCGAAAACAATGATCGTGGAGTTAAATTCTGCAAAGCAGGCTGTGATCCGAATCGAAATGGATGAGAGTACTACAACCTTGCAGGAGGTCGACGTTGTTGCCACACCTCGCGGCGATGTTAAAAACGAGATGGCCATGGTTAGTGCCCGCAAATTCTCGGTAGAAGAAACCAACCTTTACGCCGGTTCTCGTGGCGAGCCAGCACGTATGGCTACCAACTTTGCAGGGGTTCAAGGATCTGATGATAGTCGGAACGATATTGTTGTTCGTGGAAATACGCCCGCAGGGATTCTATACCGCTTCGAAGGTATCAATATTCCCAATCCTAACCACTTCGCTATTCCAGGAACTGGTGGTGGTCCGGTAACCATTCTAAATAACAAATACTTACAAAGTGGTGATTTCTACACTGGCGCTTGGCCGGGCGAGTACGGTAATGCCATATCAGGGGTTTTCGATTTGGAGATGCGTGATGGAAATAACGCCACACCTTTTGAAGGTTCATTCCAATTCGGCTTGCTCGGGGTGGAATTGATGGCAGAAGGCCGCCTAGGCGAAGAAAAGCCAAACGCTCCATCTTACCTCCTTCTCGGTCGTTATTCAACCCTGGGAATGGCAAGTGCTTTAGGTATTCCACTCGGAACTACCGCTATTCCTAACTATGCCGATGGCGCTTTCCGCATCAGTTTCCCTCAGAAGAACGGCAACAAACTCAGTCTATGGGGCATAGGTGGTACATCAAACCTTCACATCGATATCTCCGGCACTGATGGCGATCTAGTGACCGGTGATTTCGAAAGCTACGGAACAGTTGACCGTGACCAATTCTTTGATACGCACATGGCAACTGTTGGTATGACCTACAATCAACGCCTCTCAAAAAGCAGTTATGCAAAAATGGGATTGGCCGCATCACGTGCCAACATTCACGCCATAAACAACAAAGTCTTCCGCAGCATAGACTCCACCAATGCAGATGCGCCCGTATACTCCGTTGACGATGTAGTAAAGATTTTGGACTACCGTTACATCGAGGATAAAATTCACAGTTACTACCACCGCACCAACAAATACAACGCACGCCAAAGCCTGAAATTTGGTGTGAACATTGATTACGTTATGGGCAGTTACGTGGATTCAACCCGTATTGTAAATGGTCTCACAGGCGAGGTATATCCGTGGGAGATGCCGTGGGATATTTCAGACAGCTACGCTAATGTACAGCCTTTCGTTTCCTACAAGCATAAACTTACTGGAGGACTTACAATGACTGCAGGTGCCACAGCCTTCTACAGCTCTATTAATGCAAATAGTCTCAGTTTGTTCGAGCCGCGCCTCGGGTTAAACTACGATGTTGATAAGCACAACAAATTCTTCACAGGTGCTGGTTACCACACCCAAATGCAAAGCTCTTATTTGTACTATTATGAAGGATCTCAAGCTACACCAGGTGCTATTGATCAAGGTCTGTATGGAACTACCTACAACAAGGACATGGGGTTGACGAAAAGTGCTCACGCCGTTGCAGGTTGGGAGCATAATTTCGATTACCCGGTTCGCTTAAAACTTGAGACCTACTACCAGTATCTATGGGATATCCCGGTTGAAATTGCACCGAGTTATTTCTCTCTTGTTAATGGAGGCTCCGGTTTCGGTCGATTGTGGGCTGAGCCACTCGAGAATCGCGGTCTAGGTCGTAACTATGGATTGGAAATGACATTGGAACACTACTACCGGAACGGTTTCTACGGCTTGTTTACAGGTTCGATTTTCGACGCCAAATACAAAGGATCTCAAAACCTTGATGCTGCCCCGGGATCTTCGGACGACATGTGGGTGAACACCATGTTCAACGGTCGCTACGCGTTCAACTTCATTCTTGCTAAAAACATCAAAGTCACTGAATACGGTGTACTCAATCTAGGTACGAAATTTTCCACTATAGGCGGACGATGGTTCGGTACAGTGGATGAGGATTTGAGTACAAAGAACTCCGAGATTGTCTTTGTGAACGATAATACCTTTAACAGTACACAATACGACGCCTACATGCGTCTTGATTTGAAGGTGGGGTACAAATGGAATTACAAGAATCTAGCCCATGAGTTCGCGTTGGATATCTCGAACATCACGAACCATAAGAACATTTTGACTTTGACTTATCTGCCTGAGAGCAACGCGATCCGTCCAAACTACCAGTTGGGTCTGTTCCCAGTGTTCTACTATAAAATGGACTTCTAACTGCACTAGAGCGCCAGCGCAACTGGAGATTGTGCTGGCGGCTTAGTCGAAAACAAAACCCCCGAGCGCTTTGCGCTCGGGGGTTTTGTTTGTTCTTTAAGAAAAGCTTAGTCCTGACGGTAGTAGCGGTGAACCATGTCACCAATCTGAAGACTGAAGAAGCCGTAGTGGCACGCGTAGGTGAGTATCACTTCTTCCGGAACGGCTATCTGTGGGTTTGTATACATGGCTTTATGTTCCTCGGCACCAGTTTTATCGTATTTCGTTCCGATAAAGCTGTGGGCATCTTGAGGCTCTACATGGAACCACGCACCTTCCCCTAAACCACCAAGCCATTGGGCGTCTTGAGGTAGGTTTTCGGGACGTGTTGGCTCGTGAATATCACCGTGAATGCTATCATCAGGTCTAGTATCTGTGTACTTGCTGAAGGCACTCTCGAGAAGGCCCGCACCCAAATCTTGGATGCTATGTCGGCGGGATTTCTCCATAAATTGAAGTTCACCTCCTTCGAAACTGTAGATGGAGTCGGATGAATTGGCCGCGACTACATTGAATAATGGAGTAGGGCGGAAGGTTAGCGGGTATTTCAATTTCGTACCCACCGTTCCGTCTTCATTTGAAGCCTTCATCGTCTCGGTCACATAGCGCGCACAATTACTCGCACTCTTGTATAGTCCGTTGTACGGAAAGTAGCCCTTCATCACCATTTCGTCCGCATAGGCCTTGGCTTTTGCGAAGTTTATAGTCTTGCTGATAGAGAAAACGAGCGGACCGACACCATGGGTATACTTCGCCTTTCTGTCCAATTCCGCTGCAATAGCCTCAACATTCTGAAGATTGCGATTCTCATCAAAAACCGCCTTCACCTCCAAAGCTAATTCCGGGTCTGTGAATTTACTTCTCGCCCGTCCAAAACCCCTCGGAGTGATGTAGCGACCAAAATCGTAGTAAAGTACTTCGCAGGTCTGCGGATTGATCAAGCAAATAGCGGCGTGTCCTACACGCATATTCAAGTTTTTAACCAATCCTGCCTTTCGCAAGAAAACAGCAAGGCTCTCATCGGCACGCGCAGTGCATTGAGGCCAAGCAATCACAATAGCTGTATCGAGATAGGACATTAGTTCGTTCTGCAATCCGTTAAAAGTACCGCAAATTTCCTTAACCTAAAATCAGTCTATTTTGAACGTTTTCAACACCTCGTCATAGGTCTTGATGGTCCATGAAGCCCCGTGTTTCAAGAGTTCTTCACTGCTCTTGCTGGTCAGCACTCCTATGGCCGTAGCACTCGCATTTACAGCAGATTGAATACCGCTCGAGGTATCTTCAAACACCCATTTTTCTTTTGTTTCCAAAGCTTGACCGTTGCTCAATGCATCAAAGCATTTGTTGAAAATATCCGGGTGAGGTTTACCTCTTTGCACATCTTCGGCGGTAAATACAGCTCGGAAATAGGGCTCGAGGTTGAGTAAGTCGATCACAAACTCCGCATTCTCTCGATTACCCATAGTGCCAAGGGCCATGGGAATGTTAAAGTCAGAGAATTGGTCCAACAAGCGATGCAATCCTTCCACAGGTTTTATGTGCGGTTGATAAAGCTCGCGGTACATGGCCTCTTTTCGATCACCAATCGCATTCGCCTCTTCTTCGGACATATTGGCGTCAAAGAAGGTGCGGCAAATCTCTAAGTTCGTTCCGTGCAGGTCCCGAACAATGGCTTCACGAGTCCTAGGCTGGCCCAATTCCTCGCACACCGCTCCCCAAGCCTTGAGGTGAAACTCGTAATTATCAATCAATGTGCCGTCCATGTCGAAGGCTACTAATTTGGGTAAAACCATCATCGCAGCGCTGTAACTGTGTATTGGTGAATATGTAGTTTGTCTGAGAGCAATCGCGTGAAAGTCCTTACCGTAAAGGTGCCCATGCCCAATTCCTGTCCGAGCCCTACCGGGTCCCAACATTCATCCGCTCGACCTTCAAAAAGCTCGTTACCCCAACGGTCATAAACAGCATAGCGTGTGCGTTCCGGCAACGAACTGGAAATACAAAAAGCATCATTGCGTCCGTCGTTGTTCGGTGTAAAGGCATTGGGTACATACAACATGATATCGTCTAAACAATCCACCACAAGCTCGCTGCGAATGGTGTCTAGGTTACCGCAGCTATCAATAGCCACCAACACAATCTCGTGCGTGCCTGCGAAACTGAAAGTAGTATCGAGGGAGGGTTCGACGTAACGGTTTCCACCCACTTCTAAGGCTATAAAGGCCGTGTATCCTGTTGCATTTAAGGTGAAGTCCGGGCAGCTAAAACCTTGATCTACTTCGGGTTCGGGTATGATGCGGAAGTTTAGGGTATCCACTAGCTCACAACCGTTAATGTCTGTGGCGATGTAGGGGTAGGCTGCGGTGGAGTCGAGCCAGAGCGAAGTGGAATTGGTATTTAATGATTGCCAATAAACACTCTGAACCACCGGGTCGTCGAAACTAATAAAGGCCGAATCACAGTATGCCGTATCGGAAATGGGCGTGACCAGGGATCCGTTGATAAGAACCAATGTGTCGGTGAAAAAGCACAATCCAACATCTACCAAAACCCACGCTGTGCCGGCTGTTTGAAAAGTCGTCTGTGACGTAGTATCGCCGTTAGACCATAGATAGCTAAGACCCACCGCCGGCATCGAAACTTCGATATCGGCAGGGCTGCCCACGCAAACGCTCAAGGTATCCACCGTCAACGGTTCGTAAGTGGTCCCGTAATAATCAAAGTTGTAGTAGATGGAATCTTGGTAGCCTCGACCATCTTCCACCACAACCTTAATACGTACCGGTCCTGAGTATGCCGGGTCTATAAGCGCATGAAGTATGGTATCACGATCGTTGCTGTCTACGACACTTCCCATGCCCTGAATCAATGTCGAGCTTAACACTCGAATGCTGTCCACACAAGTGATGTATCCAAAGTATAGCGGGAGTGGGGTTTCGCACAACGCACCGAGCGGCACATCTTCTACGGGTTGGGCATAGACGGGGTCTAAGAGCTTGAAATCATCGTCAAAACCGCTAATGTAGCCGTAGAGTCCAGTGCCGGAATTGCCACTCAAAACGCCAACATGAAAAGGAACGGATGATGAGAGCTCAAAGTTGCTTGTAAGAGTTGAAGGGGTAATGTATACTCCAGTCCAATCCGGATCATAGGTACTCTGTTGTGTCGTAATGGCCGCTACTGGATAGCTCGATAGGAGGGAACCATTATAGCGCAATTGGTTCACCGCGCTTGTCGGAATGGTAATAAGGGCACCGGTAGTCAGTCCGGCAGGTTTGTTGTAGCGTATGTAATATGACCCAGTACAATCCACATGAGGCAACTGCGCCATGCCTTGCTCCGGGACGCTGTTCGGACTACCTGTGGTGACCTGGAAAATATAAACCGGCTTGTTACTCTCAATAACGAAAGGCTTCCCAGGAAAAACGGCCCCAGGCATGGAGTAGGTTCCCGTAGTTCCTGCACTAACATTGGTAGCGATAGCCGTGCCGTCCACATTGATGGTCGTTGAATCTTCCGTGGTCACGAACATGAAATAATCCTGAGGGTAATAATCACCACCGCGAAGCACGACATATTTTGTGCCCAGGTGCTCTACTGGAGTAATTTGGTCTAATCCCGCATCCGCATTATTCCCATTCGCGTTTTTCAAGTGATTACCGCCGCTGACCACTGCAATATCTTTTGAGGCGTGAATCCGTCCACCCAGCAGCTTCTGGTTATCCTCCATGGTAGCTACATAGCTCTGACCGGCCTGCAACGTAACTCTTATACTGTCGAGCCCATTGGCAAATTCCTCGCCATCCGGAGCGATAATGTCCACCACAGTGTTCGGTTCAATGGCGGCTATGCTCACATAGTGCATGCCTTCATATCCTTGGTTGGGACCCGTTACTGTAGTCTCAATCAAGGTTTGCGAGGCAATATAGAAGTCGGTCCCAAGCGCATTGCGCCCTTTTGCCGTGATCATTTCCTGATTGTATTGATGAACCACATGCTGTGCAACAATAACAGGTTCTGTCGCTTCAATAAACAAGGCATCCTTCTCCCTAATGGAAAAACCCCAGTTCAATTCTCGAGCACCGTATGTGCTCAACATACTCGAAATAATCGCACTAAAGGTCACATTGGTCACATTCCCAGAAGTTACGGTGAGCGTCATATTGACCGTTGTGTCGCTGTTGTAGATCCAAACGGTACTGCTGGCCGCACTCGTACTAATCTTCAACTCAATATTGTGCTGTCCCGCCTGCCATTCGTACAATGGAGGCAAAACGAAATAGGTATCGTTCTGAGCCCAGCTCAACTGTCCTAAGAACACCATTAAAATGAGTAACCAATTCCGCATCGAAGCGAAGATAGTGTAATACCGACACCAAGCATTGTGCATTCCATTATTTGAAACTATTTTCGCCTCCCAATCGGAGAGGTGCCTGAGTGGTTGAAAGGGCCCGCCTGGAAAGCTGGTATAGGGGCAACTCTATCGAGGGTTCGAATCCCTTCCTCTCCGCCAGAAACAACAAAAACCAGCGCGAAAGCGCTGGTTTTTTTATAGCCCAAAGCAAGAGAAGCTTGCTTCAGCGAGCAGGTGGGGTATAAAAAACACAGACCGCCGAAGGCGGGCTGGTTTTTCGGTGTTCTGAAGCTACTCCCTCGGGGATCTTTTGCCAAGGGCAAAAAATCCGAAAAGGCGGGTCATCTTCCATGCTTTTCGTCACGTCTACGATCGTACCCGTTGGTATATTTACAATCTTATCTTTCCATAACTATGAGACTACCCGTTATTACCACTCTTTTTTCGCTCTTATTCGCAACACCATTGTTAGCCCAAGAGACCGTCCACGATACTCATCATCATCACGAGCACGATTTGGAATTGGGCGTTGCACTAAACCCTGTTTACATGATTCATGAGAATCTCTGGACCAGTGGCTTACACCTTCATTTGGTCAAGAATATAGGGCATACTCCTTGGGGCATAGGTTTAGGTTATGAGCATATTAATGATGATCATCAGCACAGCACTTTTGGTGTCGTTGGAAGTTATCGTTTTACACCGGAATGGGTCGTAAACATAAGTCCTGGAGTGACCTTTGAGCGCCAACACCGTGATGAACTCTTTCCAGCCGTACATTTTGAAAGTGCCTATGAATTTCTCATCGGAGAAGTACATGTTGGACCAGCCATCGAATATGCTTGGGACCCCAATGACAGCCATTTTAGCATAGGCTTACATCTGGGCTTGGGACTTTAAACCGCCTTTCGTACGATTTCATTGAGTAAGGCCTCCGCGCCGATGTTGTTATAATCGTCCGATTCCTCTTCGACGACCACCTCATGTCGGTCAGCATGGGAATACAATGTCCACTCTTTGTTATCATATTCAAGAGCGGTCAAACTCTCCACCCAATCACCACTGTTGAGGTATCGTGTAGAGCCCTGTTTTGTCTTAATCACGCGATCTTGAGGCTGATGAATATGTCCGCAAATGATGTATTCATACCCTTGCTCTATGGCCAATTCCGCCGCAATACTTTCAAAGTCATTGATAAACTTAACCGCTTTCTTAACGCTCTCCTTAATCTTTTTCGAGAACGAGTACTTCTCTTTGCCACGCTTCTCACGAACCAGATTTATAGTTCTGTTTAGCCAAATCAGCGCATCATAGCCCCAACCGCCCAATTTTGCGATAAACTTCGCCTGCTGTATGCTCGTGTCAAAAACATCCCCGTGGAAGATCCATGCCTTTTTCCCATCCAGCTTTAAAACAACTTTATTCGAGAGCTCAATATTACCCATATTAAAACCTCGGAACCTGCGCAATGCTTCGTCATGATTCCCAAGAATGTAATGAACCTTGGTCCCATTCGCAGCCATTTTAAGCAACGTCCGCACCACTTTTATGTGTGACTTTGGAAAGTATTTCTTGCGAAAATTCCAGATGTCTATGATATCTCCATTCAGCACTAACGTTTCTGGGTTAATGCTTCTTAGGTATTGGTCCAATTCCTTTGCGTGACTCCCGAAGGTCCCCAGATGTGTATCGCTAATAACACACACCTTCATGGCTCTTTTGCTCATATATGAATGCATTTAAACAAAAGAACTAAGGAACTATTTCCTAGTGATGAAGTCCTGATTATCCAAAACTTAAACTTCATCCGTGCCGTGGACAATAAGGTTAAATCAAGGTAAACACCCAACCCTAGAAATACGTCCTAAAATATCAAGTGTCTGATGGTGTCGCCCTTATTTATTAGCTGCTCCAAAGATTTGATGCCAATCTCCACATGACGCTGATCATGCGCCTTAGAGATCACCGCATCTTTCTCCATGGTCTTGACCCCATCTGGAATCATCGGCTGATCCGTCACCAACAACAGTGCCCCTGTGGGAATCTTGTTATGAAAACCAACAGTAAACAAAGTCGCTGTTTCCATATCAATGGCGTAGGCCCGGATCTTCTTCAGATACTTCTTGAATTTGGAATCAAACTCCCAAACTCTACGGTTCGTGGTATAAACCGTCCCTGTCCAATAATTAACTTTTTCGTCCCGAATGGTGGTACTCACTGCCTTTTGCAAGGCAAATGCCGGCATGGCAGGAACCTCCGGTGGGAAGTAGTCATTTGAAGTACCCTCACCGCGTATAGCACCAATAGGAAGGATGAGATCACCAATGGCATTTCGTTTCTTCAATCCGCCACATTTACCCAGAAACAGAACCGCTTTTGGCATAATCGCAGAAAGAAGATCCATGACAGTAGCTGCGTTGGGCGAGCCCATACCAAAGTTTATCATGGTGATGTTTCCATGAGTGGCACTGCTCATACTTTTATCCTTACCACGAACCTCTGCGCCAGTCATTTCTGCAAACAGATTCACATAATGCTGAAAATTGGTCAGTAGAATATACGATCCAAATTCTTCAAGTGGTACGCCCGTATACCTAACGAGCCAGTTGTTTACGATTTCCTCTTTTGTCTTCATACGAATAGGTGTCAAGAGGATGCTGGACTCAAGGATGTGAGTACCGGAGCATCCTTGAGCGGTAAAAATAAGACTAATTCTGCACATTGCGCTGCTTGTGAGAAATGTCTCATGGCGCAAAGTACCATCATTCTAAATTTGATGCATTCAATAGAACCGTATCATGGCTAAAATACTTGTCATTGGCGCAGGCATTGCAGGACACACTGCCGCCCAATTCTTACGCCGCGGGCTGAGCAAAGAACACGAAGTAGTGGTTGTAAGCCCCAATTCAAATTATCAATGGATTCCCTCCAACATTTGGGTTGGTGTCGACCGAATGAAGTCGAAGGAGGTTATCTTCCCGCTCGCACCTTTGTACAAGCGCAAAGGAATTGACTTCAAACAAGCCTTGGCTCAAACCTTCTACCCTGAGGGTAGCACAGCAGAGTCCAAGCCACACATCTCGATCAAATACGTCGTCGGCCCCAAAAAGGACCAAGAAGAGCTCGTTACCTACGATTACATGATTAACGCCACTGGCCCTAAGCTGAATTTTGAAGCTACAGAAGGTCTTTTGCCTGGCACTAATAAGGTTGTCTCCGTTTGTACCTACGGCCACGCTGCTCATGCTTCAGAAGAATTTATGGCCGCCATCACTCGAATGAAAAAGGGCGAGCACCAACGCATTCTCATAGGTACAGGTCACCCCAAGGCGACGTGTCAAGGCGCTGCCTTCGAGTACATATTGAATGTGGAAAACGAACTCCGACGTCACAAGGTACGCGATAAAGCCACCATAACCTGGATCTCTAACGAGCCCGAACTGGGAGACTTTGGTGTCGACGGTGGTCTGTTCAACGTCTATGGCAAAGCCATGGGCAACCACGAAATGGTAAGTCAACTTTTTGCCGATCGTGGTATCAACTATATCATCCGTGCGGGCGTCAACAAGGTAGAAGACGGAAAAGTCCACTATGAAACGCTGGATGGTACATTCAAAACAGAGGAATTTGACCTCGGTATGCTCATCCCGGCCTTTTCTGGTCATGGGTTTAAGGCTTACGATAAAAACGGAGGTGATATCACGGAGAAGCTCTTCAATGGATTCATGATCGTAGATGCAGATTACACGCCTAAGCCCTTTGAGCAATGGAGTGTTAAAGATTGGCCAGAAACCTACCAAAACCCGTCTTATAGCAACATCTTCGCACCCGGTATCGCCTTTGCACCTCCACACACCATCAGCAAGCCAGCGAAGAGCCCGAATGGAACCGATATTTTCCCGGCACCTCCTCGCACTGGTATGCCTTCCGGTGTGAGTGCCCGAGTGGTAGCGGATAACATCGTCCATATGATCAACCACAACACCACAGAAATCAAGCACAAGGCATCCATGGGCAACATGGGAGCGGCTTGTGTTGCATCAGCTGCCTATGGTTTGACAAAGGGGCGTGCGGTCACTATGACGATGTTCCCTATTGTTCCAGATTACGAAAAGTACCCAGAAACGAAGGGTCGAGATTTTAAAAACACCGTCGGCGAGTACGGGATAGCTGGACACTGGATAAAATATGTGTTGCACATCATGTTCATCTACAAGGCGAAGATGAAGCCACTCTGGTGGTTGATCCCTGAATAAGGAGCGGCAGATAAATAATAAAAATGACTTTAAAAGAACAACGGCATGAACCCAAATAAAGAGAAAGCCCATTGGATGGTA
>JBEAQE010000011.1:0-2751 GCA_041164065.1 Bacteroidota bacterium | reverse complement strand
CAGAACATCTTTACGAATACTTCATGGAACGCCTTTGGATGGAGAGCAACCTCCCCGTCAAATCTGGAAAATTTGGCGCCGATATGAAAGTCCACCTAATCAACGATGGTCCCGTAACCATCTGGATCGATTCCAAAAACAAAGAATAACACCATGGCTTTAGACCCCATCAACGTCCCCAACGACCTTCCCCTAGGCAAACTACAAGAAGAAGTTCACCAGTGGATTGCTAATCACGGCGTACGCTACTTCAATGAGCTCACCAACATGGCACAGCTCACAGAAGAGGTGGGTGAAGTCGCTCGCATCATCGCACGCCGCTACGGGGAACAAAGCGAGAAAGAAAGCGACAAGGCCAAAGACCTCGGAGAAGAACTCAGTGATGTACTTTTTGTCGTTCTATGCCTGGCGAATCAAACCGGTACCGATCTTCAAACGGCCTTCGACAAAAAAATGAACGTAAAGCGCGAGCGTGACCACGACCGTCACCACAACAACGAGAAATTGAAGTAGGCTTAATTTGATTATCTTTCCAAACGAACACCAAGCCAATGATGAAGCTATTAAAAACCAAAGAGGACCTATTACGAATCACTACAATTTTCGGTGCCTTCGCCCTAATAGCCTCGTGCAGCATTACGAGTACAAAGATTGAAGACGGCGCCTTTTTCGTCAATTCAATGGACGATAAAACACCACTAGCAGGATTGTATTTGGAGCTTATGTTTACCAACGACGAAGGATCGAGTTACAAAGTCATTGCCTCCACCACAACCGATAGTGATGGTTACTTTGAGTTCGATGAAAAATATAGCGGCTGTTTTGATTGCTTTTCCCATGTGAATGTATACTCGGACCCCGAATACTCCGATACCCTGGGAACGTTCTCTTACGCCAACCAAAGGGATAATATTTGGGGGGCCAAGGTGATCCACACCGATACCTTTAGTCTAGAACATAATGTGTGGGCTGTCCCAAGAATTGGCGATTTAGGAGGGCTAAATGCTGACCGCATTGAATTTCGTTACCATACCTGGAGCGGCATTAACAACGTTTCACCGCAATCTTACACCACTCCTTTATCTGCGGGAACGACCTTTCAACCTTCCCAAATGACCATGTCATTGGGAGATCAGCATTGGTTTCGATTTGGGTCCGGTGATGTCGCGAGAGGAACCATTTTCCAGGGACTGAACGAAGTTGGCTGGGGCTATTTCAAGCTGTTAGACTATCGGGGATCGAATGAAGGCGACTCCCTTTTCATTGATTTCAGTATAGAAGAATAGTAGCGAAAAGGCAAACAAAAAAGCCGCCCAAAGGGGCGGCTTTTTTGTGCGTAAGCGCATAAATATTTTAGCGGAATCTGAACTCAAAACCTGTGCTGATCCATCGCCCGGGCTGGATTACACTGCCGCGATCGTAGTAGTTGGCATCGAGCGCGTTGTTGATGTTGATGAAGGCCTGAAAAGGGAATTGGCGTTTAAAAATTCCTCCTGCAGGCGCATAGTAAACTTTTAGATCAACCAGTGCGAATGGGTCGTAAGCGATCTCTTGACCGGCGTAAAAGTAAGTACCGACACGATCCTGAACTGTGATACTGTAGGTCGCAAATAAGCCCAGCCCTATCTTTTGGGTGGCGCGCGCGTTGACCTTAGCCTGAAGGTAGTCAAGGGCATAGAGGCTTGAGAAATCAACCTCAGGTGTGCGGCCGTTCATGAACGTTGCCGTAATGTTAGCCTTTTGAATTCGTTGACGTCGCTTGGAAGCGCGGTATTGCCAAGCGCCTTCTAAACCCGTTAAACTGAGCTCGGTGATGTTGGAAGCGTAGGCTGTCGGATCACCGTCGTAGGTAACCCAGTCGATCAAGTCCTTGCTTTGACGATGGAACAAAACCCCGGTCCAATGCACGTTTCCTTGGTAGAATTTGTAGCCTATTTCGGCATTCCAAGACGTTTCCGGTTGAAGCGTGATAGAACCTTGTGCGCCGCCCCGGTTGTAGTAAAGGTCTGTGAAAGTTGGGTAGCGCACACTGCGGTTCGCTGTTCCGAACAGAGTTCCTAGTGGAGTGAGACGGTAGGTTGCATCGAGCGTGGGCGCCCAAAACCATTGTTGTGGAGCCAGTGCTGTTGCGATGTAATGATCATTTACCATCAATCCCCCGTTAATCTTTAGGCGCTCGCGCTCGAAACGGTGATCGATGAAATACGTCCAATCCGCACTCCACATTCCTTTGGTCATGCGGTAACTTTCCCAGCCTGGCACGACAACAGTCTCATCATCTTCACCAAGCACGTTCGAGTTTATCCGGTCAGACCTGCTGGTCATTCCTACCGTCGTACTGTGCTCGATGTTCCACTTGTAATGAACTCGCAATGTGGAGTTCATGGCCTCGGTACGATGAAAATTAGGTCCAGAGTACCAAGCAGCTGCAGTATCATTGTCGAAAGCACGGTAGTATCGGCCGCTGGAAAGCTTCTTGTAGGCTATAGGGCTGGCGTCGTAGCCGGCTAGGCCCTCCGTTTCGCGGTACAGCTCGAAACGGTCGGTTCCACCGACTATGTTCGTATTGAAGGTAATGGTGGTTTGGTCAGAGAGCGGTAAGGTGCTGTTCAAGCCAAAGAGCTTGGTGGTGGTCGCTTCGAATTGGTCCGGGAAGGCCGTCGTGTAATAGTTCTGGGCGCCGAAAGCTTTGTTGTTGTCCGCATAGAACAACTCTACGTGGGGCGTTAGACCACGGAAATCCCAATCACG
>JBEAQE010000010.1:0-49049 GCA_041164065.1 Bacteroidota bacterium | reverse complement strand
CTGTTAGTACAGAACAACAAAAGCCCCATCCTAATCTGGAAGGGGCTCAAAGCGGGCCATATACACCGAAACAAAAAAACCCACCTCTTTCGAGATGGGTTCGAATGATCTTTACACTGTTAGACGAGCTTATAGAGCAGCAACGTGCTTCGCCAAGCTAGACTTCAAGTTAGACGCTTTCTTCTTGTGGATGATGTTGCGTTTTGCCAACTTATCCAACATTGAAGCTACAGATGGCAACAAAGCGACTGCTTCTGAAGCATCAGTAGTTGCGCGTAGTTTTCTCACAGCGTTACGTGTCGTCTTGTGGTAGTAACGGTTGTGTGCTGCCTTCTTGGCAGTCTGACGAATTCTCTTTAGAGCAGACTTGTGGTTTGCCATCTTTTTTAACTCTTTAGTTGTGACCCGTACGGGAATCGAACCCGTGTTTCTGCCGTGAAAGGGCAGCGTCCTGGACCGCTAGACGAACGGGCCAAATTTTACCAGAACAATCCCCTGTTTCGTTTGGGGAGTGCAAATGTAGCAACGTTTTTAAACTTCGCAACACTTGAGGTAAAAAAAATCGAAATTTCTTTCACTTTTTTTCCTCCTAGTAAGCCTTGGCAAATACCACGCGCTGGGTTGAAGGCTTGCCCGTAAGAATACAAGTTCCTTCTTCCTGCTTGTTATTCAATGGAATACAACGAATAGTCGCTTTTGTAAGCTCTTTGATCTTGTCCTCAGTCTCCGTAGTACCGTCCCAATGAGCATAAACGAATCCAGCGTTCCCTTTCATCAACTTTTCGAACTCTTCCCAACTATTTGCCTCATGCGTGTGCGCTTCGCGGTAACTCAAAGCTTTCTCAAATAGATTATTCTGAATAGCGTCCAAAAGCTCTGGAACCTTGGTTCCGATTTCGCTCTGTGCTACGAATTCTTTAGTCAGGGTATCTCTTCTGGCCAATTCCGCCGTACCCTTCTCTAAATCTTTCGGCCCAATTGCAATACGCAAAGGCACCCCTTGCAATTCGTATTGGTTGAATTTCCACCCCGGTTTGTAGGTATCGCGATCATCATATTTCACGCTCACTCCTTTGGCGCGAAGTTCAGCAACCATGCCATTAGCAACCTCGCTGATTGCCGTGAGCTGCTCTTCTCCTTTATAGATCGGAATGATAACCACTTGGTAAGGCGCCAATTTCGGAGGCAACACCAAACCGTTATCATCACTATGGGTCATAATCAAAGCGCCCATCAAGCGAGTACTTACTCCCCAAGAGGTCGCCCATACATACTCCTGCGTCCCTTCCTTGCTTTGGTACTTTACATCAAAGGCCTTCGCGAAGTTTTGTCCCAAGAAGTGTGAGGTTCCCGCTTGCAAGGCCTTACCGTCTTGCATCAAAGCTTCGATACAATAGGTCTCTAAAGCACCAGCAAAACGCTCGCCTTCTGTCTTCAAACCGCGCAAAACTGGAATCGCCATAATGTTCTCTACGAAATCCGCGTAAACCCCTAGCATAGTTTCTGCTTCGGTAACAGCCTCTTCCTTAGTCGCATGTGCCGTGTGGCCTTCCTGCCATAAAAATTCAGCCGTGCGCAAAAACAAACGAGTTCTCATTTCCCAACGAACAACATTGGCCCACTGGTTAACAAGAATTGGCAAATCACGATAGCTCTGAATCCAATCTCTATAGGTATCCCAAATGATGGTCTCTGATGTTGGACGAACAATCAATTCCTCTTCCAACTTCGCAGCCGGATCAACAACAACCCCACCGCCATTCGGATCATCTTTCAAGCGATAATGAGTTACGACCGCACATTCTTTAGCAAAGCCATCTACGTGAGAAGCCTCTTTCGAAAAGTAAGATTTCGGGATAAATAGTGGGAAGTACGCGTTCATATGGCCCGTTTCCTTGAATCGACGGTCAAGATCCGCCTGAATCTTTTCCCAAATGGCGTAGCCGTACGGCTTAATCACCATGGATCCACGAACCCCTGAATTTTGGGCTAAATCGGCCTTTACAACCAATTCATTGTACCACTTCGAATAATCTTCTTCTCTTGTTGTTAAGTGCTTTGCCATTGCAATTATGGTATAACTTTTGTACCTTATTTAGTCGGAATCGCAAATCTACTGAAGTTATGAAGAAGCACGCCCTTCTTATTGGTATTTCTTATCTCGCCCTTTTTTCATGCGCCGGGCCGGCTGATTTGTGGACGAATCATTACGAAGACCCCAACTACTTCAACCCCGACATGGCCAATCCCTTGGCTATGCAAAAGGCTACTTCCTCAGAAGATCAACCATACTCGCCCGAAGATTACGAGCGTATATGGGGCGGCTCAGGAATGAACAACGACATCATAGGCATTCAAGATCCCTATTCACTCCCCCGCAGCTCGCGATTCAACTACGGCTTGTCGAGTACAATGTTCTGGGGCTTCAACTCGCAATGGGGCAATGGAATGAACTTTTACAACCCGTACGACCCCTTTAACTACCATTACGGAAATTGGTACGGGATGGATAATGGCTTTGGTTACAACCCTTGGAGCAATCCATGGGGCAACCCTTATTACAACCCATGGGGCAACCCATACTACACTCCTTACAACAATGGCTGGAACAGCTATGGTTGGAACAGCTACGGCTATGGCTGGAACAATCCATGGAGCTACTGGGGTGGCAATACTTGGAATAATGGCTGGACCGCTACCCCACCGAATACGAAACCCGGCATAAATAAAGGTCGTTCTCCTCGACCTTCTCGTTACTCCAGCACTAGCGGTTATTCCTCTTCGGGTGGACGAACGTACA
Source organism: Bacteroidota bacterium (assembly GCA_041164065.1). Lineage (GTDB taxonomy): Bacteria > Bacteroidota > Bacteroidia > Flavobacteriales > Schleiferiaceae > UBA10364. Next base: position 46,249 of record JBEAQE010000010.1, on the reverse strand, counting down.
TTCCCACCAACAATCAAACGCCCGTACCTGGAACGGTCGATCAAGGAACCTCCATTGAAGGCCGCCGCTCAAATCAAGGTACAACGAGCACATCTCATAGCGACATTGACCAGCGCCTACCGGAGCAAACGGATCGTTCGAGAAACGGCTATTTACCTCCACGTACTAATACACCTTCCACAACAACGGAGCGCACAAACCGTATAAAAGACCGAGGCAAAGCATCGCCCAAATCAACTGTTCCAAGCACCACTAACACAAGGTTCAATCAGAGCAGTCCGTCTTCTTTTAACAGATCCAACTCAAATTCTGGCAACAACTTTGATGCTGGACGAAGCAGTAGCCCATCGATGCAAAGTAGTCCCGCACGGAGTTCCTCTAATTCAAGTTCGTCAAGCTCAACAACCTCAGGACGGAGACGATGAAGAAGCTCTTTAATACACTTTTTTTATTAGGCTTTGTACTTTCCTACGGACAAAGCACTGACTACTTCGCAGAGCTCAACAGTCCGGCAACTCTGGGCGACGCAAGATACTTAAGCATGAGTGGTGCCATGGTGAGCATGTCGGGCAGTTTAACGGCACTTAGCCTAAATCCCGCCGGCGCTGCCTTGTACAATCATGATGTCTTCTCCATGACTCTGGGCCAATTCAATGCGCGAAATTTCAAAACCGAAAACAACTACCCCTTGCGCGGCACGAGCAATCTTAACGTCGGCAACTTTGGTTTTCTCGGCTACGACCAAGCATCCAGGTTGAAAATCTTTTTCACCTATAATAGTGACCAGGTCTACCGCGAACGCATCAATTACAGCGGAACCGGGAACAGCATCCAGCTTCCATGGATTGCAAATAGCGCCTTGACCGCCCCCGATTACCTTCCAAACATTGGGGTTTACGAAGACCTTCTCTATCAAAGTTATGCGACGGATTGGGACGAAAATTCAAACGAATACCGTAGTACGGCAGATCTCACCAATGTCGAATTCGAACATGATTTCTTTCGCCGAGGCATGCGCAACCGCTGGACATTAGGAGCAGGCTATTCTATTAACAACAACCTCAGCGTCGGTGCCTCCGCTGCCATTGTACACTCCTTTGAAACCGTTGATGTAGTCCATACCGAAAGCTACCCAGTGACCACAGACCTGCAAGGTTTTACCCTGGACGAGTGGTGGAATAACAACGCCATAGGCTTAGCCATTAATGCCGGCGTACTCTACCGCCCTGTTCATCAGCTACGACTAGGTGCCGCAATTGAATTACCACATGTTTATGCCTTCATGCAGGATTGGGAAATTGAATTCACCTCCAACCGACCGAGCATAAGCAACAATATCGCGCAGAACGCCTATGGCACGGATTACCAATGGACCTACATTAGTGCCCCAAAAGCACGTTTTGGAGCCACATACCTCTTCGGACGTAGCGGTTTGATCAGCACGAGCTACACCGCAACACCCCACCAATGGGGCATGACACCAAATTCAGACCTCTCCGGGATAAATTCCGCTTCAGACTCCCTCCTTTCGACCGAGCACCGTGTGGCCGTGGGCGGGGAATGGCGCTTCGGTCCTATTAGTATTCGCGGCGGCGGTGCTTATATTCCCCAATACTACCAAATGGGGAGCGCGCAGGTGCAGCGCAGTATGGGTCTAGCTTTTAAAGAGCGTGATTTCACCCTCGATTTGGGATGGACGGCTATTGACAGAGCACGAGGTTATTTCCCCTTCAGCGCGCAATACGCAGAGGAATTGGAATTGGTGCGCTCCCTCAAAATGCTAATGATTACAGCTACTTGGCGGCTCTAACCTTTTGCTGTATTTTGCAAGGACCTTGGCGGCCATTGCCCCGAGAGTAACGTAAATCAATTCTCCTCGCATGAAAAATGCTTTCCGTATAGGGCTTATCACCGCCTTGAGCGTATTCGTCATGACTGTGCCAACGTCTGCACAACGCAAATCTCAAAGCCCAGATTGGGCAGAAACTTCGACTTCATCTTTCAAATGGCGCAATGTCGGCCCCGCTACAACGTCTGGACGCGTTGCCGATATCGCCGTGAATCCGAATAATGCGGCAGAGATGTACCTCGCATTAGCCTCTGGCGGTGTGTGGAAAACCGTCAACAATGGAACAACTTGGAATCCCGTTTTAGAGAACGAAGGTTCCTATAGCATGGGATGTGTAAGCATCGACCCCAACAACACCAACCGTATTTGGGTGGGTTCGGGCGAAAACAACAACCAACGCTCAGTGGCCTACGGTGACGGGGTTTACCGCAGTGATGATGGTGGAAAGAGTTGGACCAATGTGGGATTGAAGGAAAGCGAGCACATTGGAATGATTGCTATCGACCCACGTGATGGTGACCATGTCTGGGTGGCAGCATACGGACCACTTTGGAGCAAAGGCGGCGAACGCGGTGTTTACGAAACGAAAGATGGCGGAAAGAATTGGTCGTTGAAGCTAAGTATTAGCGAACATACCGGATTCAATGAAATTCATTTGGACCCGAGAAATCCCGATGTGATGTATGCGACCTCCCATCAGCGTCGTCGCCACGTTTACACATACCTAAGCGGGGGGCCCGAAAGCGCCATCTATCAGAGTATAGACGGCGGAAATAACTGGCAAAAACTAACCAGCGGATTGCCTGGCGGTGATGTTGGTCGTATAGGTATGGACATCAGCCCTGTGAATCCAGATGTGCTCTATGCCACCATCGAAGGCCACGGAATGTACTCGAGCAAGGATCGTGGTGCAAGCTGGACTAAGGTGAGCGGTCACGAAACTTCGGGGAACTACTATGTGGAATTGGTGGCCCACCCAACAGAATTGGAGACGATCTACAGCATGGATACTTACGCGAAGGTCAGCAAGGATGGGGGTAAGACGTGGAAGAACATTCAGAAGGACCGCAAGCACGTGGACAACCACTGCTTATGGATTGACCCTGCGCATACCCAACATATGATCATTGGTACGGATGGCGGTCTTTACGAGACCTGGGACGATATGGCAAGCTGGAATTGGCGTGCTAACCTCCCTACCATTCAGTTCTACCGTGTGGCGGTGGATAACGACTGGCCATTCTACAATATTTACGGTGGTACCCAGGACAACAATAGTCTCGGCGGACCATCACAGACAATAAATGATCGAGGCATTATCAATGAAGATTGGTTCGTAACCAATGGCGGGGATGGTTTTGAAAGTGCTACCGATCCTGATGACCCTAACATCGTTTATGCTCAGGCTCAGTACGGATGGTTGGTGCGTTTTGACAAGCGCACGGGAGAGAAAACCCCAATTCAACCGCAGAGTCGTTACAAAGAGGATGCCTACCGCTGGAATTGGGACGCTCCGCTAGTAACCAGTGAGCATCAGAAAAAAACGTTGTATTTCGCCGCCAATAAAGTGTTTAAAAGCACCGACCGCGGAAACAGCTGGACGACTATTAGTGACGACTTAAGCCGTCAACTTGATCGCAACACTCTACCGATCATGGATCGCTACTGGGGACCCGAGGCTGTGGCCCTGCACCAAAGCACTTCGACCTATGGAAACATCGTCACCCTCAAAGAAAGTCCCCTAGAAGAAGGTACTCTCTGGGTCGGTACGGACGATGGTTTAGTTTGGAAAACAGATGACGATGGAAAGAATTGGTCAAGCGTCAAGAACTTTAGTGACCTTCCTAAAACTCAAGTCGGTTCCTTAAGCCTACCCCTTGTTTACGTGCAAGATATCGTGCCTTCTAAGCATGACAAAAAGGTGGTTTACGCCGTCTTCAACAATCACAAATCCGGAGATTTCAAACCCTATCTATTCAAGAGTAGCGATGGTGGGAAATCATGGATCAGTATCGCCTCGAACTTGCCTGAACGAGGTTCTGTATATAGCCTTGCGGAAGACCACATCGATCCAAACTTACTCTTTGCCGGAACTGAATTTGGCTTATACTATACCCTCGACGGCGGTAATCATTGGGCAAAACTTGGCAGCAACCTACCAACCATAGCCATTCGTGATATTGCTATTCAGGAACGTGAAAATGATTTGATAGTTGCCACCTTTGGACGTGGTTTTTATGTTCTAGACAACTACAGTCCGTTGCGCGAGATGAACTACATCCTGAACCAGGATGCGGCCCTATTCACCACAAAACCTGCCTTGTTGTTTAACCGCGCCAACATAGGTGGAATCGACTACAAAGGAGGACAATACTACCGCGCTGATAATCCTGCTATGGGTGTTTCATTTGATTTATACATCGCCAACGAAGCATCCAAAGTGAAAGACCAACGACCAGAAGTTGACCAGAATCGTCCACACCATCCAAATGTTGAACAACTACGTGAGGAGCATTGGGAAGAAAAGCCTTACCTCCTTTTTGTAGTCCGCGATACCGCGGGATTGGAAGTTAGCCGATTCACAAAGGATGATTTCAACGGTTTGAAACGATTTGTTTGGAACGGTCGTTACTCTTCTAAGGCTTCCATCAATACCGACGGAGAACCCAAGACTAACGCTTGGTCCACGACTTTTGTAGCGCCAGGAGATTATTCAATCAGCGTTTGGCGTTCCACCAATGGAATGTTGACCTCTTTGGTAGAGAATCACCCATTCAAAGTCAATCACCTATACGACTACGAAAGTATTGACTATGAGTTCAACAAGAAGGTGGACGAATTGTATGCGGCTTCCAACAAAGTGAAGGCTGAATTCAAGGAACTTTCCCGAGAACTTAATGAACTGCGTGCCGGGTTCCGCTCAATCCCTGGAACAAATATCGAAGAGCTCAATGTTCTGCGGAGGATCGATGTGGAATTGAAAAAGGTCAGTGAACTCATAGGTGGCGACCCCATTCGAAAAAAACTTCAGATGGAAACTCCGGCCGGAATGGACGATACTATCGGACTTCTTGTTTGGGCTGCACGAAACCACAGGGCCGAACCAACAGGCACCATGAAGAATCTGCTGGATGATGGAAAAGCCATGATTCTCGACGCGATTCAAATGCTTGAACGGATCGATGCCTCATTGGATGAAATTGAGGCCAAAGCCCTTGAACAAGGAGTGCCGTTTTGGGATTAATAGTTTGTACCTTCGCGGCCTTATAAATTAACCCCCGTAGCTATGTCTGAAGTAGTTCATGATCACCACGAAGAAATCGGTGACGCACACCAAAGCTTCCGAGCAGAAACTCCTTTGAAAGCCAACGCCTTTGAAATGTCCGACGACGAAAAAATCGACGTCATCACAGAACATGTTCGCGGTATTTTGGATACGCTAGGTATGGATCTCGAGGACGATTCGTTAAAAGGGACGCCGAAGCGTGTTGCCAAAATGTTCGTTAAAGAGGCATTTGGCGGTTTACATCCGGACCGCAAACCGGGTATGAGCACCTTTGAAAACAGCTACCGATACAACGAAATGCTCGTTGAGAAGAATATCGTCGTGTACTCTACTTGCGAACACCACCTCCTTCCCATCGTTGGACGGGCACATGTTGCCTACATTAGCAATGGTAAAGTCGTAGGTCTCAGTAAGATGAACCGCATAGTAGATTACTATGCTAAACGTCCGCAAGTACAGGAAAGACTCACACGTCAGGTGGTTCAAGCACTTCAAGAGGTTCTCGGCACGGAAGACGTCGCCTGTGTTATCGACGCAAAACACCTTTGTGTGAACTCTCGAGGTATTCGCGATATCGAAAGCAGCACCGTCACCGCAGAATACGGAGGTGCATTCCAGAATGAGGATAAAAAGCGTGAATTCCTCGATTACATTAATCTAAGTACCGAATTCGGAGCATAATCGTGAAACCACTGTACAGCCAATTCCCCATTACCGTCGAAAATAGCCTTACTGGGCAGAAAGAACCAATGGTACCCGTGACCGAAGGTCATGTGGGTATGTATGTCTGTGGACCGACCGTATATAGTGACGTGCACCTGGGTAATGCCCGCACATTCACCTCCTTTGATATGATTTTCCGCTACCTCAAGCATTTGGGGTACAAAGTGCGCTATGTCAGGAATATCACTGATGCCGGTCACCTTGAGAATGATGCTGACGAGGGCGAAGACAAAATCGCAAAAAAAGCCAGGGTAGAACAGCTCGAACCTATGGAAATAGTGCAGCGATACACTGTAGACTTTCATGAAGTGATGGCTGCTTTAGGTGCGCTGCCGCCATCTATTGAACCTACGGCAACGGGACATATCGTAGAGCAGATCGAAATGATCAAAACCATCCTTGACAAAGGCTGGGCCTACGTAAGCAATGGGTCAGTGTATTTTGACGTCAATAAATACAACGAAGACGGTGGAGATTACGGTGTACTCTCCGGACGTAAAATGGACGAACTCATGGCCGGCTCAAGATCACTAGACGGTCAAGACGAGAAGCGCAATCCGGCTGACTTTGCCCTCTGGAAGAATGCTAGTCCAGCACATATTATGCGTTGGCCATCTCCCTGGGGAATCGGGTTCCCTGGGTGGCATTTGGAATGTTCTGCGATGAGCACCAAATACCTCGGTGATGAATTTGATATTCACGGCGGTGGTATGGACCTCAAATTCCCGCACCACGAATGTGAGATCGCCCAAAACAGTGCCTGCACAGGTCACAAAGGCGCACGATACTGGATGCATGCCAATATGCTTACGCTCAACGGAAAACGCATGAGTAAAAGCACGGGCAACACCATCCTACCCAAAGAATTATTCAGTGGTGAAAGTGAGCATTTGGTAAAAGGATTCTCGCCTTCTGTGGTTCGTTTCTTTATGATGCAGGCTCACTACAGCAGCGTCCTTGATTTCAGCAACGACGCCTTGTTAGCCGCTGAAAAAGGTCATAATAAGCTTTTGAATGCGGTGAACAAATTGCGCGGGCTTAAGCCTAGTGGTTCAAGCAGTTTTGACGTTCAGAAATGGGTGGAAGGCTGCTACAGTGCCATGAGCGACAATTTCAACACGCCTATCATGATTGCCCAATTGTTCGAGGCCATCAAATTTATCTCAGGCAGTGAAACAACTATTGCCCTCGCAGCGCAAGATTACGAGTTGTTGAAAAACACCTTAGAGGCAATGACCTTTGAAATCCTTGGACTTCAGAAGGAAAAGGCCGGCGGCGAGACCAAAGAAGCGTTGGATAAGGCCATGGCGTTAGTGATTGAATTGCGCGCTCAAGCTCGCACCAATAAGGATTGGGGAATGGCCGATTTGATTCGCGATCAATTAGCCGAGGCAGGAATTCAGCTCAAGGACGGAGCGGACGGCACAACTTATTCGTTGTAAAACCATGCGCAGCGGTATGCAAATCATTCAAAAAATCGGCGGAGCACCACTTCTGCTGATTATTTGGGTATACCGCAAATTAATTTCACCCGTTTTAGGTCCTGCATGCAGGTATCAACCGACGTGTAGTGCTTATGCTGCCGAAGCCGTAAAGGTTCATGGTCCTTTCAAAGGCTTTGTGATGGCCGTGAAACGCATTGGCTCATGCCACCCTTGGGGTGGTCATGGCTGGGACCCCGTTCCTGGAAGTGAATTGGAAAAAGAATTAAAAGAAAAGAAATACATCCCTTAAAACACAATGAACATGAAATCAACGGTTCTGACAGCCTTTGCAGTTCTTGCTGCTTTTACCCTAAGCTCATGTGGAGGAACTACCTCTGAGGACGCGGACGCAAGCAGTGGTGCCACTTGGACGAACAAAATTCACTATGACGGTGAAAGCCATCTTCAAAATGTGCGACAACTTACCGATGGTGGTGACAATGCAGAGGCTTATTTCAGCTTCGACGGAACAATGCTTACCTTCCAAAGTAACGCAGAAAAATGGGGGAACGAATGTGATCAAATCTATGCTTTCAACTGGGATACAGACACTATTCTCGAAAACGAACCACAAATGGTTTCTAATGGTCTGGGCCGCACAACGTGTGCTTATTTCATGCCTGGTGATACCACTATTATTTATGCAAGTACTTTCCGCGGTGATAGTGCCTGTCCACCCGTTCCTGAACGCGGTGAAAATGGGGCATATGTTTGGCCCATTTATGAGGACTTCGACATTTACATCAGTGACCTCAAAGGAAATCTGTTAGACACTATTATCAGCGGTCCCGGATACGATGCTGAAGCTACGGTTAGTCCAGACGGCACTAAAATCGTATTCACTTCGACGCGCTCAGGTGACCTAGAGCTTTACGTTTGCGATATCGACGGCTCTAACATAGTACAGGTAACCGATGGTTTGGGTTATGACGGTGGTGCTTTCTTTAGCCCCGACAGTAAAAAATTGGTATTCCGAAGCTCAAGACCAAAAACGGAAGAAGAAATCTCGAAGTACAAAGGATTGCTTGCAGAAGGATTGGTTGAGCCTACGCACATGGAAATCTACACATGTAATGTAGACGGTTCTGATCTTGTGCAGGTTACTCATTTAGGTGGTGCGAATTGGGCACCGTTTTACCACCCAAGCGGTGAGAAAATATTGTTCTCCACAAACCACCATACCGAACGCGGATATCCCTTTAACCTTTTCATGATCGGAACGGACGGAACTGGCCTAGAGCAAGTGAGCCACGATGGGGTTTTCGACGCTTTCCCAATGTTTAGCCCTGACGGTAAGAAATTAATTTTTGCGTCGAACCGAAACAACGGTGGTACTCACGCTACCAATCTTTTTATCGCCGACTGGAATGACTAGTACGCTTGCCACTATTCTCTGGGACTTTCCCAACCACATTCCCATCGGAGGGTTCGAACTGAGGTTCTACTCTTTGATGTTCATCATCAGCTTTGTACTGGGTCAATACGGCATGCAATATGTCTTTAAGCGTGAAAACGTGAACCCAAAGCTCATGGATTCATTGGTGTATTGGATGGTTGGTGCAACAATAATCGGTGCACGTTTGGGCCATGTTTTCTTTTACGATTGGGGCTATTACAGCGAAAATCCTGGGGAAATCCTGAAAGTGTGGAAAGGTGGGCTAGCCTCCCACGGGGCAGCCATTGCTATTGTTTTGGCCATGATTTATTGGTCAAAGAAGTTGGCGAAAAAACATCCGGTCTGGACTTTAGACCGCATTGTTATCGTAGTAGCTCTGGCAGGAGGTTTTATCCGAATGGGGAATTGGTTCAATTCCGAAATCTATGGAGCCCCAGCAAACTCAGCAGTTGAAACGGTCTTTGTTGAAGCTGCACGCGCCGGAATTGAGCGTGGCTATGCCGGTAATCTCAAATCTATCACGTTCGAAAAAACGGATGACGTCCTCCATACCGACAGCCTCGACCTACCTATTATCTCTGCAACATTAACGTTTTACAAGCTCAACTTAGAGCAGACCAAAGCTTATGCGGAGAACTACCTTCATGGGATTCTATCCAATCAGAACCCTGATAACCGCAATCTTTGGGTCAACAAAAATCCGGAGGTTAGCGTATACGAGGATGAAAGCGGTGCCCATGCCGTGGTAAAAATGTTTGGCATTCCACGATACCCAACCCAGCTTTTTGAAGCCGCAGGATACTGGCTCATCTTCGTTCTTTTAGCATGGATGTATTTGAAGCAGAATGCTGGTCAATACCGCGGCCGTCTTTTCGGAACATTCCTTATCGGTGTCTTTGGGTTCCGATTCTTTATTGAGTACTACAAAGAAATACAGGTGAGCTTCGAGCAAGGCATGTCATTGAATATGGGGCAATGGCTGAGTATACCCCTTGTTCTCGCTGGTTTCTTCTTATTATTGACCGCTAAAAAACACTAGACATGAACGCATTTCGCAAATATGCAGTTTGGATCGTTGGCCTTGGACTGGCTGCTTTTATTATTCCTTCGGTGATATCAGGAATTGGCAAATTCGCTCAAAACACGAGCCAACCTATGGTCAAACCGACAAGCCAACCCTATGAACCGCCATTCCGAATGGACGGATGGAGTTGGGCCATCAATGGTACTGATACGGTAGCCTCATTCCGAACTGAATTTGCCACTACACCACAGGCAATCGAAATCGGGATGATGTACCGTCGCTCAATGGCTCCCGATATGGCCATGTTATTCGTGATGCCTGGTGGCGACCAGATGCGTAGCTTTTGGATGAAAAACACCTTAGTTGGCTTGGACATTATCTACATCAATGCTTCGCACGAAGTTGTCAGCATTCAAGAAAATGCCCAACCGCTTAACACCACGAGTTTGCCCAGCTTTGCACCGGCAAGTTTTGTACTTGAAGTGCCTGCAGGAACAAGCGCTGCTAAGGGCATCAAAGCTGGGACAATCATCGATTGGACACAGAATTAACATTAGATATCCCATCACTGGGTTATTTTTTGTACCTTTGCACCTTAATTAAAAGCATTACAAACATCAATTCGATTTTGATATGTACTTGACAAAAGAGAAAAAAGCAGAAATTTTCGCCGAATTCGGCGCATCAGCAACCGACACAGGTTCAGCAGAAGGTCAAATCGCCTTGTTCAGCTACCGCATCAGTCACTTGACTGAGCACTTGAAGCAGAACCGCAAAGACCACCACACAGAGCGCGCGTTGATTGCACTTGTAGGTAAGCGTAGAAAACTACTCAACTACTTGAAGAATTCAGACATCGCTCGTTACCGTGCGATTATCGAAAAACTAGGATTGAGAAAATAATTTTCACCTAGAGGTACGACAAAAAGGCAATTTCAACAATTGCCTTTTTGCGTATAAAAAAGTATCTATTTACACTTTATATGATTCCTAAAGCAATTACAGAAACTATCGTACTTCCAGACGGAAGAGAAATCACGCTTGAGACCGGTAAATTGGCCAAACAAGCGGATGGCTCTGTTGTCGTAAAGTGCGGTGGGACAATGCTGTTGGCCACTGTCGTGTCCAGCAAAGAGGCGAAAGATGGTGTTGACTTTCTTCCGCTTACGGTAGATTACCGTGAGAAATTTGCGGCTAATGGTCGCGTACCTGGAGGTTTCCTTAAACGTGAGGGACGTCCATCAGATAATGAAGTTTTGACCATGCGTCTGATTGACCGTGTGTTGCGTCCTTTGTTCCCAAAGGATTACCACGCTGAGATCCAGCTCATGATTCAATTGATTTCCTACGATGAGAACGTAGAAGCAACTTCTTTGACCGGTTTGGCAGCCTCAGCGGCTATCGCTGTAAGTGATCTTCCATTCGACGGTCCTATCTCTGAAGTTCGTGTAGGACGTATCAACGGTGAATTGATCATCAACCCTACCCCAGCTCAACTAAAAGAGTTGGAATTGGACATGGTTATCGGTGCATCTATGGATAGTGTCGTAATGGTAGAAGGTGAAATGCAAGAAATCTCTGAAGAAGAGATGGTCGAAGCGATCAAGTATGCACACGATGCCATTAAAGTACAAATCGAAGCACAGCTTAAATTGGCTTCTCAAGTTGAGAAAGCACAAGTGAAGCGCGAGTACTGCCACGAAACACACAATGAAGAAGTTCGTGAGGATGTAATGAAGCAGACTTACGACAAAGTATACGAAGTAGCGAAAAGTGGTCTTCCAAAGCACGAGCGTTCTGCCGGCTTTAAGGCTATTTTGAACGAATACCTTGAAAGCAAAGACGAGGAATGGTTGGATGCAAATACTGGTTTTGCTAAATCATACTTCCACGACGTAGAGTACAAGGCCATGCGCGATATGATCCTCAACGATGGTCAGCGTTTGGATGGTCGCTCGACCACAGACATTCGTCCTATATGGTCAGAAGTTGATTACTTGCCTGGTGCACATGGTTCAGCAGTCTTTACACGTGGTGAAACACAGTCATTGACTACCGTAACCTTGGGTAGCTCATTGGATGCTAACCGCATTGATGATGCCACTTTCACTGGTGAGGAGAAATTCTACTTGCACTACAACTTCCCTCCATTCTCGACAGGTGAAGCACGTCCTATTCGTGGTGTCAGCCGTCGCGAAGTTGGTCACGGTAACCTTGCACAACGTGCATTGTACCAAATGGTAGATCCAGAAAACCCATTTACTATCCGTGTAGTTAGTGACATTCTTGAATCAAACGGTTCATCATCGATGGCAACTGTTTGTGCAGGTACTCTAGCGTTGATGGATGCAGGTGTTAAACTTGTTCGTCCTGTTAGTGGTATTGCTATGGGATTGATCTCTGACGGTGAAAAATTTGCAGTCCTTTCAGACATCTTGGGTGATGAGGATCACCTAGGTGATATGGACTTCAAAGTAACGGGTACTGAGAAGGGTATTACTGCATGTCAGATGGACATTAAGATCAAAGGATTGAGCTACGAAATCCTCGTTCAGGCATTGAAACAGAGCTTGAACGGTCGTATGCACATCTTGGGTGAAATGTTGAAGACCATGCCTGAATCACGTAAGGAGCTTAAGCCAAATGCGCCTAAGATCATCAAGCTTACTGTGAAGAAAGAGTTCATTGGTCCAATCATTGGTCCAGGAGGTAAGAACATTCAAGGTATCCAAGCAGACACTGGTACTACAGTGACCATCGAAGAAATCGACGATCGCGGTCACGTAGAAATCTCAGGTAAGGATTCAGAAATGATGAATAAAGCGCTCGAAATGATTCGTGCAATCGCATTCGAACCTGAAGTAGGTGAAGAATACGAAGGAATCGTACGCGGCGTTCAAACTTATGGTGCTTTCATCGAGATCGCACCAAAAGTTCAAGGCCTACTCCACATTAGCGAGATCGACTGGACTCGTATCAAGAATGTGGAAGACGTCCTCAAGGAAGGCGACAAGATTCGCGTGAAATTGTTGGAGGTTGACAAAGCCGGTAAGATGAAGTTGAGCCGTAAGGTGTTGCTACCTAAACCCGAAAAGGAGGTAAAACCAGAAGCTTAATTTCGTATTTTGAAATTTAGTGTTGCCGGGTGATCTTAGGATCACCCGGCTTTTCACCCTAAAAAAGTTAGATCTCGCGCATGAGACAGTTAAAAATCACAAAACAGGTTACCAACCGTGAAACCGCTTCACTGGACAAGTATCTGCAAGAAATCGGTAAAGTGGAACTTATCACTGCCGAGGAAGAGGTAGAGCTCGCACAGCGGATCAAAGCGGGTGATCAGATTGCTTTGGAAAAATTGACCAAAGCGAACCTACGTTTCGTGGTATCTGTTGCAAAGCAGTACCAAAATCAAGGCTTGACGCTTCCTGATTTGATTAACGAGGGTAACCTTGGCTTGATCAAGGCTGCACAACGTTTTGATGAAACCCGCGGTTTCAAATTCATTTCGTACGCAGTATGGTGGATCCGTCAAAGCATCCTTCAGGCTTTGGCAGAACAAAGCCGTATTGTTCGTTTGCCTTTGAATAAAATTGGTTCTATCAATAAAATCAATAAGGCATACGCTTACCTTGAGCAAGAGCATGAACGTCCTCCAAGTGCGGCTGAAATCTCTAAGCACCTTGATATGAGCGAAGACGATGTAAAAGAGAGCATGCGCAACTCTGGTCGTCACGTGAGTATGGATGCACCTCTTGTAGAAGGCGAAGACAGCAACTTGTACGACGTCTTGAATGCCTCTGATAGTCCGCATCCAGATGAGGATTTAATGATGGACAGCTTGCGTACTGAAATCGAGCGTTCGCTAGCAACTTTGACGCCACGTGAGGGTGATGTGATTCGCTTATACTTTGGCTTGGGTGGACAACACCCTATGACATTGGAGGAAATTGGTGAGAAGTTTGATTTGACGCGTGAACGCGTACGTCAGATTAAAGAAAAAGCCATTCGCCGCATGAAGCATACATCACGCAGCAAGATCTTGAAAACGTATTTGGGGTAATACTCCACAGTCTTCAAAAGAAATATTGGAAACACCTCGTCCTCAACGGTCGGGGTGTTTTACTTTTGCACCATGGTTAAAAAATCTATCATGGCTGCACCTATCATCTCACCTTCCCTACTTGCCGCAGACTTCGGCAACCTTCAACGCGATTGTAAAATGGTTAATGAAAGTGAGGCCGATTGGTTCCACATTGACGTCATGGACGGTGTGTTTGTTCCTAACATCAGCTACGGAATGCCAGTGGTTAAAACCATGGCTGACAACTGTGAGAAGGTAATGGATGTGCATTTGATGATTGTTCAGCCCGAGCGATACATCCAAACATTTAAGGACTGTGGCGCAGATATCCTGACTGTACACTATGAAGCCTGTACGCACTTGCATCGTACGATTCAAGAGATCCATAACGCGGGTATGAAAGCTGGTGTAGCCTTGAATCCTCACACACCTGTGAGCGTATTAGAAGATATCGTAGGTGACCTAGATGAAATCTTGCTAATGAGCGTCAACCCTGGATTTGGGGGACAAAAGTTCATTGAGAATACCATCAAGAAAACAGCTCAAGCCCGTGAATTGGTCGACCGTACGGGTTCCAAGGCCATTATCGAAATCGATGGCGGTGTCAACTTGGAAACAGGTGCCCGTTTAGTAGCAGCTGGTGCTGATGCATTGGTTGCAGGTTCCTTCGTATTTGCAAGCAAGGACCCGAAGGCAACTATCAGCGCCTTAAAGGCCCTTTAAGAAAAGCTCCTATATTGTTACCGACGGAATTCGGCCGTTACCTCGTATACATGTTCGAGGATAGCGCGCTCAACACTGTCCACCTCTAGACCACGACGCTTCATCATGCGATCTGCCGTATCGAGGGCCTTGTCAATCCGATATTCCATGGTTCCTTGCGGCCCACCCCAAGAGAAATCTGCGACGAAGTTGCGTGGAAAACCTGCGCCGTAAACATTCGCGCTTACCCCTACGACTGTGCCCGTATTGAACATCGTGTTAATACCACATTTGCTGTGATCACCCATTACTAGGCCACAGAATTGCTGGCCAGTTTTCACAAAGCGACGATCGACATAGCTCCATGCCTTTACCTCGTCATAGTTGTTTTTCAGGTTACTATTGTTGGAATCCGCGCCGATATTGCACCATTCGCCCAGGGCGCTATTACCAAGAAACCCATCATGTCCCTTGTTGCTATAGCCCTGAAGAATGCTGTTATTCACTTCTCCCCCGACCTTACAGTGAGGTCCAAGCGTAGTCGCCCCATAAATTTTAGTGCCCAATTTTAGCGCACTATGCTCACCAAGCGCTAAGCCACCGCGAACCACCGAGCCTTCCATGATTTCAGCGTCTTTTGCTAGGTAGATTGGACCGGTAGTGGTGTTCAATATACTTGCCGTGGCCTTCGCCCCTTCCTCCAGGAAGATACGGTCACCGATGACGGTGTTAGTTGCATCTATGGGTGCACTGGTTCGGCCTTCAGTGAGCAGGACAAAATCGTTCTCCAACTCTGATGCATTGTTTGACCAGAGGTGCCAAGGACGCTCTATCGTGTTAATCGGCTGAGAATAAGCAACCTGTTCTCCTTCCAATTCCGGATTGCATCCGGCCACAGGGAGACCACCTACGGTAAGGACCTGGTGCGATTGGAGGTCTTCTACTGCCGCATAAAAAGCATCCGTAGGACAAACACTGCCCAATACGTATCGAGTGGCGCTTTCGACCGCACCAAATTTGGTTTGGAGATAATCCTGGGTCAAATAGCCGATCTCGGCTCCACGACGCTCGTATTTTTCGGCAATGGTTAAGATTCCACAGCGAAGGCCGGCTACTGGGCGGGTGAAGGTCAATGGAAGAAGTTGGTCACGAACGGGTCCGTCGAGGAGTTGTATGCGCATCTTATGAGGCAAGCTTTGGTTTGTGTTCGGAAAATTAGGGCAAAAAAAAGACCCGCGAAAAGCGGGCCTTGTATTTTGTCGAAAGGAAGTCTTATTTCTTTCCGTAACGGCTGCGGAACTTGTCCACACGACCTGCGGTATCGACCAACTTCACCTTACCAGTGTAGAACGGGTGAGAGAAGCTAGAGATTTCCATCTTGATCAACGGGTACTCTACGCCGTCAACTTCGATAGTGTCTTTTGCATCAGCACAAGACTTAGTGATAAACTGATCGCCAGTACCCATATCCTTGAATACAACGAGGCGGTAGTTTTCTGGGTGAATTCCTTGTTTCATTTCAATTCTAATTTATGTTCAGCTTGAGATTTTGCCCAAGCCCCTATCCTTAATTGGACGGCAAATATACTTCAAATGTTCGTAAGTACTTCGTTGTTAGTACAAATTTACTGAAGTAGCTTCGCTTGATGCAACTGCGCTTCTACATATTCGTGATCTTGACTGGCTTAGGCCTGAGTAACTGCCGTAATACGGTGGTTTTCAATGGAGAACCGGTGGAATTGGTTTTTTCCCAAGACACAGTGCTCCTTGACACAGTATTTACTGGGCTCGGCAGCTCTACGAGGTTATTGAAGGTGTATAATCCCAGTGCAGAGAACATCAATGTTGACCGAGTTTTTCTTGGGCGTGGTGCGAGTAGCTTCTACCGAATGAATGTAGATGGCGTGAGTGGGCGATCGTTAGACAACCTCGAGATTCTCGCAGGTGACTCTGCCTATCTATTCATTGAGATAACTCCAGATGCGGGTGGTGCTAATGAGATGGTTTACGAAGACAGCATTGTTTTTGAAAACGGTCCGTATAGCCAAAGTGTTCGTCTTATTACCGCCGTGTGGGATGCCTACTACCATTTTCCAAACCGCGTTTTGACCATTGCACAGCCGGAGCCTTACCCGGATATCAAGATTCCCTACGGTATTCTGCCTTGCAATAGCCATTGGTCCAACGACAAACCCCACGTGATTTACGGTTATGCCGTGGTAGATAGTGCGTGCAGCTTGACCATCGATGAAGGAACACAGGTGCACGTCCACAACGGAGGCGGCATTTGGATCTATAAAGATGGCCTATTACGTGTCGACGCTACGGCGACCAGCAGCCCGGATAACCTAAGCAATCCAGTCATATTTCAGGGTGATCGATTGGAGCCCGGCTACGAGTGGGTCCCCGGACAGTGGGGCGGCGTGCTGGGAGGTATCTTCATGATGGAGAGTACTGCCGGGCCGCAGATTTTGAAGAATACAATTATAAAGAACGCAACCACCGGGATTCGTCTGGATAGCGCGGCGGAATTGGAGTTGGAAAATGTGATTGTAACCCACAGCTCCCGTGTGAATTTTTATGGAGGCTTTGGACAGGCTGAATTGGTCAATACCCTTCTAGGGCCGGCCGGCGTCTACAGCTTCTACGGTCTCGGCGGACAATACAATGTGAGCAATAGCACCATTCTCAATGGTTGGACCTTTTCTGGGCGCGAAGGAACGGCATTGGGGCTCAGCAACTATTTCGAAGACGGAAATGGAGTTCGCTATGGCAGGGATTTACTAGCCAATTTTACGGGGAGTATTATCGACGGAACCCTCGACAATGAGGTGGGACTTGCTATCGACGGCAGTGCTAGTTTTAACGTACGTTTTGATCATAGCGCCCTCATAATCGATCCAAATCCTGACGGTGGGCATTACAGCCTTGAGGATACGATCATGTTCAGCGGAACGAATTTATACAATGGGTTTTGGAATTATGTTGAGGGGCCGGTGTTGGAAGGAGCCGGTTTTGAATATGTTCCGGATAGTGTGAGTGTGCTGCATGGTAGAATTGGTCCATCACCACAAACACCGCCGTATGACATGCACGGAACGCTCCGTAATGCGCTTATTACCGTAGGGGCCAGTAACCCTTTATAATCTAAAGGTTCGCTAGGAAAGACATGGTATTCACGCCGTCGGCGTAGTCCCAAAGCGACGGGTTCTGTGCCTGACCAAAGGGAATGTAATCCTTGCCCACGACGCATTGTACCTGACCGTCCCACCCTTGGAGGCGAGTCTTAACATCGTCCGCCGTCTGGAATCGTCCGTAATGCAGAATACTCACGGGGGTATGAAGAACATCCGATTCGCGTAAGATGGCAAATCCATTCTCCAAGAAATCATCCTGATTGAGCATGAATAAGGCGCGGTAGTAATCGTAGTTGTTACCGTACTTATTGTTATTTACCACATCACTGTAGCCTACAATGGCACCAAAAAAGCGCTGAATATCAAAGTCCTCGTGCATGAGGATGTAATTCACGTTGCGACACCCCATGCCGTAATAGCGGAAGATATCTTCTCCAAGTGCGACCAATTCCTCTTCGCTCTCCTCGCCCGTCAACACCGCTACCGAGGTGCGGTTCTTACGGATGATATTCGGATAGCGACCGAAGTAGTATTCAAAATAACGTGCGGTGTTATCACTACCGGTGGCAATGACCGCTCCCATATCGCTTAATTGGTCAACTACTACCCAGTCACCCTCATACAAAGGATCGAATCGCAGGAGGACCTTCATCAAAACTGGAAGCAGCTTGTCGTCGTCGCTAGACATTTTAACCACGGCAAAATGACCGCTCAGGAACACACTTAGAAAGTCGTGTAAACCGACCAGAGGGAGGTTTCCTGCCATGACAACACCGACACGGGTGCGATTGACCTCGCGCTCGCCTCCTTCCATTTCTCGCCACTGCAAAAGGTTTTCCGTGCGCAGGGCCTCACCCCATTGTGCTAGGGCATGTCTGGTATTCTCAGGAGTGAACCAATGATTGAATTGGTAGGTTTTGGTGATTGCCGCGTTCAGTTCCGCCGCTAAATCTTCCAGACCGTTTTGCACGGCACTATCTTGCGAAAATTCGCGAAGGAATAAGCCGAGGTTGGAAACTGCATCCAATCTGTGGTCGGTGAAGAACATTGGCATTACATTTGTCGTTAGAATTGCAAAACTAAACACCACAGCGTACATATGGCGATTAAAATCACAGATGAATGCATCAATTGCGGCGCGTGTGAGCCGGAATGCCCAAACAACGCAATCTATGAGGGCGCATTGGAATGGCGCTTTAGCGAAGGGACGAACCTTAGTGGTAAGATTATTACCCCTGGAGGTACCGAATATGACGCTGATGCTGCACAAGAACCGGTAGACTATGACGTTTACTATATCGTAACGGACAAGTGTACCGAGTGTATCGGTTTCCACGAAACCCCACAATGTGCAGAGGTTTGTCCTGTAGATTGTTGTGTACCGGATGAAAATCACGAAGAGACGGAAGAGCAGCTTCTGGCGAAGAAGAACTTCATGCACCTTGATTAAGAGGGGCCAATTCCTTCTGCTGGCGTTTTTCGCCCTGCCGACCTGGTTATCCGCGCAGATTAATGAGGCGCGATTGGCAGAATTGGGCCAAGCTTATCTCCTTCCTCAGAATAAAATGGTCGCGGATTCACTGGCGGAGATCTTTGCCGATAGCCTTTGGGAATACATCAGTATCGATCGCAATTTCGGCAAGCCGTTAAAGTCTGTGCGCAACCTCAGCGTTCAGTTTCCGGAAGATCAAAGTTTCGCTTTATACACATGGGCTGTTCCAGGGCAGACCGGGGATTTCTCTTTCCATGGTTTTCTCTGGAACCCTAGCTGGCGAGGACAAAAACGCGTCGTTTTAGAGGATGTCGGTGCTGCGGACGCTCCCGCACGATGGCTCAAAGGCGGACAGTGGGTAGGAGGTATATGCTACGATATTATCACCACCAAGAACCACGGTGAAAAACTCTACACCATTCTGAGCTTCCGTCCGGGTCGTTCGTACCACACTAAGTTTGTTGACGCGGTGGAATTGGGCACTCGATATGAGCGTATGAATTTCGGCGCTCGCATTTTTAATATACGCTACAACGGTGACGAGCGCTACAAGCGGCGCCCATACCGACTTCAATTTCGCTATTCAACCAGCTTGAGCGCAGCAGTACGGTGGGACAATAAGCATAAGGGCATCATCTGCGACCACCTGGCCCCATCAAAACCGGAATTGGTAGAGCGTTGGTTCGCCTACGGTCCCGATTTCAGCTACGATCGAATCTATTGGAGTAAAGGACAGTGGCAACTCACGGAAAATTATCCATTGGTCCGTAATCTCGAGGTGGCTCCTGTGAATGGAAATGTCCCCACTACTCTCGATCCAAAGAAATAACGAGACATAAAAAAACCGGCGCTGAGCGCCGGTTTTTTTTATCCATTTTTTTGAGTTCGCGCCTACGGCGCGGGCTTCATCTTAGTGATTAAGCATCACTGGCATAACGAGCATTAGGACATCCTCTCCCTCGTCGGTACCGTCAGCAGGGATGATCAATCCAGCACGGTTTGGTGCGCTCATCTCGAAACGAATCGAGTCACTCCCTAGATTACCGAGCATTTCAAGCAAGAAACGGCTGTTGAAACCAATTTCCATGTCATCGCCTTGATAATCACAGTTAATACGCTCGTGCGCTTTGTTGCTGAAATCTGGATCTTCGGCACTGACTGCAATCTCAGCACCCGCTAAACGCAAGCGAATTTGATGTGTTGTCTTGTTGGAGAAGATCGCTACACGCTTCACGCTTGCTGCAAAGGCCGAACGGTCAATAAGCATAACATTAGGATTGCTCTGCGGGATAACCGCTTCGTAGTTCGGGTATTTACCATCAATCAAGCGACAGTGTAGGGTCACGTTATCGAAAGTGAACTGTGCGTTCGTATTGTTGAAGGTTACTTCTACTTCAGAACTGTTGTAGCTCAAAGAACCGCGCAATAAATTCAAAGGCTTCTTAGGCATAATAAACTCAGCCGTTGCATCTGAACCTAAATCGGTGCGACGGTAACGAACGAGCTTGTGCGCATCTGTAGCCACGAAGGTGAGGCTGTTGGAATCGAACTGGAAGAAAACGCCGCTCATTACTGGGCGAAGCTCATCGTTCCCCGTAGCGAACAATGTCTTACCAATGGCTGTCACCAAAGCCTCGGCTGGTAGAACCGTCTTCGAGGCATCATCCAACGAAGGGAAT
Organism: Bacteroidota bacterium; assembly: GCA_041164065.1. Lineage (GTDB taxonomy): Bacteria > Bacteroidota > Bacteroidia > Flavobacteriales > Schleiferiaceae > UBA10364. The sequence continues at coordinate 25,396 of JBEAQE010000010.1, read as the reverse complement.
GTTGGAAACTCTTCACCGTCGATGTAGGCTAAACTGTACTTCCCATAATCCGAAGCCAATTCAATGGTGTGCGAACCTTCTTCGAAAGTGAAAGTCAGGGGTTGTTCAGGGAACGTTTTTAACGTGTCCAACAAGGTTTTCGCGGGAACCGCAGCTGAACCTTGATCTTCGCTTTCCACTTCAAGGCTAACACTCATGGTCGTCTCTAGATCAGAAGCGCTAACCACCAATTCTCCTTGTTTGAGTTCAAACAAGAAGTTATCTAGGATAGGCAGGGTGTTGTTACTCTGAATAACACCTCCGATGAGTTGAAGCTGCTTGAGGAGCTTCGAGCTGGATACGATAAACTTCATTCGTTCACTGTTTTATACTGTAAACACAAATATAAGCGGTGGCCTCCCCTGAAGCGGCTGAGGTCGCCAATTTTGTTATACACAGGTTGTTAATATCCTAAGGAGCAAATTCAACGGCCGTCTTCAACACTTTTTGCCAACCATAGCGCTGGATGAGCACCATTCGACCGTCCGGTAATTTCGCATAAAAGCGATCTGGATCCCATTGGTGCATACCTTCCTCACCCAAAGCATTACCCTCTGGCTTTTTGTAAAATGCCTGAACCGTCAATATACCAGCATCCACCGTATGAACGGATAGTTCAAACGCCGGTTGGCTCGAAAAGATGCTATCTTTCTTCGCCCAAATATTATCACTTTCAATAATTGCCCCCTCGTATTTCAGAGTACGAACACTGGCCACTGATTGAAGTAGCATTTGCACATTCCCTACGGGCAAGGTCTCAAATTCGCCCCCAACTAGCCTCCAACTCTCTGCGGACCCCGCCGGTTCCATAAGTGTACCCAAATCATCTCCCGACTTTCTGGTTATCATCCACGATGCTCCTGGTGAACCCGGACTGTACAACTCCAACGATTCAATCTTCTCTGGTCCGATGCCGAAAATTGTACGATCGCGCCACAATGTCTCTTCCGTAAAGAACCGTGTACTCAAGTAACCGTTAAAGCCTTGGATATATACCACAAACGGCAATTCCGCACCAACCAGTTTGTAGTAGGTTCCCAACACGTCGGGCGTCTCTGTTCCTACTATAAAATGCTTCACTAGCTCATCGCCAATCATCACCTCCACCCACTTGCCGTAAGTATCCATGCGTTGGTTTACAACCTCTATGGCGCTTTCCTTTACAAAATTCTTCATGCGCACCTGTCCGATGGTCTCCAGCAACACCTCAATGGCATCGCGACGAACACGGTGGCGGCCTTCACCAACTACCCAATGATCTCCTTCTCGCTCCAAAACAAGGCGCGACGGCTTTTTGTCACTTATAATGATTTTGGTAATGGATGCCGTATCGCTCACGGCAAAATCGTACTGGGCCTTAAGTGCCTCCATACGATCATTTTGCGAACTGCCACACCCTGATAAAAGAAGCGTAGTCGCAAGAGCGAAAAAAAAAGATTTAATGCGCATATTTTCTCTTTCTTAAGGTCAAAAACACCAAAGCCGCCAAAGCTAGGAGTACTTCAGGTCCAACCACGTTGATGAGCTGCCATTTCATTCGTTCACGAACTAGTTTCTCGTTATTGAGCAAGCGCAGCTTAATCGTTCGAGTGCGGCTCTCCATGAGCCCGGCATCATCGAGTAAGTAATCGATCATATTCTGAACCAGATCATCATTGCCAAACTGCATGTTCGTGTACTGATCATAGCCCAATGGCAAAGGTTGCCCCCTTGGCATATCAGGGTTGATCAAGTTAACCTGGTTTCGAATGAGATCGCCATCTGTGAAAACAGCCATAGCGGTCGATGGACTTTGAGCAATTTTAGGTAAACTTTCTCCTGCGGCCTTCGGCGCAATGCGGTTTGCATAGGCACTCTCGAAAATCCCTTCCAACAATACCCCGGTCATAAGCCCGCTTTGATTAAAACCGCGCGGATCGGGACGGTTGTAAAGCGCCTCAAGACTTACTGTATGCGGCGTACCCAGCGCGCGGGAATTGGTGGAGGTTTGCAGCAAAACGGTTTTGTTCACGCCCTTATTTTCCAAAGTATCCAACGTAGAAACAAACTCGCCTTTAACAGCATTCAAATTCGCAACGGCAGGATGCCCTGTAGCCCCCATCAATGGGAAGTATACCCATGGCTGTACGCTGCGGCGGTCATTGACACCTGCACAACGAACATCTTGGATGATATCAGCATTGACCCGAACACCGTACTTAAAGAGCAGATCCGTAAGGTTCAAATCGTAAATCTTAGGATAGGCTAAAAAATCCGGACCATAGCTTAAACTATCCATTTCGGCATGAATCCCATCAAGGAACCACATTAGCTTACCGCCACCCATCACATATTGATCGAGGAGGTATTTGTCCAATTCCGAAAAAGCCTCTGTCGGCTTTGCCACTATCAGGGCATCAAAAGTATTCATTCGACGAACCATATCTCCGAGATCCGGTTCACCGCTAGGCAGTGCCTTGTACTGCTCCATGCTCAAACGCTCAACACGGTAATGCGCACTCATCGGCAAACCTATACCCGCCGTTTCCACCGCCGATAATTCACCGTGACCGGTAAGGAATCCAACCTTCTGCTTTTCCTCTTTGATCAGGGTACTCAAGGCCTTCGACAGGTTGAATTCTAGCTGTTGAATACTAATATTCACCTGCTCAGCTGGATCGAAGACCATCACGTTCTCCAATAAAATTGCGGTACTTTCCTTTTCACGGTAGCTTAAAATTGCCCCCGGAAAGACGTTCAATACGCTTTGACCATCGTTATTCTGCACCTGCAGTTGGACCGCCTCTATACCTTTCGTAGCTAATTGGTTCTTAAACTCAACGGGCTTCTCCGCCTCATTCGGATTTATAAACTCAAAGAAAATATTGCCATTGCGCGCACTCCATTCTTCGAGCATGTATCGAACCTCGCCACGCAGCCTTTCGAAACCCGCAGGAAATGTTCCCTCAAGGTACACTTTGATGAGGAGCGGCTCCTCAACCCGGCTGAGCAAGGCTTCTGTACCTTCAGTCAAGCTGTATCGTTTTTCCTCTGTGAGATCTAGACGGAATCGAGCCAGGGCGCTCCCCATGATAATCAGCAAACCAACTCCAACAAAAGCGCCATTTTTCCACGCTTTCACTTCGTGTGCTCGTCCTAGAACCCAAGCTGTAGCACCGAGAAAAATAACAATAAGACCAAGGAAGTAACCCAAATCGCGCACATCGACAACCCCTCTGGAAATACTTATGTAGTGCTCGTTTATTCCCAAATATCGCACCCACAATTCCCATCCAGAGTACTGATACAAATCAGCCAAAGCCTCGAACCCAAGGTAGAGTCCCATAATCATGGCGACCGCACTAACGAAGGCGACCACATTGTTGGAAGTCAGCGCACTTGCGAAGACGGAAACGGCCGTATAAGCAGCACCCAAGGCGAAGAGACCAATGAAAGACCCGACCGATGAGCCCCAATCGAGGTTGCCGACGGGTGATCCTAATGCGTTGATACTGTACAGATAAATCAGGGTTGGAAGAATGCTAAGTACGGTCACCGTTAAAGCACCGAGATATTTAGCAAGAACCAATTGGGCCGTCGTCATCGGACGAATACGGAGCAATTCCATCATACCCGTTCGGATTTCGTCCGCAAATATTCGCATACTAACCGCCGGAATCAGGAATAAGAAAACCCAAGGCGCTAATCCGAAATAATTTTGAAGTGAAGCATAGCCTCCTTCAAGTAAGTTAAACGGACCGTTGAACACCCAAAGCATGAGGCCATTGATCAATAGAAAGATGCCAATGATGAGGTAGCCAAGGATACCTGAAAAATATACTTTAAGTTCTTTGAGAAGCTGTGCTATCATGAACGTTCGTGTGCTAGTTCTTCACAAGACCATGCTTCGGGCTTGCCGTTGAATAGGGCTTTTGTCTTGGGCCATACCTCTGCAAATATAGGACTGTGACGATACGCGTCAAGATCCTCTTGATTTCGCCAATGACTGTAGGTGAAATAGCAGTCATTGCTACGAAGCATGCTTACATCAAAACATCCTTTTGCGGCAGCTATGTCCTTTTTATACTGCACAAACAACTTTTCAAAAGCCTGTCCTTCTGGTGTTTGCGGAGCTATCGGAAGCTTTACGATTCTCGTAATCATACGAAATCAATTCTTACCCAATCGTTGACCTTCAATCCCAACAGTTCATTGGAGCCCTTCAGATGACTGCCTCCGGATTTACCAATCAACACGGATAAATGCCCGTGTCGATCCCAATAAGCCGCCAAGGTACCTTGTGGCACGTCACCTAAACGATCATAGATTCGCCCTATGCTTTTAGTTCGTGGCAACTCCACCGAGAAACGACGTCCTTGAAGGTGTGAGTTAAACAATGCCTTGGTGATATTCGTAATACACGTACCGTAATGGTCCACATAGACAATAGCACCTTGGATTGACCGCTCCGAGGGCGCGGGTGCCCCTTCCTTTATTTTAACAATACTGTTCAATGGTGGTCCGAGTAGATCAATCTTGCCCCCTCCTATCAAGTGCGATGCGGCGGCGGCAAATAATGCGAAGTGTTGATCAAGGTCAATATTAGGAATGACAATGGAACGAGCTGCCGCAATTTTAGCATCTCGAAGTACATACGCAAGGACACCGTTATTAGGAGCGATGAAGAATTGGCCATCAGCCTTGATCACCAAATATTCTATACCCTCCCGCGGTGCCGCACCGACAAACATCATGTGGACTGTTCCCGCTGGGAAATCTTTGTACACACGGCGTAAGACAAATGCACTTTGCCAGATGTTATGCGGCTCAATCTCATGGCTGATATCTACCCAATTCAGGTCATTAATCCGGCTATAGCACTGTGCCTTGAGCTCCGCCAAAGTGGCGTCTTTTCGTCCGAAATCAGATGTGGCTGTAATTAGCGCCATAGGAGTGCCTGTAGTGCGTTGAGTATTGCTGAAAATGTAGTTACTTTGTCAAAAGTAAGGCAATTCCGCCTTCCTTTTGACCAAAGAACACAGCAGTAATTGACAGAGCGCATTTTTGACCTAACCGGAGCTGAACCATCACAATTGTATGGCCCCGGCAACAGCTATTTAAAACAGATTGGAGCGTATTTCCCCTCCTTGAAAATCATTGCGCGCGGCCATACCATCAAGGTCCATGGCCCTGAAGACGTTTTGAACGAATTTGAGGATAAATTGGAAGCTATTGTAGCCTACGTTAGGAAGCACAATCAATTAGATCAGCGCGCTATTGAGCACCTTATTCAAGCAGAGGATACCACCCGCGTAAAATACACCATGCTCAAAGACGAAATCATCCTTCACGGCCCTTCGGGCAAATTGATTAAGGCGAAGACGCCCAATCAATATAAACTTATAGAGACTGCTCAAGAAAATGATTTGATGTTCGCTGTGGGGCCTGCAGGTACCGGTAAAACCTACACAGCCGTGGCGTTAGCGGTACGTGCATTAAAAAACAGAGAAGTACGTCGCATCATTCTGACACGCCCGGCCGTTGAAGCTGGAGAGAATCTAGGTTTCCTACCCGGTGACCTCAAGGAAAAACTGGATCCGTATTTGCAGCCGCTGTATGATGCGTTGCGCGACATGGTTCCTGCTGAAAAACTGGCGTTTTACCTCGAAAACAAAACCATAGAAATTGCTCCCCTCGCATTCATGCGCGGTAGAACCTTGGATGATGCCTTTGTAATTCTAGACGAAAGCCAGAATACTACCACTGCTCAGATGAAGATGTTCTTGACCCGTATGGGCGAGAATGCACGATTCATCATTACGGGTGATACCTCACAAATTGACCTTCCCAAACACCAAAAGAGTGGTTTGAAAGAAGCGCTCGATCTCCTTGAAGGTGTGAAAGGAATCGGCATGGTACGTCTGACCGGCGCTGATGTTATCCGTCATCCGCTAGTGAAGAAAATTATTGAAGCTTACGATAAAAAAGATTAAAAATGAATCAGGACCCACAATTCGCCTTCACTGGGCTAACGAAATTCTACCGCGGAAAAGTTCGCGATGTCTATACGATCGGAGAAGAAACCCTTGTCATGGTAGCCTCAAATCGCATCAGTGCATTTGATGTAGTGCTTCCTCGTCCAATTCCAGGAAAAGGTCAGGTCCTCAACCAAATCGCCGAGCATTTCCTTGTTGCCACTGAAGATATTGTTCCAAACTGGCGCACCGCAACTCCCGATCCACAAGTGACTATAGGACACCGAGCGGAACCTTTCAAAGTAGAAATGGTTATTCGCGGATACCTCGCTGGCCATGCAGCACGCACTTACAAAAGCGGTGTTAGAGAACTTTGCGGCGTTGCATTACCAGAAGGCATGAAAGAAAATGATGCCTTCCCTACCCCAATCATTACACCCGCTACGAAGGCCGAGCACGGCAATCATGACGAAGACATTTCAAAAGAGAACATCATCGCACGTGGTATTGTGAGTGCAGATGATTACGATCAACTAGAAAAATATACCCACGCCTTGTTCCAACGTGGAACGGAAATGGCTGCTGAGCGAGGATTAATTTTGGTTGACACTAAATACGAATTCGGAAAACTCGCCGATGGTACTATTGTGCTCATTGATGAGATTCACACCCCGGATAGTTCACGTTACTTCTACGCTGAAGGTTATGGTGAACGACAAGAACGCGGCGAGGCACAGAAGCAGCTGAGCAAAGAATTTGTTCGTGAATGGCTTATGGACAACGGCTTCCAAGGCAAAGAAGGTCAGCAGGTACCTTTGATGACCGATGAATTCGTGGAATTGGTCAGCAGTCGATACCAGGAGCTTTATGAAAAGATCACAGGTAAATCATTCGAGCCCGCCCCAGTTGAGGGTGCCGATGAACGAATTAAGGCAAACGTTGAGACCTATTTGATGTCACTCTAAAAAAGGCGTTTAGGCACATCTTTTGTACTTTTTTTTGTATAAATCCCCGAACTATGAAAAAGATCAGCATTCTTATTTTGATGGTGGCAATGAGCTTTGGTGCCCAAGCCCAATTCAAAATCCTAAAACTCGGTGCTAAAGGTGGGTTCAACTATCCTCAAGGGTCTTTTGATCTTCAGGATATCCAAGCCATCATAAACGACCCTAACTACGCTATAAGTGATGTGCAAACCGAGATATCCAATGGATTCAACTTTGGTGGTGTAGCTCGTATTCAATTACCGCTCATCCCCGCCTACATCCAGGGTGAAGCTCTTTACACGCAATACGGTGAAAGCATCACTTTAGTTGATGGCAACCAGAACATTACTATGGATAATACCGTGCAGCGCTTAGACTTTCCGATTTCTGCGGGAATGAAATTTGGCCCGGCATATGCGGGGCTTGGCGCAACACCAACTATTCCATTTGCGAACGCTAGCGATATGTGGGACGATAACACCCAGGCAAGCTTTACTTACGGATGGCATATTCATGCCGGTTTGAAGGTGTGGCGACTACTCGCTGAAATCAAGTATGAAGGAGGCTTCGGTCCATTAGCCCGAGACGTGAGCTTCAACTACAACAACACCGATTACAACTTCAATCTAGACGCACGTTCGAACCAACTTATTCTCAGCGTGGGATATTTCTTCGAAAACTAAGTGTTGAAATAAACGGCCTTATAATCGAGCCCTTCGCAATTTGCGGGGGGCTTTTTTATTACTGCTCCAACAATTTCAGATAGCCAATTCGCCAAAAGTGGCTCACTACTCCAACAGCGTAAACATCGCTTTCCAAATCGACCATTCGCTTTTTAAGCATCGCTACGTCACTACCATCACTCGCTAGGTAGAAATAAGAAAAGCCGAGCACACGCCCCATCTCAATTATGACGGCACTTTGCTCTTGTCCTCTACGACCGGGCCCGACTAAAACAGCATTTTCAGGCAGCATGTATCCACGCATTTCACTGATTGAAATGCTTTTGCGCTTCGCTTTCCATTGCACATTTTTGGTATGCTTGAAATAATGATCGCGATCGCGATCCAACAGGAATGAAAAAGGATCCAAAGTTTCATTCATCATCATGTGCTGGAGCCAACTGTAAAGCATCTTTGGTCCTTCAAAATAGAAGTCCGGTTCTTTGTGCCGCACCGGATAGATTCGAATAGAATCCACCTCAGCACGCTTTTTCGTATCCACGAAAACACCGAAATTCAAAAGTTTCTTCTTCTTGGCACTGTTGTAAACCGGACGATATTTATCGACCGTTCTGTGGAGTAAGATTTCCGCAACTGCCTCGTTACCCAGCTCTTCAACCTCCAGCTTTACAGCCTCATTCTGGAGTGCCAAAGCAATTTTATTGTCCGCTAGGAAGTGACGATTGATACTATTTTGTAAATCCTTACTCGCACCAATGTAAATGACCTCCCCTTCATCATTATAGATGTAGTAGATGCCAACTTTATTGGCCATATCCTTGACCTGTTCCTTAAAAGGGTTTTTACCACGACTCTGCTCTACTGAGAGTTGAACAGACTCTAAGAACTTATCTCGGTCCTTTTCAAGAAGAATTTTAAGCAACTCTAGAGTCAATCGGGCATCACCCTCTGCCCGATGTCGAGCTGTATTTACTAACCCCAATTCCTTACTCACCGTCTTAAGACCATAATTCTCCCATTCGGGAAAAATGCGCTCGGCATAGGGTATGGTATCTAGAGTAGCTCGGTGGTAATCAAAGCCCAAGCTCTCGAATTCTTGTTGCACTACGCGGTAATCGAAACCTATGTTATGCGCTACAAAGGTGCATCCTTCCGTGATTTTGTGAATGCGCTTTGCTAACTCATAGAACTTCGGAGCGGTCCGTACCATATTGTTGGTAATGCCGGTCAATTTGACGACATACGGATCTATTCCCTTTTCAGGATTCACCAAAGAGACGAATTGGTCCACCACATCACCATTCTCCAATATAAAAATGGCTATGTCGATGATTTTCTCTTCACCCCAGGTTCCCCCGGTGCATTCTATGTCTAGTACGGCAAATTTCATAGGGCGTAATTACGGGCCCCAAAGATAGCAGAACCAATTCGGACATGGGTGCTTCCACATTCCATTGCTTCGATATAATCACCGCTCATCCCCATACTCAGTACAGACCAGCCTCTTTCCTCGCCATAGTGCACAAAGAGTTCCCGCAATGCAGAAAACTCCTTACGAACCAGAGCCATATCATCAGTATTCGTTGCCATGCCCATCAAGCCCACGACCCGTACGTTAGGAAATTCGTTCAAACGACCAATGACCTCAGCTAACTCAGATGCGTCATAGCCAAACTTCGTTTCTTCCATGGCAATATGTACCTGAAGGGTGCAGTCAACAATACGTCCCGCTTTCGCGGCTTGCTTGTCCAATTCTTGTAAGACTTTATCGCGGTCAACACCATGCACCAAATGCACGAAAGCAGCCATGTATTTCACCTTATTGGTTTGTACATGACCAATCATATGCCATCTTATATCATTGGGAAGCGCCTCCCATTTTGAGGCCATTTCCTGAATTTTATTCTCGCCAAAATCCCGCTGTCCTGCATCATAAGCCTCCTGAATATCCTCTATTGGCTTTGTTTTACTGACAGCGACCAATTCCACTCCCTTTCGGAGTGTACTCAAAACTTCTTGTAAACGTGATGCTATTGAACTCATGTGAAATCATGTAGAATCAATCCACTTCGTAGTTTCGGTTCGATGTAAGTACTTTTCGGAGGCATCGAACCACCTTCTTCAGCGATTGTTTTTAATAACGACAAAGGTACGGCAGGTACCCGAAAGCCGAGCGTATAACCGAGCGCACACATATCCCTACTTTGATCTTCCGAAGTTTGTCTGACATAGGTTAATCGCGAATCATTTCTTTCATCCACCACACCCAAAACCGGCTTAAGCACCTTATCTAATAAGATCTGTGTACTCAGCAATCCGTCCAAACTGTGACTGATATGCGAGAGCCCATACCATTTGCCTTCGAAGAACATCTGAAAATCACAATGACTAAAATCCTCACTAGGGCCATCCAACAATTGCAAATCAAAAGTCGACTCGAGCATAGAGATATGAAATGGTTGATCATCCAATTTGAACCATCGTTCGAAAGATTCTATGCCGACCTGCTTTTCATCCATAAAGAGCGTCAACACCCCCTGAGCAGCAGTATTATCGTTCAGTCGCTCTGCCACTCGGGCACTTGAAGCTAATCGATGGTGCCCGTCGGCGATATACATGGTCTCGACCTCTTTCAGAAGCGCCTCTAATCGTACTACCCTCGGATCGTCGACATGCCAAAGTTTGTGAACATGTTTGTCAGTGCTCGCAAATTCATATTCCGCACGATCCGCACAGATTTCGTCCAAAAGCTCGTGATATTCCTCCCGAGCTGCACCGAAAACTAGGACCGGTTCCGCTTGAAAACCAACCTTCTCCAAATAGTGGGCGAACAACTCTTCACGTTGCGCAATAGTTTTCTCATGTGGAAGTGTGGCCCCCGCTTTAACCGAATCTGCCTCTAACAGTCCTATGATTCCTCTATAAGTTTGTTTTGGTGTGCTTTGCTCGTAGACATAATAGCCCGGCTTCGCATCCTGAAGAAAAATCCCTTCTTCCCAAAAAGCATTATAACGTGCCCTGACCGCGTTAAAACGTGTATCAATATCCTCATGCGCAAGTGCACTTGGATTAATCACATGCAGGAAAGTGTATGGATTGTTCTCGAGTTTATCCTCTAATTCAGATGCCGTGTAGGATATGTACGAACGTGTCGCTACCAAATAGGCCTTATCGCGCTTGGGACGGACGGCCTTGAAAGGATGTATCATTGGTGGTTCTGTTTTCTCTCACCGAAGTTAGGCTAGGAGCACCAATGTTTTTAAATAATGGAGATGTTTCTATCGGAATTTCATGTTGCACCAAAAGAAAAACCCGCTTTTAAGCGGGCTTCATTTAAACTATTTGAGACTAGCGTTTAGCCTTTGGCTAGCGCATCAATATGCATCGCTAGTTCTGTACCAATTCTATCCTGAGCCTCATCAGTTGCAGCACCAATATGTGGGGTCAAGCTTATTTTGTCATTCATCAGAACTTTCATAGCTGGGCTTGGTTCGTTTTTAAACACATCGAGTCCCGCTCCAGCAACCTTACCTGATTCAATCGCATCCAGCAATGCTTCTTCATTGATGACACCGCCGCGGGCAGCATTTAACAAGTATACACCATCTTTCATTTTTGCTATCTGCTCCGACCCGATCAAATCACCACCTGGAACATGGAATGAAATAAAATCTGATTCTGACAGAACACGTTCAAACCCAACGTTAGCACAATTAAAAGTCGCTTTTTGACCATCAAAGAATTCAAGCTCCACTTGAATATCCTCCTCATGAATGTCACTAAAAACGACCTTCATACCTGCCCCAATAGCCAACTTTGCCAACGCCTGACCGATGCGACCGAAACCTACGATTCCAAGGGTGCGTCCTTTTAATTCTACACCACCGGCATATGCTTTCTTTAATGAAGCAAATTTAGTATCACCTTCTAAGGGCATTTGACGGTTGCTATCATGAACAAAGCGAACTAAAGAGCGCATATGTGCCATGACCAATTCCGCCACACTATCAGACGAGGCCGCAGGAGTATTGAAGACGGTGATACCTTTTTCACGAGCGTACTCAACATCGATATTGTCCATTCCGACGCCACCACGACCGATGCCCTTAATTGAAGGACAAGCATCGATAACTTCTTTTCGCACCGTTGTTGCTGAGCGCACCAACACTACATCTACTTGATGTTCATTGATATAATTGATTAACTGCTCTTGTGCCACTTTCGTGGTGATCAACTCATGACCTGAGGCTTGAATAGCCGCAGCGCCGCTTGCACTAATTCCGTCGTTTGCTAAAACCTTCATTATTGTTGTTTTTCCAATTCTTTCATGCAATCCACCAATGCTTGTACACTCTCTAACGGTAGCGCATTATACATTGATGCACGGTACCCTCCAACCGAACGGTGACCGTTGATTCCGCTAATTCCAGCAGCTTTCCACAGCGCATCGAATTTCTCCTTGTGCGCTGTTTCATCTTTAAGGAGGAAACAGGCGTTCATGCTCGAACGATCTTCAAACGCTGCAGTGCCCTCAAACAATGGGTTACGATCAATTTCCGCGTACAATAAAGCCGCTTTTTCGGCATTGCGCTTCTCAATCGCCTCTACCCCGCCAATCTCTTTTAACCAACGAAGGGTTAACATGCTAACATATACTGAGAAAACTGGAGGTGTATTAAACATACTCTCTTTCTCAATGTGTGTTGTGTATTGAAGCATGGTTGGGATATAACGTCCGCTTTTACCCAAGGCATCCTTGCGTACGATACACAATGTGGCTCCAGCAGGGCCTAAATTCTTTTGGGCACCAGCATAGATCAAATCGAATTTACTCACATCCACCGGACGAGAGAAAATATCAGAACTCATATCACAGATCACTGGAACCTTCGATTCTGGAAAGGACTTCATCTGAGTACCGTATATCGTGTTGTTCGAAGTACAGTGGAAGTAATCTGCTTTTGCATCTATTTCATATTCCTTTGGAATGAAATTGTAGTTTGATGCTTTTGAGCTGGCCACAATCTCAGCATTTCCCAAACCAGCCGCTTCTTTATAAGCTTTATTTGCCCAAACTCCGGTGTCCAAATACTGCGCTTTACCCGATTCGGTCAGGAAGTTCATGGCAACCATAGCGAACTGAAGTGAAGCACCACCTTGTAGGAAGATAACCTCGTGTGTGGAAGGAACATTTAACAACTCCTTTACCAATGCTACGGCTTCATCCATCACTGCGACGAAATTCTTGCTGCGGTGGGAAATTTCGATCACCGACAAACCTAGGTTGTCAAAGTCAATGAGAGCTTTTGAAGCTTCTTCGAATACTTGGCCTGGAAGAATACACGGGCCTGCGGAGAAATTGTGCGTTTTCATGCGTGCAATATAGTTGAATGACAAAGGTATAAGGTCTACAATGCTCACGCCACATTAAGTAAAAAATCTTTATGTGAATTTTAACGCGTAATTCACATAATTGGTCAGAATGGGGAAGGGTGTCTTTTGTTACGCCAATTCCACCTTGAAGCCGTAACTTTGAACAGAATTAATCACGAATCCCTAAAACATACTTCCATGTCGAACGGAATTTTCAACGTACCCGTAGCATCTAACGAACCAATCTACGACTACGCACCAGGAACCCCAGAGCGCGAGGCACTTTTAGCCTCATACAAAGAGCAGTACAACAACCACGTTGATGTACCGATGTACATTGGCGGCAAAGAAGTGCGAACTGGCAATACCGGGGAATTGACCCCTCCGCACGACCACAAGCACATCATTGGAACCTACCACAAAGGTGAGGCCAGCCACGTCGAAGCTGCCATTGAAGCAGCTTTAGAGGCACGTGAGGCTTGGGCGAATATGCCTTGGGAGCACCGTGCTTCTATCTTTTTGAAGGCAGCAGAATTGATCAGTGGCAAATACCGCTACAAAATCAACGCGGCGACCATGTTGGCACAAGGAAAAAACTGTTTCCAAAGCGAGATTGATGCCGTTTGTGAGTTGGCTGATTTCTTGCGTTTCAATGTGGAGTACATGACCCAAATTTACAGTGAGCAGCCTGAGAGCTCTCCGGGTGTTTGGAACCGTATGGAGTACCGTCCGTTAGAAGGGTTTGTTTTCGCATTGACGCCATTCAACTTTACGGCTATTGCCGGTAACCTTCCTTCCTCAGCGGCACTTATGGGGAACACGGTAGTTTGGAAGCCTGCAAACTCTCAGATCTATTCTGCAAACGTGGTAATGCAAATCTTCCGTGAAGCGGGTCTACCAGACGGGGTAATAAATCTTGTTTATGTAAGCGGACCTGTTGCAGGTGATGTTGTCTTCAATCACAAAGACTTCGCAGGTATTCACTTTACCGGTTCAACTGGAGTATTCCAAAGCCTATGGAAGACTATCGGTAACAATATCCACAACTACCGTTCGTACCCTCGCATTGTTGGTGAAACAGGTGGTAAAGATTTCGTAGTTGCACACCCATCAGCACCTTCCAAAGAAGTAAGCACTGCCTTGAGCCGTGGAGCCTTCGAATTCCAAGGTCAAAAATGTTCAGCAGCATCGCGCGCCTACATCCCTCAAAGCATGTGGCCAGCGGTTAAAGAAGAATTATTAGCAGACCTCGCTACCTTCAAAATGGGGACTCCAGAGGACATGAGCAACTTCGTGAATGCAGTTATTGATGAGAAAGCGTTTGATAAGATTGCATCCTATATCGATTACGTGAAGGATCAGAACGATGCTGAAATCATCGCCGGTGGAAATTACGATAAGAGCACTGGGTACTTTATTGAGCCTACCGTTGTAGTTACTACCAACCCGAAATTCCGCACCATGGTGGAAGAAATTTTCGGCCCAGTTTTGACCATTTACGTATATGAAGATGCGAATTGGAGCGAGATGTTGAAACTAGTCGATAGTACGTCAGAGTATGCATTGACTGGCTCGATTTTCTCTGCTGACCGTTACAAAGCTATTGAAGCAACCAAAGCATTGGAAAATGCCGCCGGTAACTTCTACATCAACGATAAGCCGACTGGTGCTGTTGTTGGTCAGCAGCCATTCGGTGGTGCGCGAGGATCAGGAACTAACGACAAAGCAGGCTCTTATCTGAACCTGTTGCGTTGGGTAAATGCCCGTACAATCAAAGAGACTTTGGTTCCACCAACGGATTACCGTTACCCATTCTTGGGCTGATAGATTCAGACAATCTTAACTGAAATACCCCCGTAGGCTTTGGCTTACGGGGGTATTTTTTTTCGATTATATCCGGTTTGGTTACTGTCTAGTTGGAATGAAATTCATTCGTATTCCATAGAGGAGCTGTGGGCTTTGAGAAGTGAAGTTGTAGCCCAGTTTCCATGAGGTCTCCCAATACCATGGACTGTCAATCGTGCCCAGATCACGTGATCGCCCGAGATCTACACCCATCATGAAGTCGATACGCCCAGCGTCCGCAAGGTTATTAGGATCAGTTGGTAGGTAGCCAAAATCAACGGATTGAACATCATAGGTTGAGCTGATTGAACTGTAACCCATGATGGCATATATCCCACGGTATTTTTCGATAATTCGACCGTTACTTTTAACCTTTTCACGATAAAACCTACGCTCCGCGCTCATCCGAACGTACATGTTCGTTTGCTCATAATAGGGTTCTACAAAGCTTTGGCCGTTGTTGATGGGCTGACCAAAGTAGCTGTGGTTCATCAACACCCACCCGTCGTTTTTTGATCGGTATTCGACACCGGCATCAATAGACCCGAAAAGTAAGGTCAGTGGGTTCGCTTTAATGACCAATTCTGGTCGAGTCGAAAAACGATCACGCGGATTTTCCATTGCGGGTCTAACAATCGTTTGAGCCTGAAGGCCGATGGAGGCCACAGTAAAAAGGGCAAGAATTAGGTTGCGGTTCATAGTATGTGTTTTTAATACCATGAGTTTACAACATCCTTGCCAAAAAAAACCTACGGCACGAGTGGTTTTGTTATTCAGGCTGAGGATGAAAGCTATTCACCTCTGATTTAGGTAAGTAGACCACTTTTTTCGTTTCGAAAAATTCGCCCTCAAACAATGGACTCAAAGGATGAATTTTTGCTTTTACAGGGCCTAATTCCTCTGCCAAATCACCTCCTTTGAGGTAAAGTAAGCCATTGACTAATGTGGGATCCTGATTCTTTTGGGCAATTTTCCCTTTAATCCATGGTAAGAATCGTTGCATATGCGTCACAGCTCGGCTGACCACAAAGTCGTATGGGCCTTTTGCTTGCTCAGCGCGCATGTGATCGGCACGAACGTTATCCAATCCCAGCGCTTGGGCAACTGCTAATACAACCTTGATCTTTTTTCCGATGGAATCGACCAGGTGGAATTGGGTCTCGGGAAAAAGAATGGCCAAGGGTATACCCGGGAATCCCCCACCTGTTCCGACGTCGAGAACACGCTGACCCGGTTTAAATGCATAGATTTTCGCAATCCCTAGGCTGTGCAGGACGTGTTTCTCATAAAAGCTGTCCATGTCTTTGCGCGAGATAACGTTGATTTTGGCATTCCAGTCGGAATAGAGGTCGAAGAGTTGCTCGAATTGGTCACGCTGCTTCGCGGTCAATTCAGGAAAGTGGGAAAAGATGAGTTCTACAGATTGCATACTGCAAAGATACTGCGAAAGCGTACTTTTGTGCCCAATGAAATTCACCTTAGCACACAAAGATCCAAAGAGCCACGCGAGAGCAGGGGTTCTCGAAACGGATCACGGCAAGATAGAGACGCCCATTTTCATGCCTGTGGGCACCGCGGGCACTGTTAAAGGCGTCCATACGCGCGATTTGAAAGAGGATACCAAAGCCCAAATCATTTTGGGTAATACCTATCACCTTTTCTTACGCCCAGGTACGGAAATTTTGAAAGAGGCCGGGGGCTTACACAAGTTCAACGGTTGGGACAAACCCATCCTAACCGACAGTGGTGGCTATCAGGTCTATAGTTTGGCTAATCAGCGTAAAATCAAGGAAGAGGGTGCTACATTTGCCAGCCATATCGATGGCACAAAACATTTGTTTTCGCCCGAACGTGTGATGGACATTCAACGTGAGATTGGCGCAGATATCATCATGGCCTTCGACGAATGCCCTCCTTACCCCTCTACATATGAGTATGCGAAAAATAGCATGCATATGACCCATCGCTGGCTCGATAGATGTATTACACGTTTGGACGAGACTGAACCCATTTATGGCCATCAGCAGAGCCTCTTCCCTATTGTGCAAGGCTCTACCTACAGCGACCTCCGGGCCCAAAGTGCGGAATACATTGCCTCTAAAGGCGCCGATGGAAATGCCATTGGGGGATTGAGCGTTGGTGAGCCTGCGGAATACATGTACAAGCACGCTGAGGAGGTTTGTGCCATACTGCCCGAAGACAAACCGCGCTACCTCATGGGTGTGGGTACGCCCGTCAATATTCTAGAAAATATTGCCCTTGGGGTCGATATGTTCGATTGCGTTATGCCTACTCGAAATGGTCGAAATGGACAGATTTTCACCAGTGAAGGAATCATCAACCTGAGGAATAAAAAGTGGGAAAACGTTCACGAACCCTTGGATCCGAATGGAACGAGCTATGTGGACAGCGCTTACACCCTAAGTTATACTCGTCACCTCATTCATAGCAAGGAAAGCTTGGGCGCCCAGATTGCTTCATTGCACAATTTACGTTTCTACCTATGGTTGGTAGAGGAAGCCCGTAAACACATCATTGCCGGGGATTTTGCGACATGGAAAAATCAAATGGTTCCAAAATTGGAGCGTAGATTGTAGAAGTGAAAAAACTGGACTGGTACATACTCTGGAAATTCATCGGCAGCTTCTTTCTAACGATGCTGCTCATCCTCGCTATTGCCATTGTTTTTGATATCAGTGAAAAATTGGACGACTTCCAGAACGGAGCCACCATGCAGGAAATCGTCTTTGATTACTACCTGAACTTCATCGCATTCTACGGCAATCTTTTCAGTGCCCTAATCCTATTCATTTCGACCATTTGGTTCACTTCGCGTATCGCGTCCAATTCTGAAATCGTTGCCATTCTAACCTCTGGAACCAGCTTCGCTCGACTGATGCGCCCATATCTGGTCGGCGCCACTATCATCTGTCTACTTTCCCTAGCACTTAACCATTTAGTGGTCCCTCAAACCAACATCACACGTATTTCTTTTGAAGAGAAATACATCACCGGAATTGACCGACCCATTAACAAAAAAGTACACCGTCAAATCCTTCCTGGTCACTACGTATATTTCGAAACATTCTCCGGTATCCGTCAAAGTGGTTACCAATTCAGCTACGAAGTTTTCGACGACCACCAACTCCGCTCCAAACTATCCGCCGACTTCGTGCGCCTCGACACTGCCACCAACAAATGGCGCATAGACAACTACAAGCTCCGTACAATCGACAGCCTCGGTCACGAAGCTATAAAGATCGGAAAGCACATGGACACCGTCCTCGCCTTTAGTTCAGAGCAAATTGCACCGAAGCTCAACAGCATTGCTACAATGAACAGCAGCGAGCTCAGTAAATTCATCGCCCAAGAAGAAATCACGGGCAACGAAAACATTGCTGCCTATCAAATGGAGATGCAACGTCGCACCAGCTACCCCATGAGCTCTTACGTTTTTGTTCTCCTCGCCGTGTCTCTTGCCAGCCAAAAGCGACGCGGCGGATTGGGTGTCAACATTGCCATCGGACTGGTGCTCAGCGCCATCTATATTTTCACCATGCAGATCAGTCAGACTTTCGCTGGTAAAGGTTTTTTAAGCATTGACAGTGCATTTGGGCGCAGTCTTCAGTGGATAGGCATCCAACCTGCAGAATTTGCTATCTGGATTCCTAATATAATTTTCGCAATCATCGCCGTGTGGCGCTACCAAAAGGCGCCAAAGTAATCTGTAATCATGAGCAGCAAGGGCAATACTTTTTTGTGGGACCAATTCAACCTCCACTTCATCGTCTTCATTTGGGGATTCACAGCCATCCTCGGTCGCTACATCAGCCTGGATGCCTTCGACCTAGTCTTCAACCGTACGGCCATTACTGCCGTAGCCATACTCCTCTATCTCCTGGCGCGCCGACGCAAAATCGGTGCAACCCGCAGTGAGCTACTCAAAATGTTCATTTACGGCTCCATCATTGCCGTCCACTGGATCACCTTTTTCGGTGCTATTAAAATAGCCAATGTCAGTATTGCCCTAGCCGGAATATCCACGGGGGCACTTTTTTCGGCCCTCCTTAAGCCATTGCTTGGCGGAGGCAAGATTCACTTACAAGAATTGGCCTTGGGTGCGATTGTTATATTCGGTATCTCCATAATCTTCTACGAAGAACCGAATGCGGCGCTTATCCGAACATACGATTATGCTGGCATTCAAATGACCAACTACCAACTTGGGCTCATTGTTGCGCTAATCAGCGCAGCCTTAAGTGCAACCTTCAGTCTTTTAAACGCAAAATTGGTTGCGGCTTACCCTCACCCCGTCCAAATCACGTTTTGGGAAATGGCCTTCGCATTCTTCGCCCTTTTCATCGTGGATTTATTATTCGGTTCGCACAACCCGATGACCCTTTGGGCTACCGATCAAAGCGACATTCTCTACCTTTTCCTCTTGTCCTTGCTTTGTACCGCCTACCCCTTCATTAAAAGTGTGGAACTACTCAAACGTCTTTCCCCGTTCACTGTCATGCTCGCCATTAACCTGGAACCCGTCTATGGCATTCTTTTGGCCGCCCTTCTTTTTGGTGCCGAGGAAAGCATGACCACCCAATTCTACTTTGGAGTGATCATCATTTTAGGAACAGTTATCACCAATGGAATAATTAAGGCGCAAAAAAGGAAGTCCCTCTCCTAAGGACTTCGTATTTTGCAAGACGCATCAAGCATGTAACTATGGATTATCTTTCATTCGAAAAACCAATCGAAGAGCTTGAAAACCAGCTCTCTAAAGCAATCTCACTAGCAGAGGAAACCGGCGTAGACATGTCGGCTACTATTGACGAATTGCGTAAAAAACTCGACGATAAAAAAACAGAGATCTATTCAAATCTCGGCGCATGGGAACGTGTTCAACTCTCTAGACATCCTCAACGTCCCTATACCCTCGCTTATATTGAGGCAATGACTGGTGGCAATTTCATCGAACTACACGGTGATCGCGGCGTCAAAGATGACCATGCCATGGTAGGCGGATGGGGACAGATTGGTGAGGAAAAAGTTATGTTCATCGGTCAACAAAAAGGAATCAATACTAAGATGCGCCAGTACCGCAACTTTGGTATGGCTAATCCTGAAGGGTACCGCAAGGCTCTACGTCTAATGAAACAAGCCGAGAAATTCGGTCGTCCGATTGTAACCTTGATTGACACCCCAGGGGCATTTCCTGGTCTAGAAGCAGAGGAGCGCGGTCAAGGCGAAGCTATTGCGAAGA
This sequence comes from Bacteroidota bacterium, assembly GCA_041164065.1. GTDB lineage: Bacteria > Bacteroidota > Bacteroidia > Flavobacteriales > Schleiferiaceae > UBA10364. Next base: position 5,256 of record JBEAQE010000010.1, on the reverse strand, counting down.
ACATTATGGAGATGTCTCGTCTTAAGGTTCCGGTCATTTGTATCATCATTGGCGAAGGGGCCTCTGGAGGCGCCATAGGCATAGGTGTGGGAGACAAAGTCCTCATGCTGGAAAATACTTGGTACAGTGTGATATCACCTGAAAGCTGTTCATCCATCCTCTGGCGCAGTTGGGACTACAAGGAAACTGCGGCAGAAGTACTCAAACTCACTGCAGAGGACATGAAGAAAAATGGATTGATCGATGGTATCATCAAAGAGCCACTAGGTGGGGCTCATTCCAATCCACAAGCCATGTTTGAAATTGTTAAGAAGGAAATTTTAAAGAACATCAAAGCCCTCTCGAAAATGAGTGCCGACAAACGCGTTGAGACGCGCATGGAAAAGTTCTTTAATATGGGTGTTTACGCAGAATAATACATTCTAGTGGAAGAATTATCAAATCAAAATGCCCCTAAGGGCAGACCAGCATCAAAGTCCGCCAACCTTCTCGCTGGGGGACGGGTTCCCCCTCAAGCATTGGATTTGGAGGAGGCGATTCTTGGTGCCTTACTGATTGATAAAAATGCCTTGAGCAAGGTTATTGATATCTTGCATCCTGAAGCCTTCTACAAAGAGCAACACCAGCACATTTACAAAACCATCGAACATTTGTTCGGGGACAACCAACCTGTAGATATCCTTACTGTCGCCGCCGAATTGCGCAAATCCGGTGACATGAAGCGTGCCGGTGGAGAAAGCTACATTGCACAACTCAGCCAAAAGGTGAGTTCCGGTGCACACATTGAATACCACGCTAGAATTGTGCTACAAAAGCATATTCAGCGTGAGCTGGTGCGTATTTCATCAGAAATTATTGAGAGTGCCTTCGACGAAACCACAGATGTCCTTGAGTTATTAGACAATGCCGAACAAAAGTTATTTGAGGTTGCCCAAGGTAACTTGAAACGCAACTACGAAAGTGCTGAACAGTTGATACGTCAAGCACTGAATAAGATTGAACACATTTCGAAACAAGAAGGGCTCAGTGGGGTTCCTTCGGGTTTTGCGGCACTTGACCGCGTTACTTCGGGTTGGCAACCTTCGGATTTGGTCATTCTAGCTGCCCGTCCCGGTATGGGTAAGACGGCTTTCGTGTTGAGTATGGCGCGAAATATGTCCATTGACCACAAGAAGAAAGTGGCGGTCTTCTCCTTGGAGATGTCCTCGGTCCAATTAATTACAAGGATCATTTCCTCAGAAACAGGACTGAGCTCAGAAAAACTGCGTAAAGGCGATTTGAACGACGCCGAATGGAACCAGCTCACCTCAGGTGTCAAAGACCTGGAGCGTGCCCACCTGTTTATTGACGACACGCCCGCATTGAGTGTATTCGATCTCAGGGCTAAAGTGCGTCGTTTGGCCTCAACTCAAGGATTGGATTTGATTATTATTGACTACCTCCAGCTTATGACTGTAGGTGGCTCAAAGGCCAACGGGAACCGTGAACAAGAAATCTCAACTATTTCGCGTTCTTTGAAGTCTATCGCAAAGGAACTCAATGTCCCTGTAATAGCACTCTCACAGCTCTCTCGTGCAGTAGAAACACGTTCAACTTCCAAACGCCCACAGCTATCGGATCTTCGTGAATCAGGTGCGATTGAGCAGGATGCCGATATCGTTAGTTTTATTTACCGCCCAGAATACTATGGGATTGAGGAATGGGAAGATGGCGAGCCTTCTACTAACCAGGCCGAGATTATCATTGCAAAACACCGTAACGGGTCATTAGAAGATGTCCGCTTAAGATTCATCGGTGAGCTTGCTAAGTTCTCTGATTTGCAGCAGGGAGGAACTATGCTCATGGAGAGTAAAATGAATGATGATAACTTCGGTGGCGGTGGCGGGTTCTCAGGTTACACCGATCTTCCCACACCGGGACTCGACGGGGACGGTGACGTGCCATTTTAATCGCTTTGGTGGTGCGTAAGCGTCTAGTCGGCATAACTTTATTATTCCTCCCTCTTTGTTCCTTTGGCCAATTCCTAGTGCCCATGGACGCGGAAAACCAGCGCGAGCACCTCAAAGCCTATGGGCTGTTGTACAGTGCTATTGAACAAGGATACGATTGCCACTGGCTCTTAAACTATCGTGGAGGCTCCTTCGCCGTTCTCGACGCAGATGCCCAACTCATTCGCGAGGCATTAAAGCGCGGAGTGTCCTATGAGGAATTCAGTACGCAGGAATTGGTCACGCTTCTTGCATCCTTAAAAAGTCCAGCACAGAACACCAACAGTATCGAACTAGAAATGGTTCCAAAAATTGCTGTGTATTCCCCTCCTGGAGCACAACCGTGGGATGATGCGGTAACTATGGTCCTGGAATACGCTGAAATCCCCTTCACCACCATCTATGACAAAGAGATTCTAACAGGGGAATTGACCAATTATCAGTGGCTTCATCTTCACCACGAAGATTTTACCGGTCAGTATGGAAAGTTCTACGGCTCCTACCGAGATGCCGCCTGGTATATCAATCAGAAAGCTAGCTTTGAGCGCGATGCCGCAGAAATGGGTTATTCAAAGGTTAGTGAGCAAAAGCGAGATGTGGCCACAACTATTGCCCAATTCGTCGAAGGCGGTGGTTTCCTTTTTGCTATGTGTAGTGCCACCGACAGCTATGACATCGCCCTTGCCGCGCAATACACAGACATCTGTGAGTCGATGTTTGACGGCGACCCTATGGCCCCTGCGGCGCAGCAACAATTGGACTTCAGCCACTGCTTCGCTTTCGAAGATTTCACCCTATTCAGCAATCCCTTGCGGTATGAATACTCCGATATCGACATCACCGAACAACGCGTGCGTCGTGTAAAACAAGAGCAAGACTTTTTCGAACTTTTCGATTTCAGTGCTAAATATGATGTGGTACCCACGCTACTAGTGCAAAATCACCTTGACATTGTTCGTGGCTTCTACGGACAAACAACTGCCTATAACCCTGAACTGCTGAAGCCGTCAACAACCATTTTAGGGACAAGCACTACCGACGGAGCCGCACGCTACATTCACGGAAGTGTAGGCAAAGGATTTTGGACCTTTTATGGCGGACATGATCCTGAGGACTATCAACATCGTGTTGGGGATCCTCCGACAGACTTAAAGGACCATCCAAATAGTCCCGGTTACAGGCTTATTCTCAACAACATTCTTTTTCCTGCAGCGAAGAAACCACCACAGAAGACCTAATTAAATAAGGTCCAGCGCGCACTCAGCTGTACCCATCTGTCCGTCATAGGAACAGCCCCATAAGCCCAATACTCATAGGGAGCTATTCCTTCCAGGATATTAAGGCCTTTCAAACCGATGGTAAACGAATCAATCCTTGCGTCATAAAAGACTTCCATCCAAGGATAGGTCGCCGCTACCACTGCTTCTTGGAGGTGCCAAACGGGCAATCCACTTTCATAACTTGGTAAGAAAACTGCAGACTCCGCCTGAAGGCGTATACCAGAATGCCATTCAAAACGATCTCCAATACGCCCTTTGTAGCTCAGCGTCGTCATAGCACCCCAAGTAGGCAATGCCATTCCTAAATCGGCGGTTTTAACCGATGTGTATCCGCGGAGCGATCCGTTCCATCCCATTCCTTGGCGTCCAAGACCTGCTTCCATTCGATACAACGAACCTGACCATAACTGAACCGTAGTTCCTAGGTCCTGCATGAAATAACGGTAATTTGTGAATTGATCATAGCGTGCCTCAAATTCAACAAAGTTTTTTTCACCCAATCGAACATCAGTCCAAGCGGAATTATGCGCCCAACGACCATTTTCAGCGGTTAAATCATAAGAGAACCCAACCAATTCCCCTTCCCAACGATGCATCTTGCGTCCACCTCGCACATCAACACCCGCATGGAAGATCATAAACTTATTCTTCAACCCCGTCTTCAACCCGAAGTCGTATGCCCCAGCGTTCCAGCCGAGCAACCGAACTTGCCCATTATAAATTACATTACCCTCGACATTCCCGTGTTTGAAATCTAGATCTCTACGACCATTGGCCTCGACCTTTACGACAGCATTGCGCGCGCGCTCAAAGGCATCAACGGTAGGTTGCACACTATCCAATCGGATGGCATCCCATCCCATTACATCACTGCTGAACTGTTCCACACCGCCTAACAAACTTATTTGATGTTCAAAACCAATTCCCTTCTGGCCCATCAGTTTGAATCCACCAAAGGCGTGAACCAGCGCGGTCGTGTCTTCAAAATTCAGCACCGAACTTCGCAACGTGGGAACATCTGTGGAATCCCAATAATAAGCGCGCATGTCTTGATCATTCTCGGTCGCCCAGCGCTTCCGTCCCACATCTGTAATCAACTGGAGTTCATCCGAAAGCACATAGGTAAAGACACTGCTCAATTCATATTCACTCAATTCCCCATTGCGATAATTGACCGCATAATTGCTCCGAATTCCGGGGTAGTTCCCCTCAAAAAAGACTGGATTCTCTAATCCAGCATTGGTACCAAACCTACCATCGAACAACTTCACATCTAACATCCATCGTTCGGTCCGGCTTAAACTATCCAATGCTCTATAATTCACAATCAGATCATGGCCATCAAGTCCCTCGTTTTGGTACAATCCCCGAACATTATTACGCCAATAATCCACATGAAGTTGATCATTATTGCTGGTCGGAGTAAAAACCTCCATTCCAAATCTTTGACCACCACCAATACCACTAATGTAATGCAACGTATTTATAGGCGCCGAAACGGAAAAGATATCCCAGCTATTCGCGTTTCGATCGAGTAAGTTCATCCAACCATCTTCTCCGACACTCATCCACGGCTTACGACTATCATATACCAATCCGACCTGGCTACTATTTACACGCTGGGTCCAATTCCTTTCTTTCCATAATTCAGCCTCCATCCATGCACTCAAGCCTAAACCAAGCTCCACAACATCACCTGCATCCAAATAATAATTGGATCTCTGCAACGTCGTATCTAATTGCCTATACGCAGTGGTATCGCTCTGCCCAGAAACGGCGCAAAATGCTAACGAAAAGAATATCAACCAGACTGTTCTCATAGATGCGTAAACTTAAACAATAATGCCGCTGTAGTAACGGTACCCGTTTGAGATTCGGGCATAAAAAAAGCCCAACCTATTGCTAGATTGGGCTTCAAAAAAATGGCGGCGACCTACTCTCCCAGAATACCAGTACCATCGGCGCTAGTGTGCTTAACTTCTCTGTTC
>JBEAQE010000009.1:0-27298 GCA_041164065.1 Bacteroidota bacterium | reverse complement strand
TGGTCGCTTCGAATTGGTCCGGGAAGGCCGTCGTGTAATAGTTCTGGGCGCCGAAAGCTTTGTTGTTGTCCGCATAGAACAACTCTACGTGGGGCGTTAGACCACGGAAATCCCAATCACGAGAGAGCTGGAAGAAGAGTTTGTCGCTGGTAAAATCAGTGTTGGCAATATAGCCAGAGGTTTGCTGGAATTGGTGGCCCAATTGAAAGGCCCACTTCCCCAATGACATTCCGCCGTAAAAGCTGCTGTTAATCAAATCGTGCTGTCCAGTGGTGGCGCTGTAACCCGCATTGAGCTTGCGGCCTACCTTTTTCAAAACGATATTCACCACACCCGTCATCGCTCCAATACCGTGGGCGTTGGCCGCACCTCCGTGAATGATTTCGATGCGGTCAATCATGGCCAAAGGCACAGGCAAATTCATGTTGTGGTGACCGGTTTGCGGGTTGTTCATTCGGGCGCCATTGACCAAAATCAAAGTTTGATCGAACGTTCCCCCACGAATACCCAGGTCGCCCTGCACATCCAGTGGGCCGCGCTGGCGCATATCCACCCCAGCGACGAAATCAAGGAGTTCGTTGATGTTTTGAACGGGCAATTCTTGAATCTCTTTGGCCGTCAGAACAACAACATGGCGCGAGGCCTTTGCATAGGATTCCCCCATAGGTGCTGTACTTACCTCCACCTCATTAAGGATAACGGTCTTCTCTTTTTTCGGGACAATTCCTCTAAACCCTTTTCGCTGGCCAAATTCCTGACCGAAAACGGCAGCTGTGATAAGCAGTATGGCAGCGGTTATTTTGAATTTCATGCTGTCTCTTTTGATACGTGTTTGGGGCTACGAAGGTATAACGCAATTGTGAGGCGCATGGTACGGGTCGAGGGAGAATTGGGCACAAAAAAAATCCCCGCACTTCGAAAAGTACGGGGACCTCTATGTGCATTCCTGCGCGGATTAGCTCGCGAGGACTGAGATCATATTTTTCTTGCACTCCACAACGCCACCGCTCACGGTCACCGTGTACAGCTTGTCGTCAGAGGTGTCCAAGATAACCTGAGAGCTCATGTGATCCAGAGTCTTCGTTGCGTCCGCGATGCGAATGGCAACGGTACCCTCGCTCAAGGTCGCGATCAAAGGAGCGTGGTCTTTCAAGATTTGAAACTGACCATCTTTTCCAGGAAGCTTCACTGAGCTCACCTGGCCTTTGAACAATACCTCTTCAGGTGTGATGATTTCTAAATACATAATCGAGTTGATTAAGCTTCAGCCAACATCTTCTCACCAGCTTCGATCACCTCTTCGATGGTACCTTTCAAGTTGAAGGCAGCCTCTGGGTACTGATCCAATTCACCGTCGAGAATCATGTTAAAGCCTTTGATGGTATCCTTAATGTCTACCAAAACCCCCGCAAGACCAGTGAACTGCTCCGCAACGTGGAATGGCTGAGACAAGAAACGTGCAACACGACGAGCGCGAGATACAACCAACTTATCATCTTCGCTCAATTCCTCCATACCGAGGATCGCGATGATATCTTGTAGTTCTTTGTAACGTTGCAATGTTTCTTTAACACGTTGTGCAGTGTTGTAGTGCTCCTGACCAACGATATCCGCAGTCAAAATACGTGAAGTTGAATCTAGTGGATCAACAGCTGGATAGATACCTTGCTCGGCAATCTTACGAGACAATACCGTTGTTGCATCCAAGTGAGCAAACGTTGTTGCTGGCGCTGGATCGGTAAGGTCATCCGCAGGTACGTATACCGCTTGAACCGAGGTAATAGATCCGTTCTTAGTTGAAGTAATACGCTCCTGCATCGCACCCATCTCAGAAGCCAATGTAGGCTGGTAACCTACCGCAGATGGCATACGACCTAGAAGTGCCGATACCTCTGAACCTGCCTGAGTAAAGCGGAAGATGTTATCAACGAAGAAAAGGATATCCTTACCCTGTCCGTCCCCTTCACCATCACGGAAGTACTCTGCCAAAGTCAAACCTGAAAGAGCTACACGTGCACGTGCACCTGGAGGCTCGTTCATCTGACCGAATACGAAGGTTGCTTTAGAGTCTTTCATCAACTCCTTATCTACTTTGCTAAGATCCCATCCGCCATTTTCCATAGCGTGCATGAATTCGTCGCCGTATTTGATAATGCCTGATTCCAACATCTCACGCATCAAATCGTTACCCTCACGAGTACGCTCACCTACACCGGCGAATACTGAAAGACCACCGTGTCCTTTTGCGATGTTGTTGATCAATTCCTGAATCAATACAGTTTTACCTACCCCGGCACCACCGAATAGACCAATCTTACCACCTTTTGCGTAAGGCTCGATAAGGTCAATAACTTTGATACCAGTGAAAAGAACTTCTGTAGACGTGCTCAAGTCCTCAAATGCTGGTGCTTGACGGTGAATAGGCAATCCTTTAGAACGATCAATTCCGCCGATACCATCGATATCTTCACCCACAACGTTAAATACACGACCGTAGATCTGGTCACCGATAGGCATAGTGATTGCATCACCCTTCGCCTTTACTTCCTGACCACGACGACAACCGTCCAAAGAATCCATTGCTACTGCGCGGACTGTGTCCTCACCTACGTGCTTCTGAACCTCAAGAACAACAACTTGACCGTTATCTTTTGTTACTTCAAGAGCTTCGTAGATTTTTGGAAGCTCGCCTTTAGAACCGTCAAAACGTACGTCCACTACAGGACCGATGATTTGAGCGATTTTACCAACTAATTGAGACATTGCTTATACTTGTTTTTAAGTCTGCACAAAAATAGGCCAGCCTGCTTTACAAACCAACTCTGCAAGCCACAAACTATGGGGTCTTCAAATACTTATCAACAAGTTATTAACAATATTATAGCGCTATTGGCCCTAGCACTGCTTGCAACCAGCTGTGTAGGCCGCCTGCCAGAGGAGATATCATTCCCGCTTGGAGAGCGAAACAGCACCTCAGAAACTTTGTACGGCAACGAAGCCTATCTCGAATCAAAGCAAATGACCCCTGGAAACCGCGCGTACTGTGTTGGATTTCAAGACGGTACATTCCCTGATATAGGCTGGCACATCGAAGGTGAAATGGGCGGTTTATGGGCCCACCCGATCAAATTGCTTGACGGTTTTAGCGTAGCGCTTATCATCGATGGTGACACTATCCTTCTGGACAGGGCAAGCTCCTACTCGACCACCGCCCTTGCTTCTACCTTCTCGTATGAAATTAAAGGACATCAGGTGGTGCGAACCCAATACATCCCCGAGATGACAAAAGGTATGGTGGTCGAATATGACGTCAGCGCCTTACCTCGAGGGGCGGAATTGGTTTTTAAACCTCGACCTGATTTAAGACCAACGTGGCTCGGAGAGCGCACAAACATGGTGAACAGTAATGACCTTGTTTCTGTCGAAGACGATCGGTGGGCCGCGACCGATTCTGCCAACGGGTGGCAAGTTATGATTACGACTGCGACCAATTCCCCTCACTCCGCTCGAATCTCTAAGAGCAGCATCCACACCCCTCGAGCAGGAATCCACCAATTCTACATTGCAGGAGGCCTCAATGCCCATCAAGCGGCTTTGGAGCTCGAACGCACCGAGCAATGGAACGATAAGTGGTACCATTCCTCACAGAAGCATTTCGAACTCAGTGAAATGAGCTCCTTTTTCTGCGAAGGTGAAGAAAAGCTCGAGACCGTTTTTCGCTGGCTAAAACACAATGCCATCTGGCTGGAAATGGACGCCGACACCCTCGGTTATGGATTCGTGGCGGGTATAGAGGACTATCCCTGGTTCTTCGGTTGCGATTCTGAATTTAGTATACTCGGCTTGAATGCTATTGGGCGATATGACCTTAGTAAAAGCATGCTTAGATTAATAGCTAAGGCCTCAGAGCGAAACAACGGCACCGGACAAATCATCCACGAAATGTCCACTAACGGGGCGGTCTTTAATCTCGGTAACCTCAATGAAACTCCCCAGTTTGTCAAGGCTTGTTGGGACACCTATGTGTGGAGCGGGGACCTCGCGTTTCTTCAAGAAATGTATCCACTGATGCTGAAATCGATGCGCTGGCTAGAAAAACAGGACCTCGACAATAATGGCATCCCTAATGGCTACGGCATGATGGAAATTCACGGCATGAATGGAGAGATGATTGATGTCGCTTCGTATAGTGTCCAAGGTTGGGAAGCGATGAGCAAGGCCGCCCTAGCCCTGAAAGATGAAACACACATTGACGAGTGGGCTGGTAAACATGCCGCGTTGTTGACTAAATACATTAATGACCACTATTGGATTGAAAGCGAAGGCACCTATGCCGATGTTCGCGGACTACCTATGCAGGCCATTGAACTCATCGAAGATGCCATTGAACGCGCTCAAGAATTGAACAAACCCTGGGCTCTGGCGGAATTGGAACAAACCAAAAAACTTGCCCTAGATGATTTGCTTCGCAGCATGCCTGACATCGATGAACAAGATTGGTCCCCGACGCCCTACCCGTACAGCATCCATCATAACTGGATCGTCAACACCCCGATGGAAGTGGGATTTGCACCTGAGGAATATGCGCTAAAAGCATTGGATAAAGCCGCCCAGTACACCAATCCATTCGGGATGTTTGTCACCGGTATCGATCGCGATGAAAGTGCCGGTCAGGATTCGGACGGATTCGCAAAGCGGAAGAAAACCTTCTCCTATGTTGGAGCGGTAATGACCTTGCCAACCGGTGTTGCTGCCGTTGCGGAGAACAATTACGGTCGCCCAGACAAGGCGTTGGATTATTTGCACCGCATGTCGCGCAGTTGGGGATATGCCCACCCGGGAAGTATGTATGAGGTCAGCCCGGATTTCGGGATGATGGTTCAAGCTTGGAACATTTATAGTTTCGCTTACCCTATTGTTCGCCAATTTTTCGGGGTACACCCTAATCCACAAGATCACTCCATATCTATCGATTTATCCATCCCGTCCACTTGGGAACATCCACAACTCAAAGGAATTCGGATAGGCGAAGGGCATAAAGAAACCTTTTTAGATGTGACCTATTTAAAAGGTGATAACGAACACCAACTCCTTTTTTATCAACAAGGCGCGTCCATATGGTCTGTAAAAACTGCCGTTCCTCCAAATGCGATCGTGCTGGTGGACGATGCACCCGTGGAAATAAGTAGGACCACAGGGGAACAAGCAGAATTCCATGGACGGAAAATCTTAATACGCTGGTAAACTGTATTTTTGCCCCATGAATTTCGCCTCCCTCATTGGCATAGTGGCCGCCGTGCTGACCACTGCTGCATTTGTACCTCAAGCCTTCAGAATCATCAAGATGCGCCAGACAAGCCACCTTAGCATGACCATGTACATCATGATGTTCACGGGCCAATTGTGCTGGCTCACCTATGGCATCTTCCTCGGAGACTTCCCCCTTATCCTGGCCAACGTCATCGGCGGCAGTTTGAGCGGGACCATTTTGGGTTTTAAAATTATCCTAAAAGACTAGCTCTCATAACGCCAATTGGCATATTTCTTGCGTTCTGCGGGAACAAATTCCCTCGTTTGGGTTTATGTAGATGTAAAACAACCGCACAATGAAAAATTGGCTTTTAATCATTGCCTTATTCTCTGCTCTAACCGGCACCGCTCAAAATGTCACCATTAGTGGTTACATCAAGGATTCAAAATCCGGCGAAGAGCTTATCAACGCCTCTATTGTCAACGAGAAAAACCAAGGAGCCGTAACCAACTTTTACGGGTTTTACTCGCTTACCCTTCCTGCAGGCACCTACGAATTCACCGTTAGTTACATCGGATACGAAAGTATCAAGCAAACCATCAAACTCACCTCCAGCCAGACAATTGATTTCGAGCTGAGTGAAAGCACCAACGAGTTGATGGAGGTCGAAGTGACCGCGAAGAAATTAGACGAAAACCTCAACAAAGCGGAGATGTCCACCACACAGCTCAGTGCCAAGCAGATTAAGGCCATCCCCCAATTCCTTGGCGAGTTCGATGTCATCCGTTCCATCACTCTACTTCCCGGGGTTACGACGGTAGGCGAAGGTGCGTCAGGCTTTAACGTTCGCGGTGGAAAAACCGATCAAAACCTTATCCTTCTCGATCAAGCCCCCGTTTACAACAGCTCACATATTTTCGGATTCTTCTCTGTGTTCAATGGCGATGCAGTTCGAGATCTTACCCTATATAAAGGTGGTATTCCAGCACCTTACGGCGGACGTTTGAGTTCTGTACTTGACGTTTATCAAAAGGAAGGTAACATGCGAGAATACGGCGGAACCATGGGAATTGGTCTGCTCTCCTCTCGATTAATGTTCGAGGGTCCTATCATCAACGACAAAGCGAGCTTTATGGTGGCCGGTCGTCGCTCTTACCAAGACCTCTTGCTTCGCCTTTCTAAAAATGACGACATCAATAGCTTGGTGGCCAATTTCTATGACTTCAACGCCAAAGTCAACTACAAATTCAACGATAAAAGCCGCTTATACCTCAGTGCGTACTACGGTAAAGATGCCTTCGGGGTCCCTGGGCTTGTGAAATTCAACTGGGGGAACCTCGGGCTAACCGGCCGCTGGAACTACTTAATCAACGATAAGTTGTTCCTCAACGTGAGCTCGATTTACAGCGACTATGACTATGCCATTGGATTCGACTTCCCAACAGTCAAAGTAGACAACATCGCTTACATCAATAACCAAGCTAACAAATTCGCCTTCAGTTATTTCCCAAACACCAAACACAACATCAACTTTGGTGGAGAAGCCATTGTGTACGATTTCGAACCGTTTAGCGTAACAGCTGACTTTGTCGATACGGCAATCACTGATGTCAGCATCGAATTGCAGAATGAATACGCAGTAGAACCCGCTGTCTACATCGAGGACGATTGGAAAGTTAACAACCGATTGACCATTCGTAGTGGATTGCGCTACTCTAGCTTCTATAACGTAGGTGCCCGAGATGTTGTGAATTATACCCCAACAGCCAACGGTACGGTTCGCAACGACCTCATCACTGATACTACTAGCTTCGGCTCCGGTGAAATCATCAAAGCATTTGACGGTTTACAAGGACTAGAGCCACGCTTCGGCTTGAATTATAAGACGACTGAAAACAGTGCCGTGAAATTGAGCTACAACCGCATGCGTCAATACATTCACCTTATCTCTAACACTACCTCTTCCCTGCCGATCGACACCTGGCGCCCGTCGGGAACCTACATTGATCCTGGAGTGGCTGATCAGGTTGCCGTTGGTGTGAACCGAAACTTTAAGGAGGGTGAATATCAATTGAGCGTGGAAACCTATTACAAAAGCATGCGCAACCTTGTGGACTACAAAAATGGTGCACAACCGACGGGCGTGGATAATATCGAAGTTGACCTAATGACAGGTCGTGGACGCAGCTACGGTGTCGAAGTTCAATTGGACAAAAAAATCGGCGCACTTACAGGCTGGATTGCATACACCTACAGCCGTTCACAGCTTCAAGTTGATCTCGGCGCAACTCCGGACGAATGGATCAACCTCGGTCAATGGTATAGTGCCGCACAAGACAAACCGCACGATTTAGCCATTGTAGCTGCTTGGGCCGCTGCTAAGAACATTAGTATCAGCGGTAGCTTCATATACCAAACAGGAAAGCCCTACACTTATCCCGAAGCGCGAAGCGTTTACGAAGGTATTTTATACCCCTTTAGTCTTACGCGAAACAACAGCCGTACGCCGGCCTACCATCGCCTAGATCTCAGCATGGATCTAAAGGTCCCAAACAAGAAGGAACGCGAATGGCAAAGCAGCTGGAACGTGGGTGTATACAACCTCTACGGCCGCAACAACGCCTTTAGCATTTTCTTCGAGGAAGTGCTCGATGATAACGGCAATGCCACCGGGCAGACAAAAGCAACACAGCTCAGCATCTTTGCAACTGCCATCCCAATGATTACCTACAACCTAGAATTTTAATGCGTGCCATGAAAAAGTCATTCTACTACCTCGCACTTACCCTAGCATTCGGTTTCACCGCGTGTGAAACTGACGTAACCGACAAAGTGAAAACAGACGCCTTTGATGGCGCTGCTGCCCTGAGCGTGAGTGGTGCCATTACAGATGTAGATACCATAGGAACCTATATTGATTTGCGCGTGAGCAGCCCATATCTTGAAACGGGCGCAGACACGCGCGTAGAAGGCGCAACCATCCGTTTGTTTGATGGCGACTCTTTATTGGGATTGGTTCCTGAGGTGTCCCCGGGGCGCTATGAGGAATTGGCCTTTCAAAGCATTTGGAACCACCACTACAGGATAGAAATCGAGGTTCCCTCGAGCTACCAGGGTATCGAAGGAAGTTGGGAGAGCACCTTGGATCACTGTAACCCCCACCTCTCCCTTATCGCTCCTTTGTTCCCAATTCTTGAGGAGGACAGCACCTATTTCGATTTCCGTACTGGTGATAGCGTTTACTATGCTGATGCAGATTCTGCCTATTATTCACCATACATATTTTACCTCGATCCAGCAGGAAAAGGAAACAGCTACTGGGTAAAATCCTATGCTACGACTAAAATCTATGCACCCAACGGTCTTCAAGGGCCATTCCAGCCGCAAGAAACAGAGATTAGCCCAGCAAATAGCATCAACCTATACAATGACGAACAGTCGCCTGAAGGACCTCAAATCGCACGATATAACTTCCTCGGCCCTCCATATACCGTCTACCGCGACACTTTGATCAACATCGTCTTCGAGACGCGAAGCGTGAGCGAGAAGCTTTACGACTACCTCACTATTATGTCCACCAACGTCAACAATGGAGGCCTCTTTAGTGTGCCCTATAGCCCACAAATAGGAAACATTCGTCGTAGTGACGACACAACCATATTTGGTCTTGGGTATTTCTCAGCAACTTCCATTAGATTTGATAGCATAACCATGTTTCATCCGTTCTAATGGAAAAACTGAAGTGGACCTCGCAATTTTTAACGAACCGCGGGGTTAACCCAGAGTTTGTGGAATGGGTTGCATTCGGAATTGATCTAGTGCTACTCATCCTTATCAGCCTCCTCGCCGACTTCATCGCGCGACGGATATTGCTATCATTGATACACTCCTTAGTGAAGCGCACCAAAGCTACTTGGGACGACTATTTCTATGAGCAACGCGTGTTCCGAGGAATCGCGCATCTCGTACCCGCGGGTATAGTGTACCAAAGTTTGGGATACGTTTTTAATGATGTCCCAGGCGCTATCCCATGGCTTCAAAAGCTGATCACCCTCTATGTCATTTTCATGATGGTGACGCTGATTAATCGTACGCTCAGAGCGCTGGAAAACTGGTTGACCAAAACGGGGCGCATGGTAAACTCACCTGCTAAAACAATCTCCCAGGTGATACGATTATTGGCCTTTTTTGGCGCTGCTATTGCCGCTATTTCAACCATTACAGGGATCCAGGCAGGTTCTATTCTTGGAGCCTTTGCAGGCACCACAGCTATCCTGATCTTGGTCTTTCAAGACAGTATCAAAGGATTATTGGCCAATTTTCAAATCCACATGTATGACCTGGTAAAAGTCGGCGATTGGATTACCTTCTCAAAGTTTGGCGTTGACGGTGATGTAGTAAGCATCGACCTCACCACCGTAAAGGTGAAGAACTTCGATAAAACGATTTCTACCGTTCCCGCTACTGCCTTTGTATCCGATAGTTTCGTGAATTGGCGAGGTATGGCGGAGGAAGGTGCTCGACGCATCAAACGCAATATCGATATTGACATTAGCTCAATCAGACACCTAGACGAAGGACTACAGGATAGTCTAAAAGAAATCGATCTCATTAATGAGTTCATGAAAATTCGTCAGGAAGAGATTGATATTTCAAATGCTCAAAAGAGTATTCGTGGCGCCTCATTACTCAATGGTCGACGTCAAACGAACATTGGACTCTACCGTAAATACATCGAGTTCTACTTACGCAGTCACGAAAGTGTCCGCGGTGACTTTACCCTACTAGTGCGTCAACTCCAACCGACAGAACACGGCTTACCCATAGAAGTATACTGTTTCGTGAATACCACGGATTGGGCGAAGTACGAAAGCACGATGGCCGACATTTTCGACCACCTCTATGCTGCGACGCGTCACTTTGACCTGCGTCTTTTCCAAAGTCCTTCGGGCAGCGATATCCGCGCCTTAGCGAGGTAAGTACATCAAAAAAGATCATATTAAAAGCCCCCAGCTACATTGTGTAACTGGGGGCTTTCTATTTATACTCGTCGCATAGCTTCGAGTTGAAAAAATCTAATCTTAAGCTTCGGCTTCTTCCATGTAGCTTTCAATAGGTTCACACGTACATACAAGGTTACGATCACCATAGGCGTCGTCTACACGACGTACTGATGGCCAGAACTTATTCTCTGCCACAAATGCAAGTGGGAAAGCCGCGGCCGATCTGCTGTATGAGAATTCCCATGTATCGGCAGTAATCATTGCCTGGGTATGAGGAGCGTTCTTCAACATGTTATCTGAAGGATCCAAATCACCAGCTTGAACACTGTTAATCTCCTGACGGATACTCAGCATGGCATCACAGAAGCGGTCGAGCTCATCCTTGCTTTCACTCTCGGTAGGTTCCACCATCACGGTACCCGCTACTGGGAAACTTACAGTCGGAGCATGGAAGCCATAGTCCATTAATCGCTTAGCGATATCGGTCACTTCGATTCCTGCATCTCGTTTAAACGGACGACAATCGAGGATCATTTCGTGGGCGCAACGACCATTCTCGCCAGAGTACAGTACATCAAATGCACCTGCTAGACGCTCCTTAATGTAATTCGCGTTCAAAATGGCGTATTTGGTAGAATCTGTCAATCCTTCATTACCTAACATCTTGATGTAGGCGTAGCTAATCAACAAGATCAAAGCCGAACCCCAAGGTGCTGCAGAGATGCTGCTTATTCCCTGTGAACCTCCCATTTCAACAACATCATGTTTAGGAAGGAACGGTGCAAGGTGAGCCTTACAACAGATAGGCCCCATACCTGGACCACCACCACCATGTGGAATAGCAAAGGTCTTATGAAGGTTCAAGTGACATACATCGGCACCGATCAACCCTGGTGAAGTCAATCCCACCTGTGCATTCATATTCGCCCCGTCCATATAAACCTGACCACCGTGCTGGTGGATGATCTCTGTAATCTCCTTAATGCTCGCCTCAAACACCCCATGAGTTGAAGGATAGGTAACCATCAATGAAGAAAGGTTTTCGCTGTGTTTCTCAGCCTTCTCACGAAGATCATTAACATCGATATTCCCCATTTCGTCACAAGCAACCACGACTACTTTCATACCAGCCATAACCGCTGATGCAGGATTCGTACCGTGAGCAGAAGATGGGATAAGGGCAATGTTTCTGTGGTGATCACCGTTTGCTTGGTGGTATGCACGAATAACCATGAGTCCTGCGTACTCTCCTTGTGCACCCGAGTTAGGCTGCAATGAAGTAGCATCAAAACCAGTGATTTCAGCAAGATCTTTTTCAAGCGCCTCTATCACAGTTTGGTAACCAGTAGCTTGATCAACCGGAACAAATGGATGCAAGGCATTCCATGACCCCATCGACAATGGAATCATTTCTGAAGCCGCATTGAGTTTCATGGTACACGATCCCAACGAAATCATGCTATGGTTCAATGCAAGATCCTTACGCTCCAAATATTTCAGGTAGCGCATCATGTCTGTTTCACTGTGGTATTTATTGAATACCTCGTGCGTCATGAATTCTTCTGTGCGTACAAGTGCTGAAGGAATTTTTACTTCGGTATCGCCCAATTCCACCAAGCTCACCTTCTCAGCCTCAGCCAAAACAGCAATAATTTCTGCAACATCACTTTCCGTTGTCGTTTCATTCAACGAAATACCAATGGTTTTTTCGTCGAAATAGCGGAAGTTAATTTCTGCAGCCTCGCTCAATTCCTTTACTAGGGAACCGTTGGCATTGTTCAATTCAATCTTCAAGGTATCGAAGAAGCCAGCATTGAGTTGTTTCATACCCATAGCCACCACTGCATCATTCAACATGCTTGTGCGCTCGTGGATTGTATTCGCGATGAGCTTCAACCCCTCTGGACCGTGGTAAACACCATAAGCACCCGCCATTACAGCCAATAAAACTTGAGCCGTACAAATATTTGAGGTTGCCTTGTCGCGTTTAATGTGTTGTTCACGTGTCTGCAACGCCATACGCAAAGCAGGGCTACCGTCAGTATCTATGGTACGGCCGATAATACGACCTGGGATGAAGCGTTTGTAGCTTTCCTTCGTGGCGAAGTAGGCCGCGTGAGGACCACCATAGCCCATTGGAATACCAAAACGTTGAGTAGTACCCACTACGGCATCCGCACCCCAAGATCCTGGAGGCGTCAACAAGACGAGGGCCATAGGATCGGCAGCAACGACGAGCTGTACTTCACCGGCATTACATTTTGCAGCGAAGTCGCGGTAATCTTCGATCGATCCGTCGGCGTTCGGGAATTGGACCAAGGCGCCAAAGAACTCCTCACTAGCCTCAAAAGTCTTGTAATCTCCAAATACTAATTCCACCCCGATTGGCTCAGTACGCGTACGCAACAAGGATATACTCTGTGGAAAAGTATTCTCATCCACAAAGAACTTGTTCGCTCCAGCCTTCTTCTTTTCGCGGGACATTGCTCCATAGAACATATTCATCGCCTCAGCAACCGCCGTTGCCTCGTCCAACAACGAAGCGTTTGCAAGCTCCATACCGGTCAAATCAACCATCATGGTCTGATAGTTCATCAAAGCCTCCAAACGTCCCTGAGCAATCTCAGCTTGGTACGGAGTGTAGGCCGTGTACCATCCTGGATTTTCAAATATGTTTCTCTGAACCACACTAGGCAATACCGTAGGGTGGTAACCCATTCCTATGTACGTTTTGTACACACTGTTCATGGCACTGAGTTCTGAGATATGTTCCATAAACTCGCTCTCAGTCATCGCCGGACTAAGATCCATCGGTTTCGTTGAACGGATGGCGGCAGGTACGGTTTGATCGATTAAAGCATCGACCGAGGGCGCACCAATAACTGATAGCATTTCTGCTGTTTCAGCTGCCTTGGGGCCAATGTGTCTAAAAGCAAAGGAGTTGCGCTTCATTTGTGGTTCTTTTAATGTCCGGCAAAATTACATCACAGTTGGCTAACTTTTGCTACTTTGGGGCAGCGAGAATTATGAGAAATTTCCACCCTGTTATCAACACTATCATTGGGTTAATACGTGCTGCGGTCTACGCAAATTTTTGGGTAGCCGGCGCTGTATGGGCACTAACGCTAGTTAGCGAAAGTGTTTTGCAATACTCAGGGCCTAGCTTTGCCGTTTTCAACGGTGGACTTACCCTTATATTCTATGGCTTTGCTCGTTTTTTCGAGGGACCCTCCGACGCTGAGGAAATCTCAAAAATCACTTCATGGCGCAAGAGAATGCCGCAAACGACGGTGCTCAGCATGATTATTGGCGCGGGCATTTCAACTCTTAGTTTGAGTAGCATCGGCCCTCACTACGCACTAGTTCATTATCTCATTGCCGGAGCCATAGCTATGCTATATCCATTGCCACGACTCTTTCCGAAATTTGGCGGAGGACTGCGCTCTATTCCTGGAATGAAACTATTCATAATAGCTGTCACCTGGGCTTATATAACTGCCGGTATTCCCGCTATTATCTCTGGTAACCAATTCTGGCCCATCTTCATCGAACGATTTTTTTGGACCGCTGCACTTACCATCCCCTTCGATATTCGCGACGCAAGAATTGATTCCTCAGATCTAAAAACCCTTCCCCACGTCTTCGGACCTCGCAACGCAGCATTTTTTGCCAATGCCTTTTTGTGGATCAGCTTCGCCTTCTACCCCATGGTCTTCGGTCTAGACAGCGGGATTATGTTTTTAACCTTCTTCTTCTTTGCAACGGTTCTGTTGCTGGCCAATGAAAAAATGGGGGACCTTTACTTCAGCCTCCTCATAGAGGGATTCCCGTATTTGCTCTTGGGAATCGTGTGGCTTTTGCCCTACCTTTAGGGACCCGAATACTAAGAATATGAACGTACTTGATCCGGCCTTCGCCGCATCCAAAGACGCTGCAGATGCACTAGGGTATTTGCGCGAAGAATTTCACATCCCTGTTATCGACGGGAAGAAAACACGCTACTTCACAGGAAACAGTCTTGGACTTCAGCCGAAAAACGCAAAAACCTACCTCGACGAAGAGCTTGAAGATTGGAAAAATTGGGGTGTCGAAGGTCATTTCCACGCGCGCCGTCCTTGGATGCCGTACCACGAATTTTTCAGCGATAGCCTCTCAAAACTTGTAGGCGCAAAACCGGAGGAGGTTGTGGTAATGGGCTCATTGACTAACAATTTACATTTATTGATGGTCAGCTTTTTCCGTCCTGAAGGAAAGCGTACAAAGATTTTGTGCGAGGCTAAAGCCTTCCCTTCGGACCAATATGCCTTAGTCTCTCAACTTCGTTTTCACGGTCTGGATCCTGCGGAACACCTCATTGAGGTAGGACCCCGGGAGGGCGAGCATCATATTCGCAAAGAGGATTTTAAAGCGGCAATCGACGCACATGGCGATCAGATAGCACTGATGATGATTGGTGGAGTAAACTACTACACTGGTCAAGTTATGGCCATGGAAGAGTTGACTGCCCATGCCAAGGCCAAGGGCATTACTGTAGGATGGGATTTAGCCCACGGCGCGGGAAATGTTGAGCTGCACCTACACGATTGGGGTGTTGATTTCGCCGCATGGTGTCATTATAAATACATCAATTCCGGTCCAGGAGCGACCGCCGGCTATTTTGTTCATGAACGCCACCATGGCCTCAAAGACATACCACGTTTTGAGGGTTGGTGGGGCCATGAGAAAAGCACGCGCTTTGCTATGCCACCGGAGTTCGAGCCCATTCCAACGGCCGAGGCTTGGCAATTATCGAACGTGCCCGTCATGGCAATGGCTCCTGTGAGAGCGAGTCTGGACATGTTTGAAAAAGCGGGGTTTGATAATCTCCGTGCAAAGAGTTTGGAGTTAACAGCCTACCTCCAGGAGGTCTTGGATTATATCGCTGCTGAAACTCAGTGCGATCTTGAGATCATCACACCTAAAACCGAGCGCGGAGCTCAAATTTCAGTTTTAGTACACGGACACGGTAAGGATCTTTTTGACTATCTAATGTCCGAAGGAATTATTGTAGACTGGCGCGAACCTAACGTTATTCGTATGGCCCCTGTACCATTGTACAATAGCTTTGAAGATATTCGAGGGTTTGGTGAAACACTCCTGCACTATCTAAAGAACCATAAATAATAAGCATGAAGAAAATTGTTATCGTTGGAGCGGGATTGGCAGGTTCTTACATGGCTTACGCTATGGGGATAAAAGGATACCAAGTTGAAGTATTCGAGAAAAGACCTGATCCTCGAAAAGCGAATTACCTCAGCGGACGTTCGATAAATTTGGTCGTGAGCCACCGAGGCTGGACCGCCTTTGCTTATGCCGGGATTGAGGAAGCGATTCGAAAAATTGTGGTTCCTGCTTTTGGACGCCAAATCCATGATCTGGAAGGCAACCAAAGCTACTTCCCCTACAGTATTGAGGGAAAAGCCATCCATAGCATTAGCCGTTCGGAATTGAATACCACTCTAGTAGAACTCGCCGAGGCATTGCCAAATGTGAGTGTCTATTTTGAACATTTCTGTACGGGTATTGACTTTAACCACGGAACGGCAATATTTGACAACAACGGTGCCGAATGTATCGTAAAAGCTGATCTTATCGTAGGGGCAGACGGTGCCGGGTCTGCAGTCCGAGGAATCATGATGAAGCAGCCACGATTTAACTACAGTCAAGATTTCATTGCCAGTGGCTATAAAGAAATCCATATCCCCGCTGCGGAAGATGGTTCCCCACAACTAAACATCGACGCCCTACATATCTGGCCACGTCGCGAGTTTATGCTGATGGGACTAGCGAATACTGACAATGGATTTACTGGTACTGTTTTCGCACCATTCGATGGGGAGTTTGGCTTAGACCACCTCATGACTGGAAAAGACGGACTCCGTTACTTCGAAAAATACTTCAAAGACGCTATCCCGCTGATCCCTAATTTAGAGGAGCAATGGGAAAACAATCCAACATCAGCCTTGGCCTGTATCCGCTGTAATCCTTACCACTGGGGTGGGAATACGATGCTAATCGGGGATGCTGCCCATGCCACAGTTCCTTTCTACGGAGAGGGCATGAACGGCTCATTAGAAGATGTTCGAGTCTTTTTGGAGTTGCTTGACGAACGTGGCGACCAAAACATGCCAGCCCTACTCGAAGAGTATACTAAACTTCGTGTTCCAGCCGGAAATGCGTTGGTCGATCTTTCTTTAAGAAACTTCATTGAAATGAGGGACCTCGTTGCTGATCCACGATTCCAGCTCCGTAAGAAAATCGAGCAAAAAGTACAAAAGAACCACCCAGATGTTTGGACACCGCTCTACACACAAGTGAAGTTCACCAACATCCCCTACCATGAGGCAAAAGCAGAAGGTGAACGCCACGACAGAATCATGGAAGACATCCTCAACATGGAAGGTATAGCCGATAAATGGGACAGCACGGAGGTCGAGAAGGCCGTACTTGAGCGCTACGCTACGGTGAAATAATTCGGCTTTAGGCTACCATTTTTTCAAGATGCACCTCGAATCTGAGGCGCGTTTATTCCAGTATGCACCCAGCAAACACGCCCATTCCAATTTTGCTTTTGTAGGTATGCCCAAACCTTTGCATTATAGTTCAATTCGATTGGGATTTGAGTCTGCTCCGTGAAGCGCATTGCAAGAGGCGCCAATTCAGCTCTGCCTTTCCCAAAACCACCAAAGGCAACCTCATCAATCCATTGAAGCTTTATGTTCTTCTCCTCGGCCAACATCTTTACTAGAGTTTCCTCCCTGTGTGCTCCGCGAACGGCACTGACCACATGCACTTGCGTAAGGCATCTCGTAGGCATTTCGGAAATGATACCTCTAACTGTAGTCCCAGTTCCCGAAGCAATAACTAAATGATTAGGGATATGAATTGCAGCAATTTCACTCCAGATCTCCCCCGTGCCCGATCGTGCTTGTTCACCAGCCCCACCTTCCGGCAATATTTGAACGTCGGTGAGCGCCCATCGAGCGCGTTGTTCTGGGGTGGGTTCCCAACCACGTTCACGCAACTCGCGGTACTCTGAGCGGGAAGCAAAATGCACTTTCATCCCTTGAGAAACGCAGTACCGAAGCACCGCGTTATCATCCACGGCTAACTCTTCACCACGCACGACCGCAATACCCGCGTAGCCGAAGTGCTTCAAGGCAAAAGCTGCGGCTGGTAGGTGATTTGAATAGGCTCCCCCGAAGGTAAGGACTGGTAGAGAAGGATCTGCTGTTTGGAAAAACCCTTTTAGTTTACGCCATTTGTTGCCAGAGACTACGGGATGAATGAGGTCGTCTCGCTTTATCCACAAATCGACTCCGGGAAGGAGGTCGAGCGGCTCGTATGGTGAGGGAAGCTTGAAGGACATAGCGACTATTCTTTGATTATCCACAGCGAAGATAGGACTCGGGGGATGAAGGTGGGAATGAACTTCAGGTATTGAGCGTTGTTCTTTACCTTTGGGGGACCCAAAATGACAGTGATGTTTAAGAAGGAATTGGACCCGGAGGATTTTTACCGATCGCCAGAGGGGTTCATTGTTTTTACAGAAAAGTACCACCTCAAACGCGGCTATTGCTGCCAGAGCGGGTGCAAGCATTGTCCTTATGGGTTCGATAAGAAAACCCACAGAATCAAAAAATAGAACTGACCATGCTTACAGAATTTCAACAAGCCATTGTAACGGGTATTCCCAAGGTCTTGCCGCATAAGCGCGAGGTACCGACGGATGTGAACCGTGCACCGAAACGCAAGGATATCTTGACTGAAGATGAGAAACGATTGGCTTTACAGAATGCGTTGCGTTATTTCCCGGTGGAGTGGCATGCGGAATTGGCCACGGAGTTCCTTGCTGAGCTGAAGGAATATGGACGCATTTATATGTATCGATTTAAGCCGGCATACCCTATGTATGCTCGCGGGATTGAAGAGTACCCCGCGAAATCGAAGCAGGCGGCGGCCATCATGTTGATGATTCAGAACAACCTGGATCCTGCGGTGGCACAGCATCCGGAGGAATTGATCACTTATGGTGGTAACGGCGCTGTATTCCAGAATTGGGCACAATACCTCCTGACTATGAAGTACCTCAGCGAAATGACCGAGGATCAAAGTCTTCATATGTACAGCGGACATCCTATGGGATTGTTTCCCTCGCACAAAGATGCGCCACGCGTGGTGGTGACCAACGGAATGATGATTCCGAACTACAGCAAGCCGGACGATTGGGAGAAATTTAATGCCCTCGGTGTGACGCAATATGGACAAATGACCGCTGGATCATACATGTACATCGGCCCGCAAGGGATCGTTCATGGCACGACTATCACAGTGCTGAATGCGGCTCGTATGAAAAGCCTGGGCGGACCCGAAGGTAAGCTGTTTGTTACTGCGGGTCTGGGCGGAATGTCAGGTGCTCAGCCTAAAGCTGGAAACATCGCCGGGGTAGTTAGCATCACCGCAGAAATAAACCCAAAAGCTGCATACAAGCGTCACGAACAAGGTTGGGTAGACAGCATCACTGAAGATGTGGATCAAGCCATTGACCTCGCTCAAGAATTCCAAGCGAAGAAAGAGCCACACAGTATCGCCTATATCGGGAACATTGTAGACCTGTGGGAACGCATGGTTGAACGTAATGTTCATGTGGACCTGGGATCTGACCAAACTTCCTTACACAATCCGTGGGCCGGTGGATATTACCCACAGGGCATGAGTTATGAGGAGGCGAATGAGATGATGGCAGCCAACCCAGACGAATTTAAAAAGCGCATTCAAAGTACCTTGAAAAACCACGTGAAGGCCGTGAATGCCTTGGTGGAAAAAGGCATGTACTTCTTTGATTACGGGAATGCCTTCTTATTGGAAAGCTCACGCGCCGGAGCAGAAATCATGGCTGAGGACGGAGAGCACTTCCGCTATCCAAGTTATGTTCAGGACATTATGGGGCCGATGTGCTTCGATTACGGCTTCGGTCCGTTCCGATGGGTATGTGCTTCCGGAAATCCTGAAGATTTGGACAAGACCGATGCCATCGCACAAGAGGTTTTGGAGCGCTTAATGGCCAAGGCACCGGAGGAGATCAAGCAACAGATGGACGATAATATCCGTTGGATCAAAGGAGCCAAGGCGAACAAACTCGTTGTGGGCTCACAAGCGCGTATTTTATATGCGGATAGCGAAGGCCGTATTGAGATTGCTCGTGCATTCAACAAAGCCATTGCAGCTGGTGAGATCGGCCCTGTAGTATTGGGAAGAGATCACCACGATGTCAGTGGAACGGATAGTCCATACCGTGAGACCTCGAATATCTATGACGGATCGAGCTTTACGGCGGATATGGCCATACAGAACGTCATCGGGGACAGCTTCCGCGGGGCAACCTGGGTGAGTATTCACAATGGTGGAGGCGTTGGCTGGGGCGAGGTAATCAATGGCGGATTCGGCATGTTGTTGGACGGATCAGATGATGCCGATCGTCGTCTTGAGAATATGCTATTGTACGATGTCAATAATGGTATCGCACGCCGCAGTTGGGCAAGAAATAAAGAAGCTATATTCGCTATCCAGCGCGAGATGGAACGCACACCGGGATTGAAGGTGACGCTGCCAGTGCTGGTGGATGAAAATGTATTGAACAACCTAGAATTTTAAAATGAAAAAACTCGTTTTAGCTGCTTTGGCAGCGGTAACCATGGTTGCTTGTCAGCAACCTTCTGCAGTTGAGAATACGGATAAGGGTGTCCGTATGGCTTATGTACGTATCGACTCTTTGCAAAACCAGTACACGTACTTCCAGGAGTTGAGTGAGGAATTGGCCCAAGAAGAAGAAGAGCTCGTCGCAGACCTCAGCCGTCGTCAGCAGAGCTTGCAGGAAAATATTGCGTTGTACCAGCAGGAAGCGCCAAAGATGAGCCAGCGTCAGCGCGAGGCCAATGAAGCGGACCTCATGCGCGTTCAACAACAGTACATGCAGCGCGAGCAAGCGGCTCAACAGCAACTTGCAATGAAGCAAGGCGAACTCGGGCTGATGCTTAAAGAAGACATGAACAAAGCCATCGATGTATTGAAAGTGGAACTCAACCTCGATTTCATCCTACTTTACGAAGAAGGTGGCCAATTACTTTATGCCAACACCGACTTCGACATCACCGAGCGTATGGTGGAATTGCTCAACGACAATCGTGAAGCGCCAAGCCAGAGTGAAGCAACTGAAGAGGCAGCGGACAGCGCAAGCGCTGAATAATATTATTCGATTTCAAGCAAAAAGCCCGGGCGTTGCCCGGGCTTTTTTTATGAGTAAACTTTTTCCACTGTTAGAGGTAGTAACGGAACCCGAACATACCACCGGTTGCGTAAGGAACTTCGCGAAGCCCCGCGTCACCTGTGCTCACGGGTAGGAGACCTAGGCGAAATTCGCCACGAACGATTAAGGCGAGGTTGTTTGCAATGGTAAACTCGCTCCCCAAGGCGAAACCAATGCTTCCGTTAAAGCCGGAGGCGTATTGTGTTTGGTCACCACCGCGCTGGTACAAGGTTCCTAAAACGCCATCAGCGGCACCCGTAGCATAGGCCGGAATACCTTCACCGACCCAATTCCGATCCAGTTTTTGGATAAACATCAAATCATAGGAAGGAATAACCTGCAATGCCCAGATGTCGGTCATTTGCGTCTGGAAAACCATTTGAATCGGGATGTTCAAAGACGAATACGTCGTTTTCGCATCAAAGGTCCCGAGGGTATCCTGAAACAGGGCATTTTGATCAAAAACAGCGAAACTGCGCGAAAGGAAACCGCCGTGCTCCTGATTGAAACCTACACCGAGGTGGAAGGTTGGATTGAGCTCGTAGTAAAAATTCATACCGTAGCGCTGTCCATAAACACCGCCGCCTTTTTCATCAAGCATATTGAAGAGCTCCGTACCGTTGGTCACAGGCTCATAGAAAGCCAAACGACGGAATGAATACATGGGGCTGTAGGCTGCCTGAACGCTGAAACGCGTATCGCTTACTTTATCGTCTGTAAAATATTCGATCGGATCATCTGTACGCTGAGCGGTGGCGCTTAATGCACCCAACACAGCGACGGTCAAAATTAACTTCTTCATCATAGAGCGAAATGATTTTTCCAATCGTTGAGAACCTTGTCTAATCCTTCAGGGTTTTTACCTCCAGCAGTCGCGAAGGCAGGTGCTCCACCGCCTCCACCCTGGATGTGCTGTGCAAGCGCACGTACAGCATTGCCTGCATGCCAACCATGAGCAGCGACAAGGTCATCACTCACACCGATGCTGATTGTTGGCTTTCCTTCGAATTGGTTCGCAAAAACCACCAGTGTATTCGGTGTTGATTTGAGCTTGAAAACTATATCCTTAACGCTACCATTGTCCATAGAGGTTCTTGCAACGATGGCACGAGCGGGACCGTAAGCCTCTGCATTATTTTCCAAATCCTTCACAGCACCCAACGCCTTCTCCTTACGCAAGGCTTCGACCTCTTTCTGAGCCGCCGCCTCCTTGTCCTTGAGCTGGCTCACAGCCGCAGCAAGATCTTGCGGATTCTTCAAAACGGCCGCTGTTTGCGCTAGAGTGGCCAATTTCTCTTCGATGTACTTCAATGCCCCCATTCCGGTCACAGCTTCCACACGACGAACACCAGCCGCCACGGCGCCTTCACTGGTAATCTTGAACAGACCAATGCTACCCGTAGCCGGCACGTGAATACCACCACAAAGTTCGATAGACGAACCGAATTTGATGGCACGCACAGTATCTCCGTACTTCTCACCAAAGAGCATCATCGCACCCATCTCACGGGCCTCATCGATCGGGATGTTGCGGTACTCTTCCAACGGGAAATTCGCTTGTATACGCTCGTTCACCTTTGCTTCTACGGCTGCAATATCCTCGTCTGACATCTTTTGGAAATGAGAGAAATCAAAACGGAGATAATCCGAATTCACCAAAGACCCTTTCTGCTCCACATGTGTTCCCAGCACCTCGCGTAGCGCCTCATGCATCAAGTGTGTAGCACTGTGATTCTTCGCCGTTTCACGACGCTCACTAGCACTTACACGCGCTTCCCAGTGACCTTCGAGGCTATCAGGTAGCGCATCACAGAAATGAACGATTACTCCATTTTCCTTCTTCGTATCCGTAATAACCAATTCCACTTCGCCCTGCACCAAAACTCCCGTGTCGCCAACCTGGCCACCACCTTCCGGATAGAACGGAGTGAGGTTCAACACCAACTGGTAAAAGCTTTTCTTATTCGCACTCACCTTGCGATAGCGCACCACCTTCACCGAGGCAGTCGTGTGGTCATAACCCACAAATTCTTCTACATCATCATCAACCAGCACAACCCAATCGTCTGTGCTGAGTTTTGTTGCCGCGCGAGAACGCTCCTTTTGTGCCGTCATCTCTTCAGTAAATGCAGCCATATCCACGGTACGGCTGTTCTCACGCATGATGAGCTCGGTCAAATCAATTGGGAATCCGTAAGTATCGTACAATTCAAAAGCGCGCTTTCCGTCCAACACCTTGGCATCTTCCGCCAAGAAGTCTTCAAGTTTAGCTAGACCTTGCGCCAGGGTTTTCAAGAAGCTCTGCTCCTCCTCTTCGATCACCTTCTCAACCAAAGCGCGCTGGCTCTTGATCTCTGGGAAAAACTCACCCATTTGATCTTCCAACGTCGCCACGAGCTTGAACATAAACGGTTCTTTTAAATCGAGGTAGCTAAACCCATAGCGAATGGCGCGGCGAAGAATACGGCGGATAACATAACCCGCTCCTGAACTTGCTGGCAACTGTCCGTCAGCAATGGCAAAAGCCACTGCACGAATATGGTCCGCAATAACGCGTTGGGCGATATCGGTCTTCTCCTCTTTCCCGTAAGCAATACCACTAATGGCCGAAATACGATTGAGTAATGGCGTAAACACGTCCGTATCATAGTTGCTCTGCTTGCCTTGAAGGGCCATACACAAACGTTCGAAACCCATACCGGTGTCGATGTGCTGAGCAGGGAGGTTTTCCAAAGAACCATCGGCCTTGCGATTAAACTGCATGAACACAAGGTTCCAGATCTCTACCACCTGTGGATGATCCATATTAACGAGAGACTTCCCATCAACCTTTACGCGTTCTTCGTCACTGCGCAAATCGATGTGAATTTCCGAACAAGGACCACAAGGACCGGTCTCACCCATCTCCCAGAAATTATCTTTCTTACTTCCGTCGATGATTCTATCTTGAGGAACGTGTGCACCCCACAATTCCGCTGCCTCGTTGTCACGCGGCATTTGATCTCCGCTATCACCACCGAAAACGGTTACATACAAACGGTCTTTTTCCAATCCATAGACTTCCGTGAGGAGTTCCCAAGCCCAATTAATCGCATCGGTTTTGAAGTAATCCCCTATGGACCAGTTCCCCAACATCTCAAACAGAGTATGGTGGTAGGTATCATGCCCTACTTCATCCAAATCATTGTGCTTACCGCTTACACGGAGACACTTTTGAGTATCTGCAATACGCGGATTTTTCGCCTGTCCATTGCCTAAAAACAAATCCTTGAACGGATTCATACCGGCATTAATGAACATGAGGGTGGGGTCATTTTTATTGACCACGGGCGCAGAAGCCACGATTTCATGTCCTTTCTCCTCGAAGAATTGCAAGAATTTTCGGCGTATTTCCTTAGAAGTCAGCATACTTGTGTAAAAATCCCTAAGTGGGAATATTTAGGTGTTTTTCGAATTTCTTTTCTTTGTGGCACAATATTCGCGTTGATATTGCGTCTTAGCAAAAGTAACGCACAAAGGATGGCTAAAGTAAAATACACGTACGATTCTAAAACGCTCTCATACAAAAAGATAGAGCGCAGTTGGAAACACAAGGTTCGCAGTGGGCTGTTATTCAGTTTCGCGGCGGCGGCATTTGGTGTGGTTTTCTACCTCGTAGGTGATGCATTTTTCGAATCGCCCAAGGATCGCCGTTTGCAGCGTGAATTGGACAATATGGTTATCCAGTACGAGCTTATGAACGGAAAATTGGAACAGCTGTCTGCCGTTCTTGAGGATATCGAGAAGCGGGACGACGAGATCTACCGTTCTATTTTCGAAGCGGGACCAATTCCTTCCGAAGTTCGAAGTGCCGGCTTCGGTGGAGCTAAGCGCTACCAGAACCTTGAAGGATTTGCAAACTCAGAGTTGCTCATTGACACTCGCAAAAAACTTGACCAGATTTCTAAGCGTGCCTATGTGCAGACCAAAAGCTTTGATGATGTGGTTGAGATGGCCCGCAACAAAGAAAAAATGCTGGCCTCCATTCCGGCTATTCAACCGGTTGCAAACAAGAATTTGAAAAAAATGGCTTCGGGCTATGGCTACCGAATCCACCCAATCTACAAAGTGCGTAAAATGCACTGGGGCACTGATTTCTCTGCTCCTACTGGAACACCTATCTACGCAACTGGCGATGGCCGAGTAATAGAGTACAAGCGCAGCAGGTCGGGATACGGAAACCACATCATTATCGATCATGGCTACGGCTATCAGACCCTCTACGCACACATGAGTAAAGTAGACGTTTCCCGCGGTTCACGAGTAAAGCGCGGCGACATCATCGGTTATATAGGTTCTACGGGACGTTCTACCGCACCGCACTTGCATTATGAGATCATCAAAGACGGCCGCAAGATCAACCCGATCAACTATTTCTTTAACGACCTCAGTCCAGAGGAGTACGAAAACATGCTCGAGTTGAGTAGCCATTCTAATCAGAGTTTCGATTAATTTTTGCGAATCCAACTTTGGCCACTTTGGAGAAATCGATGTACTTTTAAAGTATGACCGATAGCATTCAACTACCCCAACTCGACAAGATGTACTACACCATCGGTGAAGTAGCAAAAATGTTCGATATCAACACCTCCAACCTTCGCTATTGGGAGAAGGAGTTTAGACAACTCGCTCCTAAAAAGACCGACGCAGGAAAACGGAAGTATTCGCAAGACAATATCCGTCTGATTGCTACCATTCACCACCTGGTGAAGGACCGTGGCTATACTATTGAAGGAGCAAAAAAACACCTTGACGGCCATAAAAAAGAGGCGGTAAATCATGTCGAAGTGATCCAAAAATTAGCTTACGTTAAAGACGAATTGCAAAAAATTCTACGCACCATGCGCGTTGATTCTTAATCCCTAATAAATATCATGAAAAAATCAACCATTACCCTACTCGTCGTTCTAGGCGTAGTAGTTGCTCTTGTGGGCTGGACCATTGGCGCTTACAATGGACTAGTCAACCTAGACGAAGAAACTAACGGCAAATGGGCCCAGGTCGAAACCGCTTATCAGCGTCGTGCAGACCTTATCCCCAACCTTGTGAACACCGTAAAAGGCTACGCTGATTTCGAGCAAGAAACCTTGACTGGTATAATCGAAGCCCGTTCGAAGGCCACGGGTATTAATGTAAATGCTGACGAGCTCACCCCAGAGGCTATTGCTAATTTCCAAGCAGCCCAAAACCAACTCAGCGGGGCTTTGAGTCGTTTGATGGTTACTGTGGAGCGCTACCCGGATTTGAAGGCCAATCAAAACTTCCTCGCTTTGCAAAGCCAGCTGGAAGGCACTGAGAATAGAATTGCCGTGGAACGGAATAAATTCAACGAAAGCATTAAATCATACAACGCTACTATTCGCAAATTCCCAAAGACCTTGATTGCGGGCGCCTTTGGATTTGAGAAAAAAGGCTACTTCGAGGCAGAAGAAAGCGCTTCCGAGGCCCCAACGGTATCGTTCTAGTATGAGTGGTTACGTACGATCCATATTAAGTGAAGCACAGGAGGCTGAACTCGTAAAGGCTATTGAATACGCTGAATTACAAACCTCGGGAGAAATTCGAATTCACATCGAAAAATCAACGGGTGAAAAAACCGGTGAGCAGCGGGCGAAGACCGTTTTTGGGAAGCTCGACATGCATAAAACCGCTGAGAAGAACGGTGTACTGTTTTATTTGGCCGTGGAGGATCGCGTCTTAGCCTTATGGGCTGGTGAAGGCATCTACCAAAAGGTTCCGGAAGGGTTTTGGAATGATATCGTCGCTACGGTAATCGCGGAGTTTAAGCAAAGTCACTTCTCAGAAGGGCTCATTGCCGGTGTACGCATGGCCGGAGAGGCATTGGGTCAATACTTCCCGCGTCGGCATGACGACGAAAATGAATTGTCCAACGAAATATCGAAGGGCTAATGGGACGATTCATGAAATATATAGCGACCCTTCTGCTTTTATTATCGACCGTGACGGGTTTTGGGCAGTATACGGGTGCAAAGGAGAATTGGCCCGCGCCTAAAAAACTGGTGACTGACGCCGTGGGCGTATTGAGTCGCGGAGAAGTGCGTTACCTCGAGAACAAGCTGCTCGACTATGCTGACACAACGTCTACGCAGATTGCCATTGTGGTCATTGAAAGCACCGGTGGGGACGAGATTAATCTGTTTACCGCTGAGCTTGCCGAGCAGTGGAAGATCGGCCAGGCCGGGAAAGACAATGGATGTTTGATTCTACTTGCCGCTAGCGATCGTGAAATCAGCATTCAGAACGGCTATGGGCTGGAGCCCTACCTGACAGATGCAGTGAGTCGCATGATCATCGAAAACGAGATCATTCCTGCGTTCAAAGCCGGGGATTATGCAGCCGGGCTGGACCGCGGAACGACTGCCATCATGAAGGTGCTCGCAGGAACCTATGAAGGTAAAGGCGGCCGAAGCACGAAAAGCGGTAAACGTAAGTTCCCGATCGGCCTCATCATCTTGATACTACTTGCTGTTTCGTACTTCAGAAATGGAGGCGGCGGTGGAGGTCGCGGTTACCGCGGTGGCATGGGCCCCTTCTGGTGGGGCTTTGGCAGCGGCTATACCATGGGCGGCGGACACCGTGGCGGTGGATTTGGTGGCAGCGGCGGCTTCGGTGGAGGCGGTTTCGGAGGCTTCGGAGGTG